>CAZLEE010000051.1:0-24473 GCA_964558455.1 uncultured Verrucomicrobiota bacterium | reverse complement strand
GAATACTATGACGCCTATCTTGCGGTTGAATAGTGGTGCCAGGCGTGACGCTTACGGTAAATCGTGTCGTTATATCAATGCAGATGACGGCGCCAGCCTTCGGCGTGCTGGAACCGGCGCGAACACCGGCCCATTTCGCGCGATATTTTTTCCATATCACCAAGCTGTCCAACCGCCGTCAACGGCCAGATTGTGCCCGGTGACGTAGCTGCTGGCGTCGGAGGCGAGAAACACAATGGCGCCCTTGATTTCATGCGGCCGGCCCATGCGGTGCATGGGGGAACGAGCCTCCAACCGCTCGATCAACTTAGGCAAAGCTCCCGGCGCAGGAAAAGGTCCCGGGCTGATACAATTGACTCGCACGCCATCCCCGGCCCAATAGACCGCCAGATGCCGGGTCAGTTGGATGACCCCGCCCTTGAGTGCCTGATAGGCTGCCGGACTGGCCGGGCCAAGCCCTTCGTAGGCCTCCGGATAAGAGGCGACCTGCCCGTACATCGAACCCAGCATGATGATGCTTGCCTGTGCATGCCGCGCCACCGCATTGGCGCGCGTCAGCCTGGCCAGGAGGAAGTAGCCGGTCAAGTTGGCCAGTTGCCTCGTGAACTGCTCCCCGGTAACGTCCTTCCAATCAGCCCCCAGCGGCTCGTGTCCATTATTGACCAGCACGTCAATACGCCCGGATTTTTCAATCGCATCGGCAAAACCGCGCTCAATCGAGGCCTGGTCCATGTGGTCAATCACGACGGACAGATGTTTCCCTTGCTCCGCGCCGCCGAGACTGCCGGCCAGCTCCCGGGCCTTGTCAAGCGTCCGGCTTGCGACAATGACCCGGCTGCCGGCCTCGGCCAGCGCCGAAGCCATGGCCCGCCCCAGATGGCCGCTCGCGCCGGTGATCAGCGAGACGCGGCCGCTCAGATCGAAAAGCTGTTGGGCGGCGGGCGGGGATTTTTCACTCACGGGCGGCCTCCATTGGAAATGACCTGCCAACTGCCGCTCGCGGCGGATTCAAGGATGGCCAGATTCACCCGCAAGGTTTGAACCGCTTCGTCGAGCGTGCAGAGCGGCGGGCGGCGGCCATCAAGAACGTCAAGAAAGGACTCCGCTTGCTTGACGAAAAGAGTATCCCGTTCCAAGGGGATGGCGTCTTCGTCATGCCACTCTTGTCCCGGTTCGGTAAGCCAGCGCCAGCGGCTGCGATGGTATTCAAACCGCGCCGTGCCGCGCTGACAAATGACTGTCAAACTAGATTCGTTGGGGGCCTGGTGCTGGTTGAGATGGAAGCACCCCATCACCCCTCCATGCCGGGTCAGCACATGAACAGTGTCCTCGACAGTGACGCCCTCCAGCACTTTATGGCCGAGATCAGCCACGAGGCGGGTGATGGGTTCCACCAGCCACTCGCCGGCATTCAGGGCGTGAGTGAGGGCGTCCTGGACTGCGCCGCCGCCGGTGGCGCGATCCTTGTAATACGTGTCGCGGTAGGCCGGCCGGTAGTGGGGAAAGTGCTGCCCAAAGTCGGCAATAATTTGCACCGGCTCCCCGAAACGCCCGCTTCGAACAGCCTCGCGCATCGCGGTCAGCGCGGGATGCGCGCGATAAACATAAGCCACGGCAACCTTCAGCGCGTGCTTTGCCGCCGTCTCTTGCAGCGTGTCAATGCCCTCAAGACTTGTGCTGAGCGGCTTTTCAATCAGCAAGTGCGCTCCGGCGTTGGCGGCGGCAATGGCCAGGGGAACGTGCAGGTGGGCCGGCGTGCAAATCACCACCGCTGCCGGCCGTTCCGCCAGCGCCTCCTCCAAACGGCCGAAGACGCGCTTCGTCCCGTAGCGTTGGGCCACGGTTTGGCGCAGCGCGGGGTTGACCTCGCAAAAGGACATTTCCGCCCTGCCTGTGGCTCCGAAGCAGCGCAGGTGGCGCTCGCCAATCGAACCGACCCCAACGATCAAGACTGATTTGCGATTGCTCATGGATCTCAGTGGGCCGCCAGTTTGGGAGCTTTCACGCTGCCGTTGGAGCCAAGGCGGCCCCCTTTGGCGGGAACGGACTTGGCCGGCTTGGCCGGGCCGCCATTTTTCAGGTCGGCGGCCATCGCGGCAAGGCGGTTCTCGAAGGTGAACCCGAGCGGCGCGTACTGCGCCTGGATTTGCTCCAAACCGTTTTTCATAATGACGATGTCAGCATTGTGGCAAATGAAACGCGCCCCCATCTCCATCAACTCGCTGGTGTGAGCGGGGCCCGAGCTGACGGTGCCCCAGTGAATGCCGGCTGCTTTGGCGGCGGCAGCCACGCGGCGGCGCGCCTCCAGTATTATGGGATGCGTGAATTGATAAGGCACCCCCGACAGCACGCTCAAGTCGCCTGGCCCCAGCATCAGTATGTCAACCCCCGGCACCTTGGCGATGTCCTCGACCACTTTGATTGCCCTCGGTGATTCAATCTGGACAATAACCAGGGTGTTTTCGTTGGCAAATTTTAAATATTCGTCAATGGGCGCCGAACAATACGGCGAATCCGCATTGGCACTGTCCACCCCTCGTTCACCCATGGGCGCAAACTTGGCCCAGCGCACAACCTCCGCCGCCTCCGCCGCGCTTTCGCAACGCGGGTACATAATGCCTTGCGCCCCGGCCTCCAGCAGCCGATCCATGCGCATATATTCCCCCTTGGCCGGACGCGCGATGATGTCTGAAGTGCCCACGCGCGCCGCCCGCATCAGGTTCGCGGCGGTCTCGACGCTGTAATGGTGGTGCTCCAGGTCCATCCAAATTCCGTCGAAGCCCATGAGACTGGTCATCTCATAGAGGGTCGGGTCGATGTAGTGGAGCGTGGTGATGAGAGCCGGTTCGTTCCGGCTCAACTTAGTTTTGATTCGGCTGAAACGCATAATGATTAATTAATTTACTATTTCAATTGGAAAATCATTTCAACTTCGACGCTTGCCCCCAGCGGCAACTGGGCCAGACCCAGGGCGGTGCGGGCGTGCCGTCCCTGCCCGCCGAACACATCGCGCACCAACTGCGAGGCGCCGTTCAGGACAAGGTGCGCGCCGGTGAACTCCGGGTCGGCGTTGACATAACCGGTCAGACGGACGACGCGCTCAATACGTTCGAGCGAGCCAAGCTTGGCGCGGACCGCCCGCAGCACGTTCGCGGCGCACAGCGCGGCCGCTCGCGTGGCTTCCTCAACGCTTACCTGGGAGGGAACTTTGCCGATGGCAAGAAGCTTGTCGCCGTCGAAAGGGACCTGGCCCGAAGCATAAGCCATGTTGCCGGCGACGGCAACGTTGTCAACCAGTTGGCCTTCGGGTGTCTGGCGGCTCATTGGGTAGCCGAGAGACTCGAGCTTCTGCTCGCGTTCGGATGGGGGCAACGGTTCTTTATGCATGGGGAAATACTCGTTTTGCAACTGCGTGACCCGCCAGGCGTGCCGGCGATAAAGTTCCTCCCATTGCAACGCCTCCTCGGGGGTGTAATTGAAAAACCCCCGGCCATTGACGATGCCTCGCGCCCCGCCATCGGCCAGTTTCCGCAGCAGGGCCGGCGGTTGGCCGGCATTGCTCAGCGTGGGTAACACCGGCGCCATCGCTTTGGCATAAAGTTCGGGGCCGCCTGTCAAATCCATCCAGCGGAACGGGCCGCAGACCGAGGCCCATAGTCCCAGAGCATTGCGCATTGATCGGTCGATGGTCTCGGCATCGGCCACCCCGGCTTCCAACAGGTGCAGCGCCTCGCGATACATTGCGTAGCCGATGCGGTTGACAATGAAGCCGGGCATTTCTTTGCGGCAAATACCGGGGTCCTTGCCCAGCCGCCGGGCGACAGCGACGGCCGTTTGCAGGGCCGCTTCGGAGGTTTGCCCGCTAGCTATGAGTTCCAGAAAACGGGTCGCGTGCGCCGGTTCAGCCCAGTGCATGCCCAGAAACCGCTCCGGATGCTTCCGTCCTTGTTGCAACAAGCTGATGGGAAGAGCGGAACTGTTGCTGGCAATGACCGTTTCCGGGCTTACCTGCGACTCGATACTGTCATAAACCTCGCGTTTGGTTGCCAAATCTTCCACGACACTCTCCACCACGAACGAACAACCGCGCAGAGCCGCGAGGTCCGTCGCCGGCAGGTAGCGGGCGGCCCAATCGGTTCGCAGCCGCGCGTCAAATCCTGCCTGATCAACCAACTCGCCAATCATCTGCGTAATCTGCGGGCGCGCTTCCGCATGCCGCCGCTCATTGCGGGCAAAAGCCACGACCTCGAATCCATGTCCCAGAAAACAAGCCGCAATGCCCCGGCCCAAAAGCCCCAACCCGACGACTCCGACACGCTCGACGCTCATGAGGATCTTCCTTTCTGTTCCAGCCCCAGGAGGGTCAGCGCATCCCTCTGGATCATCGCCTCGATGGCTGGCTCGCTCAGTTTCGGCAACCCCGTGCCCCGCGCCAGGTCGTTGAGGTTGCGCAGCCCCTGGATTGTAGAGTTGACAGTAGTAAACGGATAATCAGTCCCAAAAAGTATTTTATCCCATACCCCGTATTCCTGGACGAGCATCAAGCTGTGGTAAAGCTGAAACGGACGATAGAAAAGGGCGCTGATATCGGCAAATACGTTGGGATGTTTGCGGATCACGGCGATACATTCCCCCTCGAAGGGATGGCCGAGATGGGCCATGACGATCCTGACCTCGGGAAAGCGAATGGCGACCCTGTCGAGGTGGCGGGGCAGAGTGCAATCCAATGGCGCCTGGGCCACAAAAGTCGTTCCGGTATGAAGCAGGACAGGCAGGCGATGTTGCGTGGCGTAACGCCAGAGAGGATCCACCATTGCGTCGTCCGGCCGAAAGCCGGCGTACATCGGCATGAGCTTGATTCCCCGCAACCCAAGTTCCTGATGTCCCCGCTCCATTTCATATTGCCAACCCTCTTGCGTTGGATCAACTGAGAGGAAGCCGATCAGGGTGTCAGCGTGGGCTGCCACGTAATCCGAGATATATTGGTCATCGATCCACAGCCCGCTCAACTTCGCCTTGCCGCCGAAGACAATGGTTTTAGTCTCCGCCGGGGCGGCGGCGCGGTACATTTCGTAGCGAACAGTCAAATCCACTTCGACGCCCGCCCGGGCCTGCCGGGCTTGCCGGCGAAACTCATCGGTAAAATCGTCCGGATAGCGCCACGCGTGGCTATGAACATCGACTATCATGAAAGTTTCCCCCGCGCATCAACCGTGATCGCCCGGACTTCGCCATCCTCCTCCAGCCACCACACCCGGTCCTGAAGATTCACGCATGGACAGATATGGTTGGGGATGACCGTGATTCGCTCGCCGACTTTCGGGCGTTTCTCACATTGGGAAACATCGACTTGGCCATGCTCTTCGCTGAGCCTGGTGAGGCGGGCGTCGGGATATTCGACCAGATAGCCATATCCGCTCTCGCGGGCGGAAATGCACATATCGCTGGTAAAGGTCTTGGTGCCGCCATCCAGGATCACCTGGTTCTTTACCGCGTCGCTCACCACGGTGCAAACGATGCGGGCGGCGCAGTCCTCCAAAGCGCAGTAGCCGCCCCGGAAGGTGTTCATGTCATTGAAAACATAAGTGCCGGGGCGGATTTCGGTGTAAGGCTTCACCAGATGGGACTGAAAGGCCGTGGGGGTCGAGCCGCCGGAGACGATCCGCGCCTCCAAACCGTGCTTTGTCCACAGGTCAATGGCTTCCTGGAGCCGGGCGGCGACTGCGGCAAGCAGCGGCCCTTGCTCAGTGACCGGCGCCCAGATATGCCCGGGGTAGCACATCAGGCCGTCCAGACGGACACCGTTGGTGCGGGTGATGAGCTTGGCCAGATTCAACGTTTCTTCTGCCGACGCCACGCCCGTCCGCCCCATTCCGACATCCAACTCGACTAGCAAACCGATCGTGCTGCCCGCCGTTGACGCAGCCAAGGCCAGCGCTTGGACGGCCGCAGGCGTATCCACGGCGACACGCATGGTCTTGGTTCGCGCGATCTCAGCCAGACGTCTGCTCCGGGCCGGGTCAACTGCCGGGTAGGCCATCAAAATATCATCGCAGGCCTGCATCATCACCTCAGCTTCGCCGGCCTTGGCCACCGTCAGGCCGATGGCTCCGGCTTTCAGTTGCAGCCCTGCCAGCAGGCGGCTCTTGTGGGTCTTGGTATGGGGCCGGACACCAAGGCGGTGTTGGGAGGCATAATTGGCCAGCCGGGCGATGTTGCGCCGGACAATCGCCGCGTTAATCACCAGCGCCGGCGTGGGCAATTGGGCGACAGCCAGCGCGAGCGGTTTGACTTCCCTGCGGGCTTTATGCTGGAGATTTCCATTTTCAGTGGCGCAGCTTTCACTGGCGTTAAAGTTGTTCATACTTATGCTGCACATGAAAATATATGGCTAATTCCTAAATTGCAACGTTTTTATTTATTTTCGTTGACTTGCCTTGCATGATATGCAAAATCTCACTGGCTGCCGAGGTGAATAATATCCAGATTGGTTAAAATAATAACTGATATTATGAACAATGTGCATACTTTTAAGAACATGCACGGGAACGATGGCAGGGTGTATATGAAACCTTGGTCAACAGAGATAAAGAAAGACAACTGTCATGTGAAGGCAAAACGCTGGAACCTGTGCCAGCTTAATGAACAGATCAAGATGATTACCCTGATAATGTTTACCTTGGCGGGTTGCCTCACGATGGTCGTGGGATGCGCCACCAAAGAATCCGCCGGCGTCCAGCGCCAGCGGTTCATCCACCTGCTCGAAAGCGAAGCGCGCTCGAATACCGGCTGGCAGCGCATCCACGCTGCCGACGCCCTGCTGGATCACGGCCAGCGGCAAGTGGCCGCCGAATTGCTGGAAGCGGAGGCTGACACGGCAGCGCCGCCCTATCGAATCGGCGTCTGGCGCGTTCTGGCACGCGCCGCCGGGACTGCCGCAGAACGCCAAAACTTCAAAGAGCGGATACGCCGTGACCTGCTCGACTTGCAGTCGCCTGACCGCCTGCATGCGGCGGAGAGTCTCGCCAAGCTCGGCCTTGAGACCCCCGCCGAGCGCCCGGCCATCAAGCAGTGGCTGGCCTCTGCTGATGAGGCGACGTCGGTTTACCTGCTCTGGCTGCTGGTGCTTTCCGATAATTCGTCCGAGCGGGCTGGCGATGAAACGCGTCTGGCCAATTTGCTCGACTCGACCAACATCCTGGCTCGCCTGCGCGCGGGTTTTGTCTTGGGCAGAATCCAGCCCATTTCCACCGCCTCCCTCGAAAAACTCAAGGACAGATTGAAGTCCGAGCCTGAGGACTCGGCCGTCCGGCCATATTTGCTCGGAGCCGTGCTGCTCCACTCCCCCAGAAATTCGGCCAGTGCGGCGGAATTCAGGCGGCAGTTGGCCGGTTACCTGGTCAAAGGCAAACCCCATGAACAGATGGAGGCGGCAACGGTGTTGAGCCAGTGCGGCGCGCTGGAGGCACGGTCCGGGCTGACCCGCCTGCTGGAGAACACTCAAGCCGATGCGCGCATTGGCGCGGCCAGCGGACTGCTTTATCTTCTGCAATGACACGCAACTCCAAATGGCTGGCCGGCGCATGGCTGGTGGTGGCGCTGCTCTGGACGGTGGGCTGCCTGAATTATCTTGACAGGGTCATGCTCACCACCATGCGCGGCTCTGTCAAAGAAGCCATTCCGATGACCGACGCGCAGTTCGGGTTATTGACCTCGATTTTTTTATGGGTGTATGGCGGATTGAGTCCCTTTGCCGGCTTCCTGGCTGATCGCTTGGGGCGCAGCCGGGTCATTATCGCGGGCATGCTTGCCTGGACGGCGATTACCTGGCTGACCGGCCATTCCACAACTTTCCATGGTTTGTTGACAGCCCGCGCGGTCATGGGCATCAGCGAAGCCTTTTTTCTCCCGGCGGCTCTGGCCCTTGTCGCCGACTACCATCCCGGCCCCACCCGTTCCCTGGCGACGGGAATACTGATTAGCGGAACCACCGTCGGCGCCGGTCTGGGCGGCTTGGGCGGCTGGCTGGCCGAACATCATGGGTGGAATTACTCCTACTATCTCTTGAGCGGCTTGGGCGTGGCCTGCTCTGTTCTGCTGGTGCTTGTCTTGCGGGACGCGCCGCGCCTGCCGGATAAAGTGTCCGCACCGGGGGTGCGTTTTGGGGACGCGCTCTCGAGCCTGTTCAGCCGCGGCAGTTTCATTGTCGCCCTGGTGTATTGGGGACTGCTCGGCTTGGCGGGTTGGGCGTTAATCGGCTGGATGCCGACCTATTTTAATGAGCACTTTCATTTGGCACAGGGCGTGGCAGGTTTGTCGGCCACCGGTTACCTCCAGGCGGCTGTCTTGGTGGGGTTGCCTCTGGGCGGGGCTTTGGCCGACCGTTGGAACCGCACCAACCCGCGCGGACGCATCCTGGTGCCGGTCATCGGTTTGTGCGTCGCCGCCCCGGGCCTCCTGCTGGCCGCCAACACAAACATTGTCGCCCTGGCTCTGGCCGGGTTGGTGCTTTATGGATTGGCCCGCGCCTCCACCGACGCCAACATGATGCCCATAATCTGCCTGGTGACAGATTCGCGTTACCGTGCGACGGGCTATGGTGTGCTGAACTGTTTTGCCTGCATAGTGGGGGGCCTGGCCATTTACGCCGGCGGCGTGCTGCGCGACGCCCATTTCGCCGGACTGAACCGCGTTTTTCAAATCGCCAGTGTCAGCCTGGTCCTCTGCGCCGGACTCTTGCTGCTGGTCAAACCTTCCGCCATGCCCGGCCTCGCTGTCGAAACCGGCTCACTCGAACCTCCCATCAGCCCGGCCGCGCCTCTCATTGAATAATTTATGAACTGGAGCAAGTCACAGAAATTACTGAACGAAAACACCCGTCTTATTCCGGGAGGCCTGGCTTCCCTCAACCGCAAAGCCGAGCCGGTCATTGCCTTTGCCCGCGCCAAAGGCTCCCGGCTCTGGGATTTGGACGGGCACGAATACATTGACTACCACGCCGGCTTCGCCCCTTACATTCTCGGGCATAACGACGAGGACCAAATCGCCGCCGTCACCAAGGCCATGCAGGACGGCTTGTCCAACTACGGCAGCGGCCCCACACCCGAAGAAGGGCAACTGGCGCAATTGTTTCTCCGGGCAGTGCCTCACGCTCAAAAGGTGCAGTTCCTCAATACCGGTTCGGAAGCGACCGCGCAGGCTTTGCGGGTGGCGCGGGCTTGGACGGGCCGCTCCCACATCATCAAGATGCAGGGCGGTTACAATGGCCACCACAACGCCGTGGCCACAAACCTCATGAGCACCCGGGAGCAACTCGGCGGCTCTGCCATTCGTGGCGATGAATACCCCCGCGTGCCCATCACCGCCGGCATACCGCCGGAGGAAGCGGCTCTGACCCATTCCGTGGAATTTAACGATTTGGCGGCGGTGGAAGCGGTCGCAAAACGCCACCCCATCGCCGCGCTCATCACCGAGCCAGTCCTCCAGAACATCGGCGTCGTCAAGCCGAAGCCGGGCTACCTGAAGGGATTGCGGGCGCTGGCGGATCACTACGGTTTCCTGCTCATCTTTGACGAAGTGAAAACCGGTTTTCGCGCCAGTCTCGGCGGCTACCAGCCGATTGCGGGAGTTTTCGCCGATCTTTCCACTTACGGCAAGGCGGTGGCCAACGGTTTTCCCCTGGCTGCTCTGGCTGGCAAGGCGGACTATATGGACTTGGCCACGGTTAGCGACCCGCACAAGCATGTGCTCATCGCCGGCACTTACAATTGTCATCCCATCCCGGTGGCGGCGGCCATTGCCTGCCTGAAAAAACTGATGGACCCGAAACTTGATGTCTATGGCAGGCTGGAACGCCTGGGCCGGCGGCTCGAGACCGGACAGCGGGAATTGTTTGCCCGTCATGGCGTCCCGGCTGTCATCAGCCGCCTTGGCAGCGTCAGTTGCGCCTATTTCTGCGGGCAGGAGCCGTCTTGTTGGTGGGATGTTCTTGAACATCACAACTTCGCCTTCGACGGCCGTTTTCGGAGAGCCTTGATCGAGCGCGGAAGCTACTTCTTCCCCGTGCCGGTCAAACAGGGCAGCATCAGTTTCGCCCACAGCGAGGCTGACATTGACAGCACCCTCGAGGCCACGGACGACGCGCTGCGTGAACTGAACGGCAGCGTCAAACCCATTTCAAAACACTCAACCCTGAAAGCCTCACGATGAAACTGATACGCTTCGGCCAGCCCGGTTCGGAAAAACCGGGTCTGCTGACCAAGGATGGACAACGCAAGGATTGTTCGGCGCATTTTGCCGACTGGGACCGCCGCTTTTTCCAGGACGGCGGCTTGAGCCGGTTGGCAACTTTGGCGGCTAATGCCGGCCAGCTTCCGGATGTGCCCGAACGCGCCCGCTGGGCCGCGCCGGTCGCGCGACCAGGCAAGGTAATCGGGATCGGTTTGAACTATTCGGATCATGCCGCCGAATCCGGCATGGCGCTGCCCGCCGAACCGATTGTCTTTCTCAAGGCCAGCAACACCGTGTGTGGTCCCATGGACCCGATCCTCATTCCTCGCGGGAGCCTGAAAACCGACTGGGAAGTGGAGTTGGGCGTCGTCATGGGGCGGGATGCCCGCTACCTGGATTCCCTGGCGGCGGCCAAAGAAGCCATAGCCGGCTATTGCATTTCGCACGATGTTTCCGAACGCTGCTTCCAACTCGAGCGCGGCGGGCAATGGACAAAGGGCAAGTCCGCCGACAGCTTCAATCCGATGGGTCCCTGGCTCGCGACCCCCGACGAAGTGTCTGATGTCCTCAAACTGCCCTTGACACTGGAGGTCAATGGCAGGCGCATGCAAATCGGCAACACCTCGAAAATGATTTTTGATGTTTTTTTCCTGGTTCACTATCTTTCCCAGTTCATGACGCTCGAAGCCGGGGATGTCATAACCACAGGCACTCCGCCAGGAGTTGGAATGGGGCAGAAACCACCGCGGTATCTTAAAGCGGGCGATATTGTGACGCTGGCCATAGACGGCTTGGGCCGGCAGCGGTCGGAATGTGTGGCGGCTTGAGGACAGAATTATGCGACCTTTGATTGATTCTCATTTGGATTTGGCGTGGAGCGCCCTTTATTACAATCGCGACCTGCTAACCAGCGTCGCCGAGGTGCGGCAGTCCGAACAGGGCATGACCGATGAACTGAGCCGCGGACGCAATACGCTGACACTTCCCGAATTGCGGCGCGCCCGGGTCGGCCTTTGCGTGGCCACCGTCCTGGCCCACAGCGGGCTTGGCCAGCCGGTGCGCAACGGCTACAAACGCACGGATCTTGATTACCGGAATCCGGCCATCGCCTATTCCCACGCCAAAGGGCAATTGGCCTATTATCGTTTGCTCGAACAGCAAGGCCACCTGCGCTTCATCACCACTCGCGCGGAGCTAAAGGCCCATTGGGACGCCTGGCTCAAGGCCCCGGAAAAACCCCCGTTGGGCATCATTCTGAGCATGGAGGGCGCCGACCCGATTATCGAGCCTGCACAGGTGCAGGCTTGGTGGGATGACGGATTGCGCGCCGTCGGCCCGGTTCACTATGGCCGCGGTCAATACGCTTTTGGCACCTCGACCGACGGCCCGCTGCCGCCCGCCGGTGTCAAGTTGCTCAAGGAATTCATGCGCGTGGGCATGATCCTGGATGTGACCCACCTGTCAGACCAATCGTTTTTTGAGGCCCTGGACATCTACTCCGGGCCGGTGCTGGCCAGCCACCACAACTGCCGCGCCCTGGTGCCGGGAGACCGCCAATTCAGCGACGAGCAATTCCGCCTGTTAATCCAGCGCGATGCCGTCATCGGCACGGCCTTTGACGCTTGGATGCTCTATCCCGGTTGGAAACGAGGCGAAACCCTTCCGGCGGTGGTCAGCATCGCAGCCGCCGCCAATCATATCGACCATATCTGCCAGCTTGCCGGCAATGCCCGGCACTGCGCCCTCGGCACCGACTTGGATGGAGGATTCGGCACCGAACAAACTCCGGGCGACCTTGACACCATCTACGACATCCACAAGCTGGAGGACATCCTTGGCCGGCGCGGCTACCGCGAGCCGGACATTGACGCCATTTTTTTTGGCAACTGGCTGCGATTTTTCGGGCAGGCTCTGCCCCAATCATCAAAACCCTGACCATCACCCCGCATCTCATGAATAATCAAATTGAGCCTAATCTGAACCGCCGCGAATTCCTCCGCGCCGCCGGTCTCGCCGCCACGGCAGTGGCTGTGGGTCTGCCGGCTGCGGCCCATGCCGGGCCGGACATCGAGGTGCTTGAGACGCGCGTCGTCAGCCGGGAGCCTCAGTATTACCATGGCTGGCCAACGCTGACGCGGCGTCGCAATGGCGATTTGTTGCTTGTTTGTTCCGGCGGCCGCCAGGACCACATTTGCCCCTTCGGCCGGGTCGAGTTGATGGTTTCCCACGACGGCGGCCGGACTTGGTGCTGGCCGCAAGTGTTGATGAACAGTCCCATTGATAACCGCGATGCCGGCGTGCTCGAGACAGCCAAAGGATCGCTCCTGGTCACATCTTTCACGTCTCTGGGTTATGAAGAAATTCTAACCAAAGCACGGCGCAAGAAACCGGGTGAGCCTGGCGCGTGGCCAGCCAGCCAATTGGAGGCTTGGGAGGCGGCGAACAACCGCATTAGCCGGAGCCAGCGCCAGGCTGAACTGGGTGAGTGGATAATCCGCTCAACCGACGGTGGAATCACCTGGTCGGCACGCTGCCCCACCATCGTTAACAGCCCGCACGGGCCGGTTCAATTGGCCGACGGGCGGCTGCTGTACGCGGGCAAAGAGTTGTGGACGAAAGAGCATCGGGTTGGCGTGTGCGAGTCACTCGACGACGGCCAGAGTTGGCGCTGGCTGGCAGGCATTCCCATCCGTCCCGGAGACGATCATGAAGAATACCATGAGTTGCACGCGGCGGAAACAGGCGATGGCCGCGTCATTGTCCACATCCGCAACCACAACCAGCCCGACCCCGGCGAAATCCTGCAAACGGAATCCGCCGACGGCGGAAGAAGCTGGTCGGCGCCGCACCCAATTGATGTGTGGGGCCTTGAACCATCCTTCCTGCTGCGTTTGCGGAGCGGCAAGCTGCTCATGACCTATGGCTATCGCCGCGTCCCATATGGCAACCAAGCCCGGATCAGCGACGACTGGGGCCGCACCTGGTCCCAACCTCTCATCATTTCCGGCGATGCCCCCGGCATGGATATGGGCTATCCCAGCACCGTGGAATTCGATGACGGAACGCTGCTCACCGCCTGGTATGAGCGGATGAAAGGTTCGGTTCATGCGGTGCTGCGCCAAGCCCATTGGCGGCTCAAGGCATAAGGCATCGCAAGATTAATCAAAGAACCTGCCGACGGCCGGCCGGCGGTGAAATATCGTCTGGCTGCGCAGAAATTGCCCGAATCGTTTCTGTTTGAGCCGCTATGCCCAGTGGCTCCGCCCAGCACTCGTCGTGATCCCGACTCCGTGCTCCCGGCGATCCATGCATGGCGTCCGCCGCCCGAGCCGGGGTGGGCAAGGGATCGCAGCCGGACTTTACGACTCGCCCCTTCAGTCTCAAAGTTGCTTAGCCCGACTTTCGCGTGCGCCGTGGAAAGGCCCGCGTGGAGTCGGGTTAATGATGGCAGGGTGGCGATTAAAATGATCCGCGAAACCAGCTTGTAGCGCTGACTGCAATCAATGAGCTGGTTGAGGATCTGCCAATATCAGGCTCGTGGCTTTTGTTTTTCAGGAGCCAGCCCAAGTGTTTCGCCGCTTGCCCAACTCAGAGGGAGGATGATTTTTGTCATGTCGGTCCGAGGCCTTTCCCGGCGCCGCATCTCATCGAGCAGGCGAACGGCGTTGCGCCCTAATTCCTCTTCGTCAACCGTCACGGCAGACAGGTGCCGGGTCAGCGCTCCCTCCCGCCAGGTGCCGCCGAAGCTGATGAGCGAAATTTCTTGAGGCACTTTGACCCCCATTCGGTTCAAGATCAGATAAACCATCTCTGCTTCGGAATCAAAAGGGCAAAAAATTGCGGTGGGCCGGTTCTCGCTGCGAATTACTTGCTCCAAATTTGTTTTAAGAAACTGTTCATGTTCGTCCGTCATCCTGGGAAAATTATCATAGCGAATAAATTCCGCCGGCAGTTCGCCGCATCTTTCGGTTAAGGCTTCGCGAAGTCCATTCTCATATTGACTGCTTAGACCGGCGCGCTGAATGGCAAAGAAAGCCGCCCGCCGATGGCCCATTTCCGACATTTTACGTCCGGCCATTTTCCCCACTTCTGAGGCAGAAAAGGCGACGAGCGGCGCCTGAATTCCCTCAATGCAGCGGTGGCAAAAAACAATGGGAATGCCCCGTTCCTGCAGAGGCCGGATTTGATGTGCGGGCGTGGGCGGGTTGGTGGTCGGGACAAGCGCGATGCCCGCGATTTTTTTGTCCATTAACTGTAACAAGGCGTCCGCCTGACGAAACAGGTCGTTATCCGTGTCGCAAACAATGACTTGGTTATGCCGTTCCGATGAGGCTGAGTGAAAACCGCGCTGCAGCGATGGATAAAAGCCGCCTCTCGAATCAGGAATAACAAGGGCGAAGATATCCAGTCCCGATTTGAGTATTTCCATGGCGGATTCATGAACGAACGTTCCGCAACCGCGAACCCGCCGAATCAGACCGCTTCGCTCCAAATCCGCCAGCGCGTGCCTGACCGTATTGCGCGATACTTCAGCCGATTGGGCTAAAGCTTGCTCGGTTGGCAAAGCATCGCCGGGCTTCAACTTGCCGCCGCTTAATTCCTTTAAGAGATAGGCCCGCAGCTTCTCATGTTTCGGAATTCCTCCCTGAGTAGCCGAATTGTTTTGCAGACCTTCCATATTCATTGTTAGGACTTAATAGAACTAATTATCCTCGCAAAAGTCCAGATTATTCAGGCTTTTTGTTGCACATAATGGGACATTTGGGTTTCATATGCTATAAATTGTTGGTACAACATTGGAATAATGTCGGATATAATAATGCCAACCGGAGCCGTTTGGCGCAAATCCCGTGGAGGCCGACGGCGCTCAACAAACTGCGGAAGTGATTGGACAGTTCTGGACCACATTTGACGCAAGCCGGGAACGCCCAGCCATGCGCCGGGTTTGCAAAGGGCAGATTTGACAACTGAAGTAGAACCAGAAAGCGAAGAACTATTAACAAAAAACAAGAGCCAACGGGTAACACCCCTTTTGGCACAACATGTCAGCTCCACGAGTAACAGTTACTTTTGGCGCATGGCGGGACCACGAACCGGAGCCGGCAGCCATCAATGTGCCAACGCGGCCGCCACTGCTTCTTTGATTTTTGGCCCCCGCAGGTCTGTGGCCAATACTTTGCCGTCCGGGCCAATAAGGAAAATTCGAGGGATGGAGTCGAGGCGATAATTATGCATCGTGATATTATTGAACCCGTCATCCAGAAAAGCCTGTGTCCAGGCAACGCCGTGGTCTCGGACGAATTTCCTCGGCGCTGCTTGATCCGAATCCAGACTCAGACTGATCATTACGAAACGGTTATCTTTGCCGAAAGCGTCGTAGGTTGCCTTGAGATTTGGCGTTTCAGCAACGCACGGCACGCACCATGCGGCCCAGAAATCCAGCAGGACATATTTTCCCAGGAGCGCGGAGAGCTTGAGCGGCTTGCCATCCAGAGTCATGACGCTGAAGTCTGGAGCCACATCGCCGACATTCACGGCGGCTCCGATGGTTATCTTTCCCATGTCAAACGGCTCATTTGCGGCATTCGTTCCGGCTGGGGGGATTTCGACACGTTCGCTTAATACGCCCACCTCTTTTCCATTCTGCTCAACGTCGCCGGACATCAAATATTTGCCGGGTTCAATCAGGTCGGCAATGAAGGAACCATCCGGGTGAATTTCAATGCCATATGATCTGGAACCCATTTCCAAACGTTGACGACCGGCATCTGTGTGATACCAATCGCGCATCCATTTGGCCCTCCCTTCGGGCGTATCAAATTCTTTTGCAATGGAAGGCGTCAAGGCAGCCTTCCTTGTGTCCATATCCGGCCTGAACCCGAAATCCTGAGACGCGAGATCAATCCGGTTGGTTAATCCCGGGTCCAAGTCCAAGCGCCCAACAACCGTCCGTCCTTGTGTGGCAATCTCAATCCGGTTGGTTTTGCCCGGCTCGACCTGGAAAAATTGAAGTGCGCCGTATCCTTTTTCAGGACGTTTCTGCATGGCCGAGAAAAGAATATCAACGGGCGGAACGAACTCGAAAACGAACCGGCCTTCCAAATCAGTCACCACGGGCTGGGCGCCAATCCAGATTCCCTGCAATTCTTTCGAAACCAGGAAGCTCATGGCAAGGCGGTATCTGAAACGTTGCCCCACCACGGGCTGACCGCGATTTGTGCGCCGGCCTTCGATGCGGCCCCAAGGACGGACAACCATCGTTGGACTTTTTATCAGGTCGCAGCTCTGGGCCAGACTGAAACCCTTTTCGTTGGCCACCACCAGGACAATATTCGCGCCGTCCTGCGGCAGGGAGAATCGTCCTTCGGCATCGGTCTGAAAGCGTTTTTTGCCGCCCTCAATACTCGCGCCTTTCAAATGAGCGGCGGTGGAATGGTCAACGCTCACGACCTCCACATCAGGCAGCGGTTTGCCGTCTGTGGTTTCGACTTGGACTGTCAACATGGCACCTTTTCCCAGTCTCGTGTCAAACTCGGGCGTTCCCCCGCTGGCGACGGCGCGAGGCGCGTCAAGGGTCAAAGCGAAAACCGACACCAGAGCGACCGTCACATTCAAGGCTCCCAGCCACGCCCATTGGGCGATTTTAGATTTCACGTTGTTGGCATTTCACGTTGTTGACATGGACAAGGCAAACCCGACAGCGTCACGAAAAATGCGCGCCGATTCTCACAAAACAAACTATTGGGTCATCGGGAACAACTGTTCACGGTAGGCGGTGGGGGATTCGCCCGTGATGCGCTTGAACACACGGTTAAAGTGGGTCAGGGATTGGAAGCCGACCTGATAAGCAATTTCGCTGACGCGGAGATTGGGGTTGAGCAGGAGATTTTTGGCTTTTTCGGTGCGGACGCGCGAGACGTATTGGGTAAAATGCAGGCCGGTCGCCTTTTTGAACATCTTGCAAAAATGAAAGGTGCTGGTATTGACGGCCCGGGCCACCTGGCCGAGGGAAATCTCCTCCTCGTGATTTTCGGCGATGAACTCCCGGGCGCGGGTGATGACGAGCGGCTCGCTGTTTTGCTGGCGAACCACGATCTGGTTGCTGACCAGCGAAATGTGTTCCGCGAATATGGCCAGGAGCTTGATCATGGAATTGTATTGTTTATTGGTCAGGACCTTGGTGCCGGCATACGCCGCATCCAAGCGCTCCCGGCTGATGTCTACCCCCCACTCGACCAGAAGCTCGGCGGCATGGCTGATCTGGGACGGGGTGGCTTTTTTGCGCAGCACCTGGCCGGTTTGGAGGAAACCAATCAATTTTTCACCCAAACGGACCGGCACGGCTGTATCCACCAAACCAAGCTCGCAAACAAGGGTGACAGGCTCGTAACGGGAAGCTTCGGACAATTTTTGCTGCATTTGCAAACAGGCGGCGCAGGCGCGGCTTTTCTCGGCCATGAGCGCGCACAGGGGGCTTTCGTTGCGTTTGCCGTGGTTGGGCAACTGCCAGGACTCGACCGGGCGGAGGGAGATGGGAAGGCCGGTAGCCTCGGCAAAGGCCCTTTCATACTCCTGAAAAATCTTCGACTTGGCCAGCGCGTCGACCAGATCGCTGTTCTCCCGGCGGTTGGCCGCCTCGGGTTCAGCCGACTGTTCAAAAATTGTTACCATACAGACAAAATAGCATCACACAACAATTTTTGGCTATTAGGAATTCACCTAAACGTATACTGGCTATTATTGCTAGTATTAATAAGGAAAACACTTATATCGCTGTCAATATTCCACCGGACGGAGGGTCAACTTTCAATTAGAAAACCTCGGCCTTCAGGGCGGCTTCGGTCCAGATGCGGCGGCGGATGGCGGACAGGCTTTTGAGGGACATGTGGCCGCAGCCGGAGTTGGCAATGGGACGGGTTGCGGAATAAATCTGCACCAGCGAAATGGCCGCGCCAGCGTTTTTTAGCTCGGTCAGGCGGGCGATGTATTCGTCAATCTCGTTCTTGGGCGGCTCCTCGCCGTCGATCATGGCAAAAAGGCTTTGGATGACAATGGGCCGCTGCCGCCCCACCATGAGGGCGTTGTGCAGGACTTTCTCCAGGGGCGCTTCGCTGCGGTTGATCTTGTCCATGAACGACTGGGTGCCGGCATCGAGTTTGATCCAGATTTCGTCCTCGGCTGTAAAGTATTTCAAGCCCTCCTGCACCTGAGGCTGGTCCAATCCTGTGCCGTTGGTGGCAAGCACCACCTTGAAAAACGGGTGCATCCGGCGGGCGCGCATGTGCATGACCGCTTGGACGGCTTTGGCAAAATCGGGGGCGAGAGTCGGCTCGCCGTCGCCGCTGAGGGCGACATGGCGGAGTTGGAGCAAATCGGGTTTCAGCCGGGCGTAGCGGGGCTGCTGGCTGATGTGGCCGGAGCAGACCAGCAGGACGGTCTTTTCCAATTCAGCCGCCATGGTGGCAACGTCCAATTCATGGTCGTTGGACTGGATATTGCGGTGAACTTCGCAATAAACGCAGTCAAAGTTGCATATCTTGTCCGGGTTGACATTGACGCCGAGAGAAAGGCCTCTGGCCCGGGAGGAGACAACAAGGTAAACGAAACGGTTGCCCAAAAAATCACGGGGGTAACCGAAGGCGGTTTCCGGCGGCGAGGAATTGGCGGGATGGGGTAAGGCGTTGAGCGTTTTTGCGGACATGGCTATTCCTTGGTCTTGGGGCGCAAGGCGGGCGCCGGACAGTGGGCATTAATCAAGCCGGGGCGCGTCTGGCGGGCAAAGGGAACGGCGCAGGCCGGTGGATTGGCGGGCACGACCATCCCGCCAGATCTCATTCCGCTTGAGATCTTGCCTACATTCCGGTCTTGACTAGCTGTCATAATTACCGTTGTAAAGTAATCGTTAAATCCATCTTGACACTACCCCCCTGTTGGCAAAAACCGGCTGTATTTTGTCCCTGTTTTCATATAAAAAAGGTTACCCGCCAAAACAGGACGGGGGAAGCGGCTGGAATCCCTGCAATCCGCCAATCCGTTTATGTTCCACGAAAGCGCGAATCGGGTCTGCGGCGGGTTTGAAAATCGCGGCGGCGGCGGGCGCATTTGCGAGTTGCGCAAAGGCGGTTTAAGGGCATAAATCGGTGGTGCTGGGATTTTTTCACACATGAAGATAGGTCTTTTTGGCGGTTCGTTTGATCCGGTTCACTCCGGCCATTTGCTCGTGGCGCAGGCCGCGCGCGAGGAATTGCAGTTGACACGCATTTATTTCATCCCCGCCGCGCAATCGCCTTTCAAATCCGGCTCCTTACCCGCGCCCGCCGCCGTCCGGTTGCGACTGCTCCGCCTCGCCCTGGCTGGCGACACTGCGGCGGAAGTGGACGACCAGGAAATCCGGCGGGGCGGCGTTTCCTACACCATCGACACCGTGCGCCAGTACAGGACAAGGTTCCCGGAGGCGGAGTTGTTTTACCTGATCGGGGCGGATCAGACGGGCCAGTTGTCGCTCTGGCGCGAAGCGGAGGAGTTGGCGCGTTTGGTTGAATTCGTCATTATTCCGCGTCCGGACGAGACGGTTGCGCCCCTGAAACCGCCGTTGCGGGGGCGGGTTTTGCGCGGCTTCCACTGCGGCATCTCCTCCTCGGACATCCGGGCGCGCTGCCGGGCGGGGCTGTCCATCGCCAATCTGACCCCGTCCGCCGTGGCCGGGGCCATAATAAATAATCAGCTTTATCTTCCGGCCAACATGGGCTAACTTGGGGCGAGAATGGAATCCAAGAAACTGGCCCTCCTGTGCCGCGAGGTGGCGGATAACAAGAAAGCTGAAAACATCGTCGTTCTTGACGTGCGAAAGCTTTCCAGCATCACCGACTATTTTGTCATCGTCTCCGGCACGAGCGAACCACACTTGCGTGCCATTGCGCGTGACCTGACCGACACCCTGTGGGACAAGCATAAACTCCGTCCCCGGCGGGTGGAAGGCGCGGCGGGCGCGACGTGGCAGGTGTTGGATTTTTTTGATGTGATCGTCCACATCATGCGCTCAGACGCGCGGGAAAAGTACAAGCTGGAGAGCTTGTGGGGGGACGCCCCTCAAGCTGGCAAAGGCCGGGCGAAGAAATGGGTTGCGACCAAAAGGGTTGCGACTAAAAAGACCGCCGCCCGCGCCAGGAAATAACAGAACACCGGTCAGCCGGCCAACCAGCCGACCGGTAAATTCATCAACGGATCAGAGCGTTCTAGGGAGCTTCGCTTTTAATCGGGATGTCGGCGGAGGCCTTGGCCATTTCATCCACCACACGGCGGAAATCATCCAAACCGGTGGAGGGAATTATGACATTGTCACGGCGCCCGTTCACATCTTCGGTGATGCGTAAAAACCGGCCGCGCGGATTCTCTTTCAGAGTAAAAATAAATGTCTTCCGCTCAATCTGGATTTTCTCGGTCTTCAGCGTGTCTTCGTTGACAGGCAACTTGGGGGGGCCAGCGCTGTAAGAGCGGTATCCTTGAGGGGATGGGCGTTCGTTCGAGATCATATTTACCTACTTCTTTACCTTCTTCCTTTTCTTCTATCGTGCGCCCGCAAAGGAACGCTTCTACTTTCGGCAATAGTGATCGACTATAATGTACTTTTTGTCAACCTCGCATTTTGCTGAAACTGACGAAACGCGGCGACTCCTGCATTTTGCCCGCACGCCAAAAATACCATATCAAACAGCCTATGATAACCACATTTGCCGTCTCCGACACCCCATGCCAGATGCCAAACGCCCTGCCGGCTTGCGCCTGCTGTTCGACGGTCCGTCCGTAATATTTGACGAGATGCAAAGCCCGCATCTTCGGCTGCATCCACAGGCCCCCGATCAGGCTGAGGGCCAGGACGGTGACGACCAATCCGGTATCCAGCCGCGGCCAGCGACGCCCGAAGTAAAACCATTCCGCCGTGAGATGAGCCAGCGCAATCGCCCCGCAGCAATATTGCAGGATGAAATAGCGGGACAGGATCGCTTCCGCCGCAAAACCCACCCCGGCCGATGACAACACCCGTTTCAAATCGGGTGAAAAAAGGGCGGGCAGCGCCAGTGTCAAGAAGATGGACGAGCCGCACCAGACGGCGGCGTTAAGCATGCCCACGAATCTTAGAAAACCTGTCACCCGCCCAGCCTACGGAAACATTCTGCTTATGCCAAGCAGAAGATGCGATCAAAGGAAAGCTGAAAAGCCGGGCGCGCGACGGACGGGGCGGTTATCGGGCGTCGTTGGGCGACTTGGCCACGACGACAGGGGTCGTCACGTTGGGGGGCATGGGAGGCAGAGGCGGAACATCCGGGGGCAACGGCGGCAATCCGGGCGGGAAATCCGGCGGCATGGGCGGCAACGGCGGCAAAGTCCGCACCAACTCCCGCCACAACTGGCGTTCGCGGGATGTCATGGCGTCCCAGCGCGCGGCATTTTTCAAAAACAGGGCGCGCTCGTCCGCTCCCATGGTGGCAAATTTTTGAAATGAATTAATGCACTGGTTTCTCTGCGCCGCAGGCAGGCGGTTGAATGTTTGCAGGACATTTTCCATCTCCCGCCTTTCCGCTTCCGAAAGCGCATCGACCGTGTTTTTCTGTTCCGGGCCGCTCAGGGAGCAAAACCGCTCGAATTGGGAGCACAGGTCCGCCCGCTGTTGCCCGGGGAGGGCCTGCCAGCGGCTCATTTCCTCCGCCCAATGGGCGCGGCGCGCCGGCGGAAGACTGTCAATTATTTTTTGTTGCGCCGCCGCCGTGCCGCCCTGCATGCGCAAATAAAGGCCGATGAAACTTTGCCGTTCCAGCAGCGCCTTTTGGGTTTTGGCCGGCACTTCGTCCCATTGTTTCAACAGCACGTCCACCATCGGACGGTAAAGCGCCGAGACTTCCTTCAACCGGTTCGACCGCGCCGCCGGCGGCAGTTTCATCAGGTCAGACAATTCCCAATGCAATTCGGTCTGGCAAAGCCGCGCCTCCCGGATGGCTTTCGGCATGGACTCGTATTCCTGCAACTTGGCCAGGATGACCTCCTGGTCCGCCGCCGATCTTCCCGCCAGCGCGCGTTTTCTTTCCTCCGCGCTCATGCCCAACAGGCCCCGGAAAAATTCCACCGGCGACAGGCGGCTCAACCTCTGCGCGCCGGATGAGGCGGCGGGGGATGGCGGGGGGGACGTTTCGATTGCCGGCAACGTCACCGCCAGCAGCATCCCGGCAGCCGCCCAACTTGACCAATGAAAACCGGCTCGTGGCATGTTTGTATTATTCCAGCGCGGCCAACAAATCGTCGTCCGCCACCTTGACCTGGCTGATGCGGTTGATCGTGTCAAAATCCTTCAACCATTCCATGGACGGGAGCGCGGCCACGCGGCTGACCCCGGCCAGTTCCCGCGCCATTTTCGCCCGATGCCCCGCTTGGGATTCGCGGAAAGAAAACAGACCCAGCCCGATCATGACGGAACACATCGCCAGCCGCGGCAGCCGGCCTTCGGGCAGCCATCCGTACCATGCGAACCAGTCGCGCCACGCGGACCGCGGCCGGGCGGCTTGCGCCGCCTGCAAAACCCGCGCCGTGAAATTTGTTGAAACAGGCGCGACCGGCAACCGTTCCAGCAGATGGTTCAAGGCCGCCTCCTCCCTCCAAGCCTCCTGCGCTTCCGGGTGCGCGGCAAGAAACCGTTGCAACGCCGCTTTCTCATCGCTGCTCAAAGCCCGGCGCCAGCCGGCCTCCTTGATTTCTTGAAATTGTCGCTCTTCCATATTCATAGGTAAAAACACCGTGTCAGCGGCAGAGTTTCGGGTCGTCCTCTCCCCACGCTCCGCTCCGCAAATAGGGTTTGATCTTCGCTTTCAACGTTTCCCGCCCCCGATGAATGAGCGATTTCGTCGCCGACACCGAGCAGCCCAGAACGCGGGCAATTTCCTCGTAAGACAACTCGTCCTGGCGGCAGAGCACAATCGCCAGCCGTTGTTGGGCCGGCAATCGGGACAGCGCCTCCTCGATTTTTTGCGCCAATTCCTCCTGCAAGAACGCCTCCGGCGGCGAAAAGGTCTTCACATCCTCAAATTGCCGCGGCGCCTGATCTTCGCGATCCCCCTGGCTCGAATCAATCGATTCCGCCGGATGCCGTCCGCGGCGGCGGATTTCGTTCAAGCACAATCGCCGCGCAATTGTGAAAATCCAGGTGGAGAATTTGGCCGAGACCTCATATCGTCCGGCGGATTGGTGGACCCGGATAAAGACACTTTGCGCCAGGTCTTCGGCCTCGTCAGAATCGCGCAACATCCGGAAGCCCATGTTGATGATGGGCTGTTTGTATTTTTCCACCAACTCCTCGAACGCCTTCATGTCCCCGCGTTTTACGCGGAGCATCAAAGCGGCATCTGGGTCCAAGGGCGTGGCCATGCGGTACAGTATAGTCCATACCCCGGCAAACGGACAGAGTTGCTACGGGGACCCTGAATAAGGGCGGCACCCATTCAAGCCTTGGCCATGGCCAATTCCATTGCTTCGGGTTGCTCGATCAGTTCGATCTCGTAACCTTCGGGCGCGTCCAGAAAGGCAAAGCCGCCTCCGCCGAACCGCGTCACCACCCCATCGTCCGAATACTTGAGGCCGAGTGACGCCAGATGTCTGGCAAATGCGTCCAGACTCTCCACCTCGAAGGCCAGATGGGTCAAATCCGGCTGCACATGCACCGGTTCGCCGGACGGAAAGGAGCATAACTCGATCAATTCCTTGCTGCCCTCCGTTTGCAAGAAAACCAACTCCGATCCCCGGGGCGATTTGTGCCGGCGCAGCTCGGTCAACCCCAGCACTTCCTTGTAAAATTTGACCGTTTTCTCCAGATCATTCACCCGGTAACGCGTGTGCAGCAATTTTCCAACTTTCATGTCCAAAAGATAAACCGCATCGCCCGAAAGGCAACAGACCTGATTCCAAGGGATGGAGGGGGAAAACCAAACCACCGGCGGGCTTTTCGGAGTAACGGGGAGCCGGTAAAACTTACCAGTTGCCGTAAGCGTCGTTGATGGAAGAGGCGGGGTGACTTTGCATTGAAGCAATTGCCCGCCAAACAACCGAGCCGTCGAAATACTGCACATTTCCGCCCACTGCGCCGATACTGACGCTGTTCGTGGCCCCAAGCGCGAACGAGGTGGAACTTTGAGCCAGAGCGGCGCCAGCCGCCGTATGCGGCGCCAATTTAATCATCGGGCTGTATGCGCTTTGGCCGG
>CAZLEE010000050.1:0-25367 GCA_964558455.1 uncultured Verrucomicrobiota bacterium | reverse complement strand
GTTTTCACGGTCTTAACCTTCATGCTTTCTCCCGGCCAGACAGGCTGATAATGCATCCCCCCGCCCTGTGCAAGCATCCGGCAATCCTTTCGGCACACTCGCAAAGCGCTGGCTGAGGCATGGGTGTAGTCTGCGCGAAACCTTACGGATGTCAAGTGGTGTTGGGTATGCGACATCAAATCCCCCCGTCCCGGTCCGTCCCGGCCGGCCTGTTTCCCCACTCTGTCTGTCCTGGCGTCAGAAGTGTCAGCGGCCTTCCCCCCATTATGGGCGCGGACTACGCTGCGTTATGCGCCCGGTCAACGGTTCTGTCCGCCAAGTCCAACGCCTCATTCAGCGTGTCCATGAATTCTTTGACTTTAATGGGTTTGGTGAGATAGCGGAAAAACCCCAATTCCAAGCCCATCGCAATGTCGCGCGGCATGGCATTGGCACTCAGGGCAATGACGGGGATATGCGTCGTGGCCGGGTCTTCGCGCAGGATTTTCAAGGCCTCGATACCGCTGATGCCAGGGAGGTTGATATCCATCAGAATCACCCGGGGTTGAGCGGCGCGGGCGATCTCGATGCCGAGGGTTCCGTTCACGGCGGACAGGAGTTGAATGTCCGGGCAACGCGCGATGAGTTGCTCGACCAGTTTCATGTTCGCCATGTTGTCTTCGATATACAACAAGGCGCGCCGGGGCGCGCCATCCGGTAATTGCGGACGGACAGAAGCCTCGACTTCGCCGCTTTGGATTTTAAGTTGCGGCGCTTCAGCCGAGATCAGTTCGCACCAGAACACGCTTCCCACCCCAACCGTGCTTTCTACGCCAAGGACGCCTTCCATCAGTTCGGCCAATCGCTTTGTCACCACCAGTCCAATGCCTGTGCCGGCCACGCCGCCGGCTTCCTGACCGAGCCGGTTAAACGGCTGAAACAGTTGCGCCAACTTTTCCGGAGGCAATCCCATGCCGGTATCCGCCACGCTAATGCGAATGTGTCCCGGGGCGCTCACATTGCACCCCACGGTCACCGTTCAGTGCTCCTTGTTGTATTTGATCGCATTGGAAAGGAGGTTGATGACGATTTGTTTCGACCGGGTCCGATCAGCCTTCACGAAGAGCGCGGGGGTTTCATCAAACCGGGGAAAAGTCATGCTGATGCCATGCTGTTGCGCCTGCGGCTCCATCATGGCCTGACATTCGGACATCACCTCGGACAACAACACCGATTCCGGCGACAGCGACACCTTTCCGGACTCGATCACCGCGAGATCAAGGATTTCATTAATCAGCTTGAGCAAATGCCATCCCGCTTGGAGTATCTGGGCGATGCTTTCCGACTGGGAAGCCGTCGGCGGCGGAGAGGAGGACTCCATCAGTTGGGCAAAGCCGAGGATCGCATTGAGCGGACTGCGAAGTTCATGGCTCATGCTGGACAGAAAATCCGATTTCGCGGCATTGGCTTTTTCCGCCGCGAATTTGGCGTTCTTCAGCTCGACATTCGATTCCTGGAGCGCCCGCTCGTAACGTTTGCGATCCGTGACATCGCGCGCGACGGCGCACACGCCTTGCAACTTGCGGTCCCGGTCATAAAAAGTGGTCGCGTTATAGGACACGACTGTTTTCCTGCCGTCCCTGGCGCTGACGGTCAATTCGTAGTCGGTGACTTTCTTCTCGTTCAACACCAGCTTGATCGCTGCCTGGGCCCGATCTGGGTCAGTGAAGTAGTTCTTGAACGGCGCGCCAATCAATTCATCGCGCGTGCAGCCGGTCAACCCTTCCATCTGTTTGTTGACGTCCGTGATAATGCCGAGCGGATCGGTCGTCATCAGGGCATCAATATTGGATTCGATGAGGGAGCGGGTGTAGAACTGCTGATCGCGCACCCGCTGATCAAGCTTCAACCGCTCTTCCTCAACTTGTTTGCGCGCCGTGTTGTCAGTGCCGATCAACAGATAGCCGATGATGCCGCCCTGCTCTTCGCGCAGCGCCGTGACCGACACGACGGCCGGAAAGCGGCTGCCATCCTTGCGAATGTAGGTCAACTCATAAATATCCTCGATGCCGCGCGAAGCCTTGAACACCAGCGCCTCGAACCCCGGCGTGATGGGAGTCGCCAGCTCGACGCTCAACGCCTTGGCGCGCGCGATCACCTCCTGCGGATCGGAAATATCCGCCGGAGTAATTTTATTGACAACATCGCGGGCGGCATAGCCCAGCATCCGTTCCGCGCCGACATTGAAAATTTGAATGACCCCCTTGGCGTCGGTGGCGATGCTGGAGAAATTGGCGCTGTTAAAAATCGCATTCTGCAAAGCGCCCGCCTTGAGCAAAGCTTCCTCGCGCCGGACTTCCGTCACGATTTCAACCGGCACAGGCGCACTGTCAGGAATAGCCGTGGGTTCCATATTTTAAAGGTGTCAGCCGCCCAAACAATGTTTGAGACAGGCGGCCATTTCCTTCAAGACAACCGGCTTGGCCAGGAAAGGGTATCCCCAGAACCGCCCGCCCTCCGCCTCAACCTCTCCTTTCGTGATGGATGCCGTCAAAAACACAATCGGCACACCTTTCAATTTGGGGTTTGCCTGAAAACAAGTGGCCAAATCCCAGCCGTCCAGGCCTGGCATCAACACATCCAACAGAATCAAGTGAGGCAGAAATTCCACCGCTGCGGCCAGCGCGGCGTTGGCGTTATTTTCCTCCCTGACCACGTATTCATTGGTCTACTCCAGATAAAGCTTCACCAACCGGGTATTACAGGCTTGGTCGTCCACGGCCAGGATGCGCTTCTTCTCGGTTTTCATAAAAATATAAATCGAGCCAAAGAGTAACGCCGGAGATCTTCCTGTTGCCATGGGGTGTTTTTCCCATCCGGCATCCATGCGCCGGTGGCGGAAAACAAATAAGCGGTCTTGAGTTCGATCGCGGAAACTCTGCGCGTTGAGGAGGCGGGTTACTCGCCGAAAAATTTCTGGATTTCCCTCACCACTTCCACCAGACGATCCACTTCGCCCGCCGTGTTGTAAAAATAAAAACTGGCGCGCGCGGTGGATTCCACACCGAGCTTTTTCATCAGGGGCTGGTTGCAGTGGTGGCCGCCGCGCAGGGCCACGCCGTGCTGGTCCGCCACGGTGACAACGTCGTGGGCGTGAATGTTGTTCAGAAGAAAACTCACCACGCCGGATCGTTCTTTTTTGGGGCCAAAAAGACGGATGCCGGGCAGGCGGGACATTTGCTCGTAGGCGTAGGCTGAAAGTTCCTGGTCGTGCCGCGCAATTTTGTCGCAGCCGATGGCCGACAGATAATCCAGGGCCGCATGCAAGCCGACCGCGCCCGCGAAATCCGGCGTGCCGGCTTCAAATTTATGGGGGGATTCCTTCCATGTGCTGGACTGGAAATCTACGCTGGCAATCATGTCGCCGCCTCCTTGAAATGGCGGCATCCCTTCCAGCAATTCCTGGCGGCCGTACAAGACGCCGATGCCGGTCGGGCCGCACAATTTGTGGCCGGAAAACGCAAGAAAATCGCAACCAATCTCCTGCACATTCACCGGGCGATGGCCGACGCTTTGAGCCCCGTCCACCAAGGTGACAATCTTCCGCTTTCTGGCCCTGGCGCACAATTCGGCCACGGGATTGATCGTGCCCAGCGTGTTGGAAACATGGGTAAAGGCAAACAGTTTGACGCTGGGATCGTTGAGCCGGTCATCCAGGCCGCTCAGGTCCAAAAGCCCGTCGTCGCCGGTCACCGGAATATAAGAAAGCTTCGCGCCGGAACGGGCGGCCAGCAACTGCCAGGGGACGATGTTGCTATGGTGCTCCATTTCAGTCAGCAGGATGGTGTCGCCCGCCTTCAGGTTTTTTGATCCCCAAGTGTAGGCCACGAGGTTGATTCCCTCGGTCGCGCCGCGGGTGAAAATAATTTCCGAAGACTGCCGCGCCTGGATGAATCGGGCCGCCCGGTCCCGGGCCGCTTCAAAAGCCATGGTGGAGCGGTTGCTCAGTTCGTGGATTCCGCGATGCACATTCGCGTTGTCGTTTTCGTAAAACCGGCTCAACGCGTCGATCACCGCGCGGGGCTTTTGCGAAGTGGCGGCGTTGTCCAGATAAACCAGGGGATGTCCATGCACCTGCTGGTTAAGGATGGGAAAATCCCGGCGCGACGATTCCGAGTTAAAAACGTCCTGCTGAACTGACGGTTTTGCGATCACATGAGTCCTAATTGAAGTTTGGCCGGTTCCGATAGCATGTCGCGGTTCCACGGCGGGTCCCAGACCAAAAACACCGCCGCCTCCTTGACTCCCGGGATGGCCGACACTTTGGTTTCAACATCCTGCTGCAAAACGGGACCCATGCCGCATCCGGGCGCGGTCAAAGTCATCTTGATTTCGACGCGATTCCCGCCGGTTGGCAAAGGGATGATTTGCAAATCATAAACCAATCCCAAGTCCACGATATTGACCGGAATTTCCGGGTCGTAACAGGCGCGAAGTTGTTCATACACTTTATCCTCGTCCACCTTGATTTCCCCTGCCCCGGCGGGCGGATTGGGGGGAGAGGCGGCGGGAACTTCAGGGGTGGGCGACTGCCCGATGGCATCAGCGTCCCGCGCTTCGATGCGGGCCATGTTGCCGTTGATAATCACAGTGTAACTGCCGCCCAAAGCCTGGGTGATGGAGACCTGTTCGCCGGCCTGCAAGGTCACTTTCGTGCCGGATGGGATTAACAGCGCCTCGCAACTGCGCTTTAGAATGACTTCATTGCTCACGACTTTTCCTCGGTTGAGGCGGCTGCTTCGCCCTTCAAGCCCGCCAACATGGCATGCCAGGGCAGGATGGCACACTTGACGCGCATGGGGAACTGGCGGACGCCGGAGAAAACGCAGAGTTTGCCCAGCGCTTCCTCGTCCGTCGGGCCGGTCATCACCATTTGTTGATAGAGCGCGAAAATTTTCTCCGCCTCGGCCGCGGTTTTGCCTTTGAGATAATCGGTCATCATGGAGGCGGAAGCCTTGGAAATGGCGCAGCCCGACCCCTGAAAACTGATGTTCCGGATGACGCCGTTTTCCATTTTGAGAAAGACCGTGAAATGATCTCCGCACAACGGATTGTTTCCTTCCGCGTGGCGGTTGGAATCCGGCAGGACGCGGAAATTGCGCGGCTTCCGGCTGTGATCCAGAATGACCTGTTGATAAAGTTCGCTCAAATCCTCAGACATAAACCGTCATTGCGCCGCCGTTATTTTTGAGCCGGAAGGAAGCGGCCCGCCAGTCTCTCTTCCAGGTAAGCCCTGACCGGGGCGATGCCGATGCGTTCGATCACACCGCTGGCGAAGGCCTGGATCAACATCCGGCGGGCATTTTCGACGCCGATGCCCCGCGCCTGCAAATAAAAGAGCGATTCATCGCTCAATTGCCCGACGGTGGCGCCGTGGGTGCATTTGACGTCGTCGGCAAAAATCTCCAATTGCGGCTTGGTGTCAATCATCGCCGTGTCGGACAGCAACAGATTCCGGTTGGTCTGCTTGGCGTCTGTTTTCTGGGCGTCTTTGCGCACAAAAATCTTCCCGTTAAAAACGCCGTGGGCGCGGCCGGCCATGACGCCATGATAAAACTCGTGACTCGCGCAATGCGGCATGGCGTGATCAACCACGGTGTGATGATCCACCAATTGGTCGCCCCCGCCCAAATAAAGACCATTCAGAATCGCTTCCCCGCCCTCGGCGTCAAATCGCGCCTGAATCTGGTTGCGCGCCACCCGCGCGCCCAATGAAATGGAATGAGATGTCCACCGGCTGTCCTTGGACAAGACGGCTTGAACGGTGGCGACATGAAAAGCCTGTTCGCTTTCCTGTTGCACCATGCAATGTTCCACCCGCGCGTTTGGACCAAGCGCCAACTCCGTCACCCCATTCGCGACGCGCGGCGCGTCCGAAAGGCTGACGTGGGACTCGATGATTTTCAGTTCGGCGCCCGAAGCCGCCAAAATCAGATTGCGCGGCAGGCTCGTTGAACCGGGCTGTTCCGAAGCGCCGATGAACAGCAAATGAATGGGTTTGTCGGCTGTTTTGCCGGCGGCGATGGAAACGAAGGCGCCGTCCTGGAAATATGCGGTGTTGAGCGCGGTGAAAAAATTCATGCCGCCGCAGGCGTGCCGCGTCAAATGTTTCCGCATCTCGGACGGATTGGCCTCCGCGTATTCAGCCAGGCTGCCCAACTGCAAATCGTTGTTTTTCCCCGGCAGCGAAGACAGCTTCGCGCAAAAATACCCGTCAACAAACACCAGCCGATAGCAATCCAATCCAAACGTGAACCCGCTGATGTCCTTTAAACCGGGAGCCAGCCCGGATTTTTGAGCGGGATGCAACGGGAGTTGCAGCAAGGGAGCCATGTTGGTGAATTTCCACTCTTCATCCCGAATCGTGGAAAAACCAACCTTCGCCGCATCAACGGCGGCCGCGGCGCGAATGGTCTGCAACCAGGCCGGAAATTTTTTCGCGGTCGGACGGGCAAACGCCGCCAGCACGGCCTGCACACGATCCTCATTCGAAGCGGGAGCAACCGCGACAGCGCAACCCGCCCCGGGATTTGTCTTGGGCTGTTTCAACATGTCAATCATGGCTGGCATTCGGGTTGACTTTTTCGAGAACCCAGTCGTAGCCGCGCTTCTCCAATTCCAAGGCCAGTTCCTTGCCGCCAGTCTTGACGATACGCCCTTGGGCGAGGACATGCACGACGTCCGGCACAATATAATCCAGCAACCGCTGGTAATGGGTAATGACAACGGCGGAGTTGTCCGGCCGGTGCAATTTATTGACGCCTTCCGCCACAATTTTGAGGGCGTCGATATCCAGCCCGGAATCGGTTTCGTCGAGAATGGCCAGTTTGGGTTCGAGCACCGCCATTTGGAAAACCTCGTTGCGCTTTTTTTCGCCGCCGGAAAAGCCCTCGTTGACCGAGCGGTTGAGCAGCGACGGGTCCAGTTCGAGCAGCTTGGACTTTTGTTTGACGAGGGCGAGAAATTCCATGGCGTCCAACTCCTGTTCGCCGCGGGCCTTGCGACATTCGTTCAAGGCCGCCTTTAAAAACACGGTGCTGTTGACGCCGGGGATTTCCACCGGGTATTGGAAAGCGAGGAAAATGCCGGCGCGGGCGCGGTCTTCCGGCTTCATTTCGAGCAGACTGACGCCGTTGAAAAGCACCGAGCCGCCCGTCACCGTATAATCGCTCCGTCCCGCCAATACCTGGGCCAGGGTGCTTTTGCCGCTGCCGTTGGGTCCCATGATGGCGTGGATCTCGCCTGTTTTCACCCGCAAATTGAGGTCTTTTAATATGGGTTTGCCATTCACCCCCGCGCACAGATTATGAATTTCCAGCATGTCTCTCATTCCGTTTTTTAGTGTGTCCAGATTGTCAGCCGACGCTTCCTTCGAGACTTACGCCAAGCAGTTTTTGGGCTTCCACGGCAAATTCCATGGGCAAGTGGTTGAAGACTTCCTTGCAATAGCCGTTCACAATCATGTTGATCGCGTCCTGCGTGGAAATGCCGCGTTGGTTGCAGTAGAAAATCTGGTCCTCGCCGATCTTGGACGTGGAGGCCTCGTGTTCAACGATGGCCGAGCTGTTGCGCACTTCGACGTAGGGGAAAGTATGGGCGCCGCACTGGCTGCCCAGCAAAAGCGAGTCGCACTGCGAATAATTCCGGGCATTCGTCGCGCTCTTCAGGACCTTTACCTGGCCCCGATAACTGTTGTTCCCGTGACCGGCGGAAATGCCTTTGGAAACAATGGTGCTGGTGGTGTTTTTGCCCACATGAATCATCTTGGTTCCTGTGTCGGCCTGCTGCCGGTGATTGGTCAGCGCCACGGAATAAAATTCGCCGACGGAATCATCCCCCTTCAGGATCACGCCCGGATATTTCCATGTGATGGCAGACCCCGTTTCAACCTGGGTCCAGGAAATCTTGGCCTTCCGCCCCGCGCTGCCGCGCTTGGTGACAAAGTTGTAAATGCCACCCTTCCCGTCCTTGTCACCCGGATACCAGTTCTGCACGGTCGAATATTTGATGCTCGCATTGTCCAGCGCGATCAATTCCACCACGGCGGCATGCAATTGATTCGTGTCGCGCATCGGGGCCGTGCAACCTTCCAGATAACTGACCGAACTGCCCTCGTCCGCCACCAGTAGGGTTCGCTCAAATTGCCCGGCGCCCGCCGTGTTGATGCGAAAATAAGTGGAAAGCTCCATCGGGCAACGCACACCCTTGGGAACGTAACAGAACGAACCGTCGCTAAAGACGGCGGCATTCAACGCCGCAAAGAAATTATCGTTCGCCGGCACCACCGTCCCCAAGTATTTGCGGACCAGGTCGGGATGGGTTTTCACCGCTTCGTTGAACGAGCAAAAAATGATCCCCTGCCGGCCCAACTCCTCTTTGAAAGTCGTTGCCACCGAAGCGCTATCCAAAATGGCGTCCACCGCCACGCCGGAGAGCCGCTTCTGTTCATTGAGGGAAATGCCCAGTTTTTCAAACATCTGGCGCGTTTCCGGGTCCACTTCGTCCAGACTGGTTAGCTTTTTCTTGGGCTTGGCTGCCGCATAATAGATGTATGCCTGGTAGTCAATGGGGGGATAATGGACATTAGGCCAGTGCGGTTCGGTCATGGTCAGCCAGTGCCGGTAGGCCTTCAACCGCCATTCCAGCATGAATTCCGGCTCTCCCTTCCTCTCCCAAATTCGACGCACGATCTCCTCATTTAGTCCCGGCGCAAAGGAATCGGTCTCAATGTCGCTTACAAATCCATACTTGTACTCCGAATTGACAAAGTTCTCGATAGTATCAGTTGTTGATTGCATACAGGACAAAATATGTCCAGTGCCAGCATAAGCTCTTGCCCCTAATTGTCAACGCCTGTCACAAAATTGACGGTAAAAACAGCCTCGCTGCACAGGATATTTTTACTCAGAACAGCCGCCTATGTGTTTCGCAACACGTTATATTGCAATGCATACTGCCTGTCTGTGTCTCCTTCTTTCTCCCTGCTTTCCGGGCCAAAGCTAAGACGACGGTTCGTCTTCCGATGCCACAATCCTGTTCAAATGACAACAACCTCTCCCAAAAGCCCAATGACAAGAACTGGCTAGCCGCAGGGTGCCATCCGCGCCTCGCGTTTTGCGGCGGCTGGCGGGAAAACGGGCGTCCCCTCCCCAATTTTTCGCAGGGAAAGACGACGAGTTGGCCTTTAGGGTTTTGGTCCGCGCGACATCGAAAAACCACCAAGACCTCCTCCGAGATAAAAAGTTGTTTTGAGGCTTCCGCGCGAGGTAACGGTAACGCCAGCCAGAAGAAAACGGAAACCATCAGCATTTACACCCTCGCCAGTCCCGTCTTGCAAACTGAATGTTCCAATAATAATTTCGGGTCCACTAAGGCCGCCGGAGGACTGGGTTAAGAGGCCATATTGGGCAACGCAATTGGATGTGCCCAGTCCGCTCACAAAAAACTTATTCGTGCCCCCAACAGGGGTGGCGTCATAGTTCAGAGTGGCCAGTTGTTTGGCCGATGTCCCGTTAGATATGCTGGTTGAGCCAAAATTGGTTAGGGACAGAATATTGCTCACAGCCAGCAAATTATTATCTTTTCTATCAACAACCTGAAATCCAGTGGCGTAATAGTCGTATACGGAGGGTCCTGGGTAGTATATCAGCTTGGATCCGGCTGGGAACACATCGTTGGTCCACTTTCCTGCAATCCTTTCGTCCAGCGCCAATTGCTTGAGCAAGCTGGCCGTCGTGAACTGGCTTCTGACCGGTGCCGCTTCGCCTGATCCTTGGGTTAAAACCGTTCCAGAAATTGAAAATACTTCCGCAACTTGAGCCTCCGCCAGCTTGGTTGAGCACAACCACAGCAACGCGCCTGCGACCGCTGTGACAAATAATTTGGTTTTCCCAGTCTTCGTGATTTTCATGGCATTCCGTTTTTTTGGCGCAAAAAAACGCCCTCGGCGGAATTTTTGTGCTACTCCGCGAGAATGTCTTTTTTCACCCCAACTATCAAACAATAATATCAAAAATTAGTGGTCCGCCGGATCTGTTCCGGTTGCGGGGGGCATGATCTCGGCGTCGCGAACGCTGTGGACCGGCTCGCCATCCGCACCGCGCAATTCCGCTTCCAGGACGCATGGGCCGGTCTGCTCCGGCCACGCGACCTCGAAAGCGATGTTTGTCGTGCCGAATGGTTCGATGCGCGCATTCTGTTTTGCTTTGACGAGCACGGTTCCGCCTCGTTTCACGCGCAATGCCACCTGCCCTTTCCACGGTTTGCCCAGATCGTTGATTAAAACAACAGGCACGCGGCTGGTGGAACCGGCAGACGGACGGTCGTTCCAAAAATCAATCATCATGCCGACGGGCGCGAATGCATCGCGGACGTATTGGTGAAATTCCGGCTCCCATTCGAGTTGGGCGACGCGGCCCTGCTTCCAGTGATCGCTGGTCTGGCCGTCGGGACGCGAGTAGCCAAGGGTGGTGAAATGCATGACGGCGGCGGCATTGCGATGAGCGCGCCAGAACTCCGTTTCGGCGGCAAGATAGGTGGCTTGAAGATGAAAACGTTGCGCCGGGGTGGAATTCGTGCCGAGCAGATTTTGGTAAAGATGATCCGTCAGCGTGGTCGGCGTGCCGTCGCGATTCAGCCAAAGCCATCCGTATTCGTTGATGACGACCGCGTGTTTCTGGTCGTTGGGAGTGACGTTTCCATGCGGAATCGGATCAGCGGTGGCGAGGTTGGCCAGCTTGTACTTGGGATCGCCGAAATGGTAGGGATGCGATTCAAACATATCGCCCGGTTGCTGCGGCGCGGAATAGCCGTTGTCCCAGGGACGATTTGACAGGTCGAGCGCGCGAACGGACGCGATGGCCGGCCCGGTCTCGCTGCTGGTCGTTTCGTTGTCCGCGTCCCAGACTGCGACACAAGGATGATTCCACTGTTCGCGCATCCATTCCGCGTATTCCCGGGCGAGTTCATCGCTTTTCAAATCGTTGGACCATTTGTCCCTGCGGGCCGGTCCGAACCAGATCGGAAACTCGTTGTCAATCAATATCCCTTCCTCGTCGGCTATGTCGTACCACGCCTCCGGGGGTAGTCCGATGCAGTAGCGGAGACAGTTCCAGCGCATGTCCTTCACCCGCTGATGCAGGAGGCGAACCCACTGTGGATTCCACGGGAGATCGCCGCACTCGCTGTCCTCGAAGAAACGGTAGAGCGTGAAGTTGCTGCCCCGCATGAAATACGGTTTTCCATTGAGCATGGCCCGGCCCGTCGCCGGATCAAATCTGAAGTCGCGCATTCCGAATCGCACCGCCCATTCGTCGCCGTCCGTTCGCGCGGTGAGCCGGTAAAGAAACGGATCCTCCGGCGACCAGAGATGACATCGGGAAACCGGTATGGCCAGATCGAGCGTCTGTTCCGTCCCGGCATCAATGCGGGCGGTGGCGCGGCCGGAAACTTTCCCGGATTTGGCCTCGCGGATTTCCAGCGTCACCCGGCCCGGACGCGCACCTGTCAACCAAACCCGCACCCGCGCCAGCCGGTTGGACAAATCCGGCGCGACTTGAATATTCGCGATATGGGGCGCGCCGGAAAGGGTTAACTGGACTGAGTCAAAGATGCCGGGGATGTAGCGCTCCTTCTCAAAATCAAAGCCGTCGGGATAGGCTCGCCCCACGGCGTCGCGATCCGCGCCAACCCGGACGATCAGTTCGTTTCCACCGGTTTTGAGCGCGTCCCTGGCGTCAAAACACCCCGGCGTAAAACTAGGGACGTGATCGCCCAGCAATTTTCCATTCAAAAACACGCGCGTGCCAAACATGGCCTTGGCAATCTTCAGTTCCGCGACATCGGGCGCCGGCCCGTCCAACGTGAACGCGCGCCGATACCAGAAGGCATCGCGTTTCGGGTCTTTTTGCGGGATGGCATCCCGCCGGGCAACCCTCGGTCCCGGCTCGTCAAACGGCGGCACGGCCAGCGACACCAGTCCTGGCACCGGCACACTTCGATCAAACGCCGTCGGAATATTTGTCATGTTCCCTTCCGCGATCTGCCATGTTCCGTCCAGCGAAATGACGTTGCGCAACGGGGCGGCGCCGGTGATTTCCCGTCCCAGGCATGATACGAGCGCCAGAAATCCGATGGCGAGAACGCGTTGAAAAGCGCGCGCGACAGTTTCCCCTTTTAATCTCATTTGGAAATGGAACGGCGTTCGACCATGACCGGTTTCCCGTTGCGCTCGATGACGACGCAGCGAAAATTCTTTTTGGCGATGGCGCTGTAGTCGAGTCCGGCCTTTGCCGGGTATATGCCGAGATATGTGAGCGGGGTTGACCCTGTGTTTATGGTGCGATGCGCCGTGTGGCCTGGCACATAGACGGTATGATTGGGCTGCAGCGGAGCCAGGCGGCTTTCGCCGGTTGACTCATCTTCCATCAATATCACCCCTCCGCCTGACAGACCGATGTAAAGCTCCGCCGCCTCACGCCAGACGTGCAGGTGCCCTTTGGTCATAAAATACTCGCGCCCGATCCTGCCTGGCATAATGAGACCCGCGCCGTAGTGCATGTCGCCCTCGCCGTCCGCCGGCGCGGAGGACGCGACGGAATAGACCAGGGCATCGTCCAAAGCCATTGCCGCCTTGTAGGCGGTAAGGTCGGAGAAGCAGCCGAAAAGATCGCTTAGGCGTCGCCATGCGGCATCCGCGCCGGAAATCACGGCGGTGGCGGGATCAAAGGAAGAGAGAAGTTTCTTGATTTCCAACATAGGCTCAGTTGTTCAAGTTCGGACACAAGCCTTCAACGTGGCGCACTCGCCGCCCGCCGACGGCCCGTGTGGGCGAATTATATATGAACCCACTGAGGCTGGCACGATAAAAGTTTCGGCGTAATGGACCACAAACGGCTCAAAGGCGCCGGCAACGCTCTCGACCACCGCCTCTTCACCCTGAACAAGATTGATTACATTGACGCCGCCGTGCGTGTCGTGCGTGACGGGTTTTGTGAACCAATGACGGCGCGTCTCGATAAACTCGCGTTCGTGCAGGCCGGTGCGTTCCTCGCGCCAGCCGTCGCCCGATCCGAGAGGTTCAATGCGGTTGACAAGATTGCGCCGCGTCCATTCGGTCGTGCGATCCCATTGCGCATTCGCCAGGCCGTGCTGCAAATGAATCGGGCGCGGTTTGCCGTTCAGACCGAGTCGCGCCCAGTCCCACAATTTGAAAGTAAAAATGTAGGGAGTGGCGCTGATTTCGAGCACCATCGAATTCGCCCCGCTGCAATGCACCGTGCCGGCCGGGATCAGGAAATGGTCGTGCTTCTTCGCCGGCCACTGATTGGCATATTTTCCGGCGGGAAAGGGCGCGCCGCCCGTCTGGGCCGTTTCGAGGTCGCGTTGCATGGCCGCGCGATCCGCACCGTCGCGCAGGCCGAGGTAAACGCTCGCATCCGAACCGGTGTCAAGCATGTAATAGCTTTCATCCTGCGTGTAGTGCATTCCGAAATGCTGCTGGATGTATTCCGTCAGCGGATGAACCTGGAAGGAAAGGTTGCCGCCTCCCATCGTGTCCAGGAAATCGAAGCGGATGGGAAACTCGTCCCCAAACCGCGCATGGACCCGTTCGCCCAGCAGCGCATGCGGCTGGGCAAACACAAGGTCAATGGAAGGAATCTCAACCCGCGCGGTCCCAAAGCCGAGCAAAAGGCTGTTCTCCTCCGGCACACAGTCGAAACACCAGCCGTAGTTTTTTGCCCCGCGATCCAAGTCGCAGAATTCCTTCATCCACTGGCCGCCCCACGGCGCCGGGTCGAAGAACGGCACCACCCGGAATGGGCGCGTTGCCGAGTGACGCAATCCGCGCCGCACCGCTTCGCCCTCCGCCAGCTTCGGGTCGCGCGTATCATTTGTGTCGAGAAGAAAATCCCACCGGGCCATGAGTGGGCGTTTCCAGCGGTCGCACACCCGCCAATCAACGAAGAAGGCGCGCTTATATTTCAGGTTGGCGGCCAGTTGATGATTTTCAGCTCCAAGATTGCCTGTCTCGTTGCGGCGGAAACGGAGTTGCGCCTCCCAACGCGCCAAATCGGCATAGACCAGAATGTCCGGCTCATGCACCAAGGCCGCTCCGCAGCCGACGATGAGAACCAACCCTTCCGGGACATCCTGCACCGTCTTGCGCGCAGAACCAAGTCGTTCGTCATCGAAGAACTGAGGCAGAACCAGACCGGAAAGAAAACCGAAGACCGGATCATTGCCGCCGAGAAACGGCGCGACCAGCACGTCGATCTTCTCCGCCGGCAACATGGCGTCGGCGGCGTGCAAAGTTAAAACGGGTTTAAGCGCTGTCTGCAATTGGCGCCGTGTCTCATCCTCATCCACGCCGGCGTAACACTCCACGACCAGCACGGTCTTGCGCCGTCCGCGTTGGGCGACGGCCTGTTTCAACCGCGCGGCAACGGCGGACCAGCCTGACACGCAGGCCTGCTCGCCGCCGGGCACGGACACAAAGGGATATTTGTCGTAATTGGATTTTTTCACATTCCTAAACTTAAATGCCTAGACAAACTATCGCGCTTCCAGGACCGGGATCAAACCTTTTCTTTCCGGCCCCGCTCCTCGAAATCTGTTTACATTTTTTTACGCTTTTGAAACCGGTTTTGATTCACCCCAAATCAAAAAAGAGCGGAACATGCTGCCGTGATACGGACGAGTGGAACATGACCAAAGAATAACAACCAGGAATTCCATGCATACGGAAATTGCGCTTCCAACAAGGTCCCAATTATACATCCCAGATCTGGACAATCATATCCTGATCGAAAACAACGCGGACGAGGTTGTCATCAGCGCCACCCGCGATAATTTTTCGGAAAACCGGAAAATATTTTTCATCCGCCACCTCTCCGCCGAAGGCTACATCCCGGATCGGTACAAATGGTTTTCCGAACTGGCGGAAAGCGGGTTTTTCGGCGTGAAATGGATGGTCAGGGCCGCGGCGCGGGAGGAAAAAACCGCGCTCCGCTTCCTTCGAAAATGGCTTACCCGCCGCAATGCCGTTTACGGCGGCCTCTTTCTTGTATGGCTGACCCTTTTCCTTTTGGCAGCCCGGCATCGATCCCACGTTTTAGGCTTATGAAAAAAAGACATAATTTTCGGAGGTTTTTATTGGTTGTCGGCGTCGTGGCATGGTCGTTTTATGAAATGTACCCGCCGGTCGGACGCAACCTGGCCAGGGAGTTCGAAGACAAGGCGATGGCAAAAGACACGAACTTTGCCCAAATCGCGGCGAACCTGGATAAACTGGAACAAGCCAGACCTCAACGCACTTTTGCCAATCTGGTGGACGCCGTTGGCACAAATGACATCACGCGTTACTTCCCTTACTACGATATCAAGGGCAATCCGAATCCTTCGCGAGCTGTTCTAAATCATTTGCAGGCCGACGCCGCCGGAAAAATCAAACTTGGCCTGGATTTGCAGGGCGGCACTTCGTTTCTGGTGGGAATGGACACCAACTACCTGGCCAACGACACCAACAATTCCGCGCCGCGCGAACTAAAGCAACGACAGGCGCTCACCCAGGCGACCGAAGTGTTGCGCAAACGAGTGGACCAATTTGGCGTGGCCGAACCGGTCATTCAACCCGCTGGCAACGACCGCATTTTGATTCAACTGCCGGGCTTGTCCGATGCCGACAAGGTCAATGCCCGCACCCAAATCCAAAAGGCCGCGTATCTGGAGTTCAGGATGGTGAATGAGGACAGCGACGAACTCGTCAGGAACGGCATTGTTCCTCCCGGTTGCGAATTGCTCAAACAAAAGGAACGTCTGCCCAATGGCGCGGAACAAATCGAACAGGTGGTCGTCCGGAAGAAAGCGGAATTGACGGGAAGCGCAGTCAAGAGCGCAATGGCCGTCCGCGGAACCGTAGGCGACCCGGAAGTTGAGTTTACCCTCAACGACGAGGGCGCCCGGCGTTTCGCGGAAATCACCCGCAACAACGTGGGCCACCGCCTGGCAATCGTATTGGATCATGAACTCTATTCGGCTCCGCGCATCAACGGCGAAATTCCGACGGGCCGTGGCGAGATCACCGGCAATTTTTCCATCGAAGAAGCCCAGCAACTGGCCAACGTTTTGCAAAACCCGCTCCAAGTGCCGGTTGGCATCCGTTTCGAAAGCAGTGTGGACCCGACCTTGGGCAAGGACACAATTCGCAGCGGCATTTCGTCGGCGGTCTATGGCACGATTGCCGTCGCCGGATTCATGATCGCCTATTATCTCTTTGCCGGATTTGTCGCGGACATCGCCTTATTGATGAACATCATCATCCTTTTGGGGGTGATGTGTTCCGTTGGCACGACGCTGACCCTGCCGGGAATTGCGGGCGTGGTCCTGACCATCGGCATGGCGGTCGATGCCAATGTCTTGATCTTCGAGCGCATCCGGGAAGAATTTGGCAAAGGCAAATCGTTGCAGGCGGCGGTGACCGCCGGTTACGACCGGGCTTTCCGCACGATTTTTGACTCGCACGTCACCACTCTCATTTCCTCAATCATCCTCATTTATATGGGCACGGGGCCGATCAAGGGTTTTGGGATAACGCTCACCATTGGCGTTGCGGCGAGTCTGTTCACCGCCTTGGTTGTGACCCGGCTTATCTTTGATTTTTTGCTGTCCAAGGGCTGGTTGAAGTCGCTGCCCATGTTGCATATCATCAAGGTGACCAAGGTGGACTTCATGAGGTTTTCGAAGTTCGCATTCATCATTTCCTCCGCCATTATCATCATCGGCCTGGCTTATGGCGGATTTATTCGCGGCAAGGACGTGTTGGGCATAGACTTCGCCGGGGGCGACAATTTGACCCTGCGTTTCAGCCAGAAGGTTGAACCGGACAAATTGCGCGAAACCATCGCCAAAGTTGGAATTCCCGACGTCCAAATCCAATTTCAAAAGGACATCGCCCGCAATTCGGAAACCCTCCGCATCACGTCGCCTTACGGCACCGGGGAAAAAATCGGCGCAAACCTGGCCAAGTCGTTTCCAGAGGCTCATTTTGAGGAGATGGGCGTTGAGCAAGTGGGGCCTACCATTGGCGGCGAAATCATGAGCAACGCCCTCATTGCCGGCATGCTTTCCATGTTTGGCATTTTGATCTACGTGGCCATCCGATATGAATTTTCCTTTGCGGTCGGCGCGATTGTGGCCGTGGTGCATGACATTCTTTTGACCATTGGCTGTTATTGCCTGACCGGCCTATTTGGTGAAGGGCGCCACTTTAATGCCACCATGGTTGCCGCCGTGTTGACCATCATCGGTTTTTCGCTCAATGACAAAGTCGTCATCTTTGACCGCATTCGGGAGGATTTAAAGCTGGGCGTGCGCGGCAGCTTCAAGGACATCATCAATCAGGCGTTGAACCAGACTTTGAGCCGGACCATCATCACTTCCGGCACTGTGTTTCTGGCCACGATGTCACTGTTTGTCTTTGGCGGTGGCGCCATCAACGACTTTGCCTTCACCTTTTTGATCGGAATCATTACCGGGACGTATTCGAGTATCTACATCGCCAGCGCGTTCGTTCTCTGGTGGCATAAAGGGGAGCGTCCCCAAACAGCTCCCCAAGCCGCAACAGACGTCGCCGTCAATCTTCCGGCCCAGGCCAGATGATTTGGGCGCCAAACGGAACATTGGATTTAATTTTATCCTGACGAAATATCCGCCTTGACCAGGGCGCGGGCGCGCTCGACCAGGATCAGGTCCTGCGCCAGGTCGCCAAACCGCAACGGGGGCGCCCCGCTCTGCTCGTGTCCCAGCATTTCGCCCGGGCCGCGCAATTTCAAATCCTCCTCGGCAATGCGGAACCCGTCTGTGGTTTGCTCAAGGATTTTCAACCGCCGCGCCGCTTCCTCCGTCTTGCTGTTCGCAATCAGGATGCAATGGGATTCCGCCGCGCCGCGCCCCACCCGCCCGCGCAATTGATGCAATTGAGCCAGACCGAATTGTTCCGCATTTTCGATCAGCATGAGGGTGGCGTTGGCCACGTCCACGCCGACTTCAATGATCGAGGTGGCCAGGAGCAATTGAATTTGATTGGCGCGGAACGCCGCCATGACCCGCTCTTTTTCCTCCTCCTTCATGCGCCCGTGCAGCAGGCCGATCTCCCAAGGCTCAAATATCTTCCGCAAATGCCCGAATTCCTTCGTAACCGCCTTGATGCCTGCCGCCGAATCGGCTTCCTCCAAACGGGAGTAAACAATATAGCCCTGGCGTCCTGCCGCCAGTTGCCCGCGCATGAATTTCCAAACCTTGGGCAGGCTTTCTCTCCCCCGCACGAATGTCTTGATCTTCCCCCGGCCCGGCGGAACCTGATTTATCACCGAGATGTCGAGGTCCCCGTACAAGGTCAAACCCAGGGTGCGCGGTATCGGCGTCGCCGTCATGACCAGCAGGTGCGGATAGGTTCCCTTGCGCAATAATTCCTCGCGTTGCGCCACGCCGAATTTATGTTGCTCGTCAATCACCACCAAGCCGAGGTTCGGCGGGGCAAAGGAATCTTCCAAAAGCGCATGGGTGCCGACATAAAGCGTCGGTCCAGGGGGAAAAAGGGACGGATCATCCCCGTCCCGGCCGCGGCTGTTTGCGGTGCGCAATTCCACCCTCACCCCCAGCGGCTCCAGCCAGCGGCGGAAGTTTCGTTCGTGTTGCGCGGCCAGAATTTCGGTCGGGGCCATCAACGCCACGTTGGTGTTGCTTTCCAACGCCATCAACGCGGTGCAGGCGGCCACCACCGTTTTGCCCGAACCCACATCCCCCTGCAACAGTCGCCGCATGGGACTCGGACCAGCCATGTCGCCGCGAATTTCCCGCAACACGCCCGTTTGCGCCGCTGTCAATGAAAATCCCAGTCCCGCCAGAAACGGTTTCATCCACCGATTGTCGCCCGCGCAAGCGATGGCCCGGGCGTTTTTTTCCAGGTTTTTCCGCCGCCGTTGCATGGCTTGCTGCATTTCGACGAACTCGTCCAGGGCCAGCCGCATCCGGCCCACCTGAATATCGCTTTCTTCCTCCGGGAAATGAATCAGCCTCAAGGCATGGGCGCGCGATGGCAACGGCACCTGCCGCCCCCCGATTCCAATCGTTTCCCCGGCCAGGCCGGGATGCGGAGCCGGTTCGGGGACGGCGGGAGCGAAGTCTTCCACGATTTGCCAGAGAAAAGAGCGCAGCCACCGTTGCGTCACTCCTTCTGTCAAAGGATAGATCGGGACAATGCGGTTCAGGTGAATGGATGTCTCGCCTTCCGTCACCACTTCCGTTTCGGGATGGTCGATGGTGCGCGGGCGGAGGGAAAGCGGTTTGCCGTAAACGACCACTTCGTCGCCCATTTTAAAATACTTTTCCATGAACGGCAGATTCCACCACCGGCAATGCAGCCTTCCGCTGCCGTCATCCAAAATCAATTCGTACACGGTCCGTCCGCCGCGCAGGCGTTTCAATCCCCCTGCCACCATCCGCCCCCGGGTCAAGGCCGGCTCCTGCAATTGCAATTCCGCGATGCGTTGAAAAGAACGCCGGTCCTCGTAACGCCGCGGCCGGTGCAAAAGGGCGTCGGCCACCGTGCCCAAACCAAGGCGAAGCAATGAAGCGGCCCGTTCCGGGCCGATTCCGCGCAATTCAATCAACGGCGACAGCAACGGATTTTGCGGTTCCAACACATCCCATGTATAGGAGACGGCGGACAAACTTTAAACTTTAAAACTCAGATTAACCCCGTAGCCTGTCGCAATGGCAGAACCTTTGCCCGACCACCTTTGGAAAGAATACAGTTTGGCTTTTGAGGATTTCGATGATTTGACGCTGGCCCGGTGGCTGGCTCAAACTCTGAGCCAATTGCAGGGCCGGGTCTGGCGTTTCTCCCACCCGTTGGTCGGAGCTTACCGGCTCGCCGCCGAACTGGCGCATGACCGCCAGATTTGGCTCAAACGACTGGCCAACGTCCCGGCCGGTTTCGCCCCGGCGGATTGCTGCCGCGCGCCCGTTCTCCCCCTCTTCAGCCGGGACATTTTGCAAAATGGATTGATTTGCCAGCATTGTTCCGAAACCCTCGTCCCCTTTGAGGATTTGCCCGCCGAGCTTCAGGCCCCGGTGCAACGCTGGGCGGACGAATACGCTCCCATCCACGCCGTCGCCCACTGGGACGACCAGCAGCGGAAAAAAGTGCAGGACTACGATTCCGCCTGCGACGACGCCGCCAACAAAGCCGAAATACTCCTGGTCCAGGCCGCCGAACAACTGATGCCGCGTTTTCTGGAGCATTATCCCGTCATCATTTGGGAGGATCAGGACGAGTGTCTGGAAGTCCTGCCGGAAGACATCGTGCTCTCCCGCAACCTATGAGATTTCTTTTTCGCTGCGCCATTTTCCTTTTCACCATCCTGGTCGTGGTGGTCGTGGCCGGCATTCTTCTGCTCAACACCATAGTCAAACAGGTGATGGAAAGCCGCCTGCGCGCCAACACCGGCATGGACGCGAGAATCGGATCGGTCGATGTGGGGTTGCTGACCCCGACGATTACGATTGAAAAATTCCGGCTCTATAACACGCCTGATTTTGGCGGCTCGCTTTTTATTGACATGCCGGAATTGCATCTGGAATACGACCCGGCCGCCTTTCGCTCGGGCGCGCTCCATTTCAAACTGGTGCGGTTGAATCTGGCCGAAATGGCGCTGATACAAGACAAAAAAGGGCGCGTCAACGTCCAGGTCATGGGCAAAAAAACACAGGCAGCCTCCGGAAAAGCCAAGGCTTCATCCGGCAAGTTTAACTTCACCGGCATCGACACCCTGAATCTGACCCTCGGCAAATTGCGCACTTATAACCTTGCCACCGACCGCGGGCAGGAAATTGATTTCAACATCACAAACCAAATCTCGCGCAACATCAAATCCACGGCAGATCTGGCCGGGTTGAATTTTCTTTTGATGGCCCGCTCCGGCGCCTTGTCCTCCCCCACCAATTCCCCGCTGGATTTGTCGGCCTTGTTGAAAACCCTCGCGGCGCCGTAACGCAGCTTCCAAGAATCGTCAGATTCTCAGAAACAATTGCTCCTTCGGGAAACGCACTTTCTTGAGGCTGGCATACTTGTCGCCTTCGGCGCGGTAACCGGCGGCGGCGGCCACCATCGCACCCAAGCCGTGTTGGTCGAGACCGAGTATCTTGTCATACTGGACCGGATCGATTCCCTCCAAGGGACACGCATCGATGCCCAAAAGCGCGGCGCTGGTCAGGAAATTGCCGAGCGCAATGTAAACCTGGTTGGACTCCCAAGTCTTCCGCGCCGCATCCGACCGTCCTTTGATGAGGCTGCCCAGCACCCTTTCCCGATAACCCAGCAACGATTCCATGGTGCCGCCGCGAATTTCCACGACCCGGCTCAAATAATCGTCAATTTCCCGTTCGCCAAAATTTTTCTTGATGGCAAAAACCACCAAATAAGAAGCGTCCGCCACCTGGCGCTGCTCCCAGGAGACTGCAACCAGCTTCTCCCGAATGGCCTGATCAGTGACAACGACAAATTTCCACGGTTGCAAACCGAAAGAGGACGGCGTCAGCATCAACGCCTCCTCCAGCACAGCCCAATCGGACGGGCTGATCTTGCGTTTGGGATCGAATTGCTTGGTGGCGTAACGCCAGTTGAGTTGGCCGATGAGTTGTTTATGAGTGATTGTGCCAGAGGTCGATTTCATATTTTAATTCGTCTCAATTCGTTTCAATTTTTGTTCCAGAATCGCAATATCCGCCGCCAGCGTCTTTTTGGCCGGACCGTATTGACCTGGAAATTCCTGTGTGACGCCCTCCAGCAATCGCCGCATCTGATCCACATAGGCGATTGCGTCCGGTCGCGATTGCGGTCGGGCGAGAATAATATCCATTTTTGCGCGAACCGGATTGAAGCCGGTGCTGAAAGGGACGCCGGGCCGCATGCCGGGATAAGCATCGACCCATTCGCACAGCAACTCACGCTGGGAACGTTTCCCGGCCTGGAGCATGATCGATTGTCCAATGGAGCGCATGGGATCGTAAGCGCGCGGATTCCAGGCATAGTCGGCGCACGTCCCCAGAGGAATACGGTTGATCTCATTCTGCTCGTGCATGGGATTGCTCATGTAACCGTCCACAACGTCGCAAAGGTCCGGATCGCGGCCGGTCAGCGGGCCGAGATGCAGGGTGGGCTGGCCGTCGTTCACAGGATAATTGTCCCAAAGAATAACGCGATGCCCGGATATGCGGCGGAACGAATCAGCCGCCTTGCGCGTGATCCGGCCCACGACGGCATCGCCGGTCCAGAACACGTAAATGTCCCGATCCAACGCAGGGGCCAGCGTTTCCAAGTAGGGTTGCTGCCGCGGAGCCGTGCCGTCGCCCCAATAATAAGTCGGACAAAAAATCATCTGCGCTTCGCCGTCTTTGGCCCGCAAACGATGAAAAATTTCATTGACCACCCGCGCCTGGGAAACGGCGTTGACGCCATTGGTGGCATCGTCAAGGGACAGATTGAACCATTTCACGCCAAGACCCTGCATCCAGGCAAAATGCTTGAAAAGCAAGTCCGCGCCGTCCGGCAATTCGTTCACCGTGCGTTTGCTGAGGAGATTCGGGTTCATGCTGAAGCAGAATTGCAAGCCGTGCTGCTGGGCGGAGCGGACGACCTTTTCGTAAGCCTCCTTTTTCCCGGACGGCAAATCCTCCCACCAACGATTCGCCCCGCCATCGGCCCAGTTCGCGTGATGCTCGATGTCAAACATGGATACGTAACAGTTCATGATGAAATTCATCTTGACCTTGGCGAGGTAGGGAATTTCCGCGAGATATTGTTCCGGAGTCCAGGCCCATCCTTTTGTGCCGCGAATCTTAAAACCGGGCGACGCGCCCGCTGGCAACGGTTCGGGGAATTCGCGCTGCCTGTCCGGCAACACGACATGAAAATCATTTGTGACGTCCGCACCCGTCCCCCCGGACGCCCCGCGCGTCGCGGCAAAGGCAAACAGTAGAACGCCCAAAACCAAGGGTTTCATCGGGCAGTCCCCTTTCGGATTGTGGCGCCACTTTCAGTCAAGCTCATCAACCCGTGCAAACTGCCACACCCAAACCCGGACTTCAAGCGATTCAGGGGCGACTCCGGGACATTTGCCAATCAATCCCGTCAGGATCGTCGGGTCATTAATCAAAAACCCGCTCTCACATCCTTCGCCCCAACGACACGAACTTCCGGCTTCACGTAGTTCGTCTCCGAAAATTCTCTGCGAAACGACACCTTGAAAGAGGATGTCCCGGACGCCGGAAGTGTAAAGCTGTAGTCGTCTTTTTCCCCGACATCCGCCCGCCTGCCTGCGGCATCAAAAAAGTCAACGTGGAACTTTACCTCCTTCCAGGAAACCTTGCTGGTGTTCTTGATTGTGCCGATGACCGCGACAGTGGCCCCGGACTTCGAGTCGCCAAAAAAAATCTTGTTGTCACTGACTGAAATCTGATCTTTATAGACCTCGTAGTTCTCGCCCCTCTCGAAAATATTGGAGATCACAATCAGCATGAACACCATGGGCAGCGAAAAAATAAGAACCGCAAAACCAGGGTGATACATAAACAGGACCAAGCGGTTTTGAAAATGATGGCAATACGGACATTTCCGCGCCTGCATCGGGATTTCCATGCAGCACATCTTGCACGTTTTCTGGGTCGAAGTGGCGTCCATGTGATGTGACGGATTCAGCCACGCCGAAATGGTAATGTCAATCGGGATTCAAAGCGTCACGCCAAACCGCCAAGCCTCATGCGCGGCCATTCCTGAATGCCCGAATCGGCTTGCCGCCGACCTGAATTCAGCCATAGTAGTGGTGTCGGCAATGGATGGCGGCCGATGCGACATTTTGAAGAGGAACGCCATTATTGATTTATATTGGAGGCCGTCCCAGCGGACGGGACCATTGAAAAGCACGTCAAATTGAAATAAATTGATCTTCCAGGCTGCGCGAGTGGTGAAATGGCATACACGCCAGACTTAGGATCTGGTCCCGCAAGGGGTGGAGGTTCAAGTCCTCTCTCGCGCACCATTTTTACGAGGGAGAACGATGAAACAGAGTTTTTACGCACAGATTCCGCACAGAATCCGGGGGGCTTGGCTGAAACCGCTCCCGGCTCTGGCAAAATGAAATTTCCGGTCAAAGTCCGTTTCCGCAAGGCCGAGGTGAAAATCTACGGTAAAAGCGCGGCTTATGAATTTTACCGGCTCTGCTACTACGCCGCCGGGAAGCGCTGCATTCAATCGTTCTCCACTTACACAGAGGCAAGAACCAAGGCCGACGCCAAGGTTAGGGAACTCGCCAGCGGCAGTCAGTCCATCGCCTTGACCGCCAAGGAAGCGACCGCCGCCCTTTCCGTCCGTGACGCCTTGGACGCATTCAGGCACGACACCGGGCGCAGTTTCACGGCCTTGGAAGCGGTCACGGGCTTTCTGGACGCCATAAAGCAACTGCCCCCCGGCTGCGGCCTGACTGAATCCGTCAGGACGTTTACCCGCACTCTGGCCACGATCAAGCCCAAGCTAATTTCCGAAGCCGCCGAGGAATTCATCGCCGTCAGGAAACCCAAGGCGCAAGCGGTGGACGGCAAACGGTCTCAACTCTCGCCTTGCTATGCCTCGCATGTCGAATGCTGGCTGCGGGAATTTGCCGCAACCTTTCCGGGGCATCGCCTTGGCGACTTGAACCGTGATTTTCTGGCCCGCTACATGGCGGCTCACGCCGCGCTTGGCCCAAAGTCGCGCAACGACCGCCGCGCCGCCGTGTCCATGTTTATGCGCTGGTGTGCCCGTCAAGACTATCTGCCCCAAACGCACCGCCTGCTTGAAGCGGACGCCATGCAAAGGGAACAACTCGACACCGCCGCGACCGACTTTTACCGGCCCGATGAATTGCGCGGCTTGCTCGAATCGGCGGAAGGCCCGGTGCGTGCCATAATCGCCCTGCAAGGGCTGGCTGGGCTGCGGTTGGAAGAAGCCTTTCGTCTGACATGGGAAAACGTGTTTGGCATTCCCGGCCATATCGAAATCACCGCGCAAAACGCCAAGACACGCCGCCGCCGCCTGGTTGAAATCTGCCCGGCACTGGCCGCATGGCTGGAACCGTTTCGGGGAATGGAAGGCAGAGTATGGAACCAAATCACCGGAGTTAATGCCTTTGTTCGGGCGTTCTCCCGATTGCGCGAGCCGCTCAAAATTCCATCCCGCCGCAACGGCTTGCGCCACGCCTTTTGCACTTACCACTTTGCCGCGTACGCCAATG
>CAZLEE010000049.1:0-26142 GCA_964558455.1 uncultured Verrucomicrobiota bacterium | reverse complement strand
AACACGGTGTATAACTAAGTGAAGAAAAGGGTCACGGTTAGCTCCTCTTTTTCCCTGATTTGTGCCATAATCCTTTCCAGATGGAAAAAATGAGCGCCGAATCAACATCTCGCCCGTCCTCCATAGCCTTGGCGACGGAGGGTGCCGACCATTCACCAGCCAGCTATGCTGGTAGCTCCTGTGCCGTTTCGGAAGTTCTATCTGCTACCGCCCACCGGATTACCGCCTTTGCTTCCGTAACACTTAATAACAGTTATGGCATGTGCATGCCGCTCCTGGACTCATTTTGTTGGAACACGCTGTATTACAATATTCTGCAACCATTGGAAGAAAGGCCCGTAACGTTTGTAACGTTACCACAGCCCAATAATTTTTTTTCTCGCTCCGTAACATGAGGACCCATGACAGCCAACAGAAAACCTCCATGCGACCGCTTTTCCCATTTGAATTTCTGCTTTCCCAATTTCAGCTTTTCAGCTTTTCATCGTTTTCCCTTGTCCGCTTCCGGCGTCCCGTTTTGGCGGCTCGTGCCGGATTACCGTCTCCTATTTCACTTCAACTGAAATAAGTGTAACACCGGGCTGGACCGGCTTTTTTGATTGGAACACGCGTGTTTCAAACCATTTGCAACCAAAATGAAGAAAAGTCCATTTCACTTATTACGTAATTTTTTCACTTATTTTTTTTCGACGGCAAAACGAAATTATGAAAATCAATGAACAACCACAGGAAGGCCCCTGCGAAGCCGCGCTGACCGAAGATCAGCGCGCTTCACTCCATAAGCTCCACCTCTCCGGCGCCAGCCCGGCTGGCTGTCTCACCTGCCGGGACGGAAATCAGGAGGGATGCTGGAGCGGGGCACGAAAAAAAATTAAAATAATACTTGCTTCGCGCAAAAGCCGTCCCTATATTGCGCCTCCTTTTAGTAAGGAAACGTACTATGCGAAGGCCCAAAGGTATAAAGACAAGAAAAGCAGTGGCGAAGCGGTTCAAAATCACCGCTCGTGGCAAAGTCATGCGCTCGCGCGCTGGCAAACGCCATTTGCTGCAAACCAAAAGTTCCAAGCGCCGTCGCAGTCTGGGTACATCCAAGCAGGTGGATGCCACAGATGCCTATCGTATCCTGCAAAATTTACCCTTCAGCCACTAACCAACCCGCTACCTTTATATGCGCGTAACAAATTCACCCGCCTCCCGCAAGCGCCGTATGCGCACTCTCAAAGCCGCCAAGGGCTTTCGGTTAAAGCGGTCGAAATTGTACCGTTATGCCTCTGATGCCCTGGATCATGGGATGCAGTATGCGTATCGGGATCGTAAAACCAAAAAACGCAACTTCCGCGCCCTCTGGCAAGTCCGCATCAATGCCGCCGCCCGCGCCGCCGGCACCACCTACAGCCGCTTCATGGAAGGCCTCAAGGCCGCCCAATGCCCGCTGAATCGCAAAATGCTGGCCGAGTTGGCCGCACGCGACATCGCCGCCTTCGGCGAATTGGTGGAAACGTCCAGGAAAGCTCTGCAAATCAAGGCGCCCAAAGCGGCCAAAACCGCCAAGGCTTGATTCCGGCCACCTGCCGGTTGGATCCCGGCGCAAGCTTATGAACATCGAACCGCTCAAACAAGCGGCCCTCGCTGACTTAAAAGCCGCCGCCGATCCGGCCTCTCTTGAACAAGCCAAAGGCGCCTGGCTCGGCCCCAATGGCAAGTTTACCGCCCTGATGCGACAATTGGGCGCTCTCCCCAAGGAGGAGCGCCCCGCCGCCGGTAAACTCATCAACCAAGTCAAAGGCGAACTCGAATCCGCCCTCGCCCAACGCCGCGGCGAGCTTGAGCTTAAGTCCGCCTTGCCCAAGGAAGCCACCGATTTCACTCTCCCCGGACGCCGCCGCACCTCCGGCAAACTCCATCCTCTCACCCAAGTCACCGAGGACATCGTGCGCAGCTTCCGCAAACTCGGCTTTGCCGCGGCGGACGGCCCTGAAATTGAGGACGAATACCATTGCTTCGACGCCCTCAACACCCCGGCCGACCATCCGGCCCGCGACGCCCAGGACACATTTTACCTCGACTCCAACGAAAAGGCGCTGCTCCGCACCCACACTTCCTCCGTGCAAATCCGCGTCATGGAGAAACAACGCCCCCCCATCCGCATCATCGTCCCGGGCCGCGTTTACCGCCGCGATAATCCCGATGCCACCCACAACCCGACCTTCCACCAAATCGAAGGCCTCTATGTGGACCGGGGCGTCACCGTCGGCGACCTCAAGGGCACGGTCGAATTTGTCTTCAAGGAACTCCTTGGCTCAGAGACAAAAATCCGGTTCCGCCCGCACTATTTTTCCTACACCGAACCGAGTTTTGAGATCGATTTTTCCAGCCCGATGGTGCGCAAGATGGGCAAGGAATGGCTTGAAATAGCCGGCTGCGGCATGGTTCACCCCGTGGTTTTTGAGAAGGTCGGCTACGACCCCGAAGAATGGACCGGCTGGGCCTTCGGATTCGGCATCGAACGCATTGCCATGATCCGTTACAACATAAACGACATCCGCCTCTTCTACGAAAACGACGCCCGCTTCCTGCGCCAGTTTTAGCCTTCCCAGCCGCGCCCCGTGTGTCCGTCAAATACCCCTTGCCGGGCGAAAAAAGAAGATTACCATGATTGATGGCAAGATATGAATTTGGGAACCGTATAGGTTCCGAAAGAGAAATATGAAAAAGCACACATGTTATTGGGCAGGCCTGATTGGAATAGTCATGGCTGCCGGTTGTATCGGAACTTCCACCTACGCGGTGGACCCGGCGCCTTCAAACAACGCCCCTGCCGCTGCCAGCGTCGCTCCGGCGGCGCCTTCGCTGCCCTATGGCGCGACGGAAGTGGTGAAAATGTATAAAGGCGGAATCGGCAAGGACATCCTGGTCAGTTATGTTGAGAGTGCCGCAGTGCCGTTCCAACTGAACGCTGACGCGATCATTTATCTGCAACACCTGGGCGTTGCGCAGGAAGTGACCGCTGCAATGATCCGCCGGGATGGCGAATTACAGAAACAGGGCTTTGCCGCCTATCAGGCGCAATCCCAAAATATGCCCCAACCGCCCGCGATGCAGCAACCCATGATGATGCAATCGCCCGCGCCGCAACCGGCCGCTGATGCGCCGGTCGTGCTGCCCGGCACGCCCCCGCCAGCGGTGAATCCTTACCCGACTGTTGCGGCGGCTCCTGCTCCGCAAGTGGTTTATCCAGATTACGCAGCCTATCCTTATTACGGCTATCCGTATGCCTACGGACCTAACGTGGTTGTTGGTGGAATCGGCTGGGGTTGGGGATGGGATGGTTACGCTTGGGGTTGGGGCTGGGGACGCGGACGCGGTGGCTGGGGCGGCCATGGCGGCTACGGCGGCGGGCACGGCGGATTTGGCGGCGGGCACGGCGGCGGCGGCCATCATTAAGCCGAAGCAGCCAGTTCCTCTTCCAGATCGACTATTTCTTTGATCTGGACGAGGAACCACCGATCAATCTTTGTGAGCTGGAAGATTTCTTCCAGCCCAAAGCCGGCGCGCATGGCGTGGCGGATAAAGAATATCCTTTCCGCGTTTGGCGCGCTGAGTTTGCGGCGGATCAGTTCCTTCGGCAAAATGTCCCTATCTCCGTAAACTTCTGTGCCGATGCGCCACGGTTTGCCGTCGCCACCCAATCCAAATCGCCCGATTTCCAGGGAGCGAAGGCATTTCTGCAATGATTCCTTGAATGTCCGGCCAATGGCCATCGCCTCGCCCACCGATTTCATCTGGGTGTTGAGCGTCGGGTCGGCCTGGGGAAATTTTTCAAAGGCGAAGCGCGGTATTTTCGTGACCACGTAATCAATCGTCGGCTCAAAACTGGCCGGCGTTTCGCGCGTGATGTCGTTCCGTATCTCGTCCAGCAAGAATCCAACGGCCAGCTTGGCCGCGATCTTGGCAATGGGAAACCCCGTCGCCTTGGATGCCAACGCGGAGGAACGGGACACGCGCGGGTTCATTTCAATGATGGTCATGCGCCCATTATCGGGATTGACCGCGAATTGGATGTTCGACCCTCCGGTCTCCACTCCCACCGCCCGGATGACGGCGAAACTGGCGTCCCGCATGATCTGATATTCCTTGTCAGTCAGCGTTTGAATGGGGGCGACCGTGATGGAATCGCCGGTATGCACGCCCATCGGATCGAAATTTTCAATGGAGCAAACGATGACGCAGTTGTCCGCCTTGTCGCGCATGACCTCCATCTCGAATTCCTTCCAGCCCAAGAGCGACTCCTCGATCAGGATTTCCGAAACGGGCGAGAGTTCGATGCCGTACTTGGCCATCGTTTCAAATTCATCGCGATTGTAAGCGATGCCGCCGCCCGTGCCGCCCAAGGTGTAGGCGGGGCGGATGATCAACGGGTAACGCCCGATCATCGCCGCGACAGCCCGGGATTCCTCCAGGTTGTGCGCCGTGCCGCTGATGGGCACGTCCAGTCCGATGGACAGCATCAGCTCCTTGAAAATCTGCCGGTCTTCGCCCCGTTCGATGGCGTCGGCCTTGGCCCCGATCATTTCGACGCCGTGCTTTTCGAGAATGCCGTTCCGGTGCAGGGCCATGGCCGTGTTGAGGGCCGTCTGGCCGCCGAGGGTGGGAAGCAGGACCAATTTCCCGGTCGCCCCCATTCGTTTCATCTCCGCGATTTCGCGGATGATGATTTTCTCGACACATTCCGGCGTGATCGGCTCGATGTAGGTGCGGTCGGCGAACTCCGGGTCCGTCATGATGGTGGCTGGATTGGAATTGACCAGGACGATGCGGTAGCCTTCTTCGCGCAAGGACTTGCAGGCCTGTGTGCCGGAATAATCAAATTCACACGCTTGTCCGATGACGATCGGACCCGCGCCAATAATGAGAACCGAATGAATGTCAGTGCGCTTGGGCATATCTAAAATTTAAAACAATCCCGGTTGTTTGCCGGGAACGGCTTTGAGTCCCAGTTTTTTATAGGTTAATTCCGTCGCCACCCGGCCTTGCGAAGTCCGGTTGAGAAACCCTTCCATAATCAGGAACGGCTCGTAAACCTCCTCCAGCGTGTCGGATTCCTCCCCCACCGCCACGGCAAGCGAATTGAGACCGACCGGTCCGCCGCCGAATTTGACCACGATAGTCTCGAGAATGCGTTTGTCCATCTCGTCCAGGCCATTTTGGTCGATGGCGAGCATGGCCAGCGCCTGATCGGCGATTGGCACGGTGATCCGGCCGTCGCCCCGCACTTGGGCGTAATCCCGCACCCGGCGGAGCAGGTTGTTGGCGATGCGCGGGGTGCCGCGGCTGCGCCGGGCGATTTCCAGCGCGCCTTGCGGATCGATTTCTATGGAAAGCAGATTGGCGGAGCGGGTCACGATGTGCTGCAACGGCCCGGCCGGATAATAATCCAGCCGTTCGCGAATGGGGAAACGGGTCAGCAACGGCGCGGTCAACAATCCGCTGCGCGTGGTGGCGCCAATGAGGGTGAAGCGCGGCAGGTTCAACCGCACACTGCGCGCGTTCGGACCCTGGTCAATAATAATATCCAGCTTGAAATCTTCCATCGCCGGATAGAGATACTCCTCGATGGTCTTTTGCAGCCGGTGTATCTCATCAATAAAAAGCACGTCTCCCGCTTCCAGGTTGGTCAGCAATCCCGCGAGATCGCCCGCCTTCTCAATGGTCGGGCCGCTGGTGCATTTGAGGCCGGCGCCCATGCTTTTGGCGATGATGTAGGCGAGGGTGGTTTTGCCCAGGCCGGGCGGGCCGCTGAAGAGCAAATGATCCAGCGCCTCTCCCCGTTGTTTGGCCGCCTGCACGGCGATTTCCAGACGCTCCTTGACCGCCGGCTGCCCGACAAAATCGGAAAAAAGCGATGGACGCAACGTCATTTCCAACGCTGCGTCGGGCTTGGCCAATGTGTCCGATATGAGTCGCTCCGGCATCCGCGTTCAGGATGGTCAACGCCACGCCGGGCGACAAGGGAAAACTGGCGGGCGTTTTGGGGATGTCACGGGTTTTGGAGCAGAAAGGTCCCGCTTTGGTTGGTTGCGGAAAAGTAGCCTTGGGCGTTGGTCTCGTCTTGCTGGATCACGCCGTGGAATGTGAGGGTCTGTTTCGGCGCAACCGGATTGGCGAAGCTGCCGCTGATCGCGCCCGTCGTGCGGTTGGTTGCCAGCGTCAGTTTGTTCGTGTTCCTTGACCAATTGGTCAGCGTGAGCGTGAAATTGCCGTCTTCCAATGTCACGGCCAACCCCGGAGGCAATGTCTGGGCCGGCGCGTAAAATCCCCCGGCGAGCGACGCGGCTTGGTTGGTGAATCCGGAGCGGTAGGCCGCCGTTTTGGCCGAATTGGTTGCGTTGATCCAACTGAGAGCCGCAGGCGCCATGAGCGCGTGGTTGGCGCTGAAATAATTCCAGCCCCACAACGACCCCTTGCCGCCATAAAGGTTCACATACAACGGCCAGTTCCCGCCTTGCGACACCACGCTTGACTGGCTGATCGACGTCCCGTCCGCCAGAAACCCGGCCAGCGTGATGTTCCCCAATGAGTCCACTTTCACCGTCGCGCAACTGGTTCCCAAGGGGCCAACCGCGGGATCGTTTGTGCCGGGAATAACAAAGGTGTATCGCCCTTGCAAATTGGTCGCTTCCCGCGCGCTGCTGAACCCGTCGCGACAGCCGTTCAGTCCGGCGATGAAAACGCTGTTGCTGACGGTTCCGCTGACTGATTGGCCGGCGAAATCGATTTGCAAGGTTGTGGTCAGCGAAGGTTCGGCGTTGGCGGGTTTTGAGACGATGCTCCCCGTTCCGTCGGGGCCGATCTTGCCCGATAACGGCACAATTTGGCCGGCTAAATCAAGATGGCCGGAAACCGCTCCGCCGCTGGTCAGGCTGAACAGGAACGCGCCAGAATCGGTCTGTTGCCGGGGCGAGCTTGCCGGGGCGAAAAGGCCCCGATAAGTTCCTTGCGCCGCCAGGAAAACATTGGTTTCAAAATTGGCTTCCAATGCGAGGCCCTGCCGCATGACAAACGTGTAGCCGGCGGATGAACTCAGCACGGAGTAGGGCTGGTTCGTTCCCCCCATCCAGTTGGAAAAGATGTTGCCGGACTTTGGCACGGCCGTCGCCGTGTAACTTTTTCCGATCACCAAAGCCACCGGCCATGTCGTGTGTGAAATGGTTCCATCCCCGTTCGTAATCAGAATCAAATCAGCCGATTGCGAGTAAGTGCCGGTGGTCGTTGCCGTCTCATTGTTCTGGATCGTGACCGCGCGGTTCGGAGGGGTGTTCCAACCCGAAATGGATGTGAATGAAACTGTGTGGGACCCCGCCGACAAACCGGCCACAATCGCTCCGCTGTCATTGTTGGTGCCGCCGTCCACCCGCCATTGCGCCCCATTCGTGATCGCCGCCACCGGGCTGATGGTGACCTGCAACGAACCGATTTGGGGTTGAGAGCTTGCCGCCAGGGCGTCAATCAAACTCATCCCGTTCATCGTGCCGAGGCCGCAGCAAAGGTCGTATCCGGCCACGGCGTGGAATTTGTTGGGACTGTTTGTCCAAGTATTGGTGCCGCTGGTGATGTCGTGGAAGTAACTGGCGTGATTTGAGCGCGAGGCAAGCGTGTAAAGGGCCGGATTGAGAAAGCCCACCGGAGTCATTTTGGTGGCGGCTGCCTGCTGGTTGACCAGCGCCGTGAACCCCGCCCACAGCGGCGCCGCGCAACTGGTGCCGCCCCATCCTGACTCTTGTTGCCCGTTGTCGGAATAGATGTAGCAGTTGTCAGCATTGGCGGACACGTCCGGAATGTTGCGCCAAGTCGTCGATCCCAGATTGGCGGTCATGCTGATATTGGTTTGCCAGCTTGGGATGTGGTAGTAGGTGCTGATGCCGCCGCCGCTCGCGCCGGTGCTATTGTAACTGTCTTGCGCATCCACCCCCCAGTTCCAGACCACTTCGCTTTCCCATGGATAGGACGGGGCGCTCCCATCGATCAGGGTCGTGCCGCCGACTTGCGTGATGTTCGGACTGTCGGAGGGGAATTCGACCGCGCCGACAAAGGCGCCGGAATCGCCGCTGGCATTGAAGAATGACTGGCCTTGGGCGGCCATTTCTTTGAAAAGCACTTCGGAAGTCGGGTCCGCATTCGTGCTGCCGCCCCAGGAACAACTGAATTGAAGCACATCTGTGTGGGACACCATCGATTCAAAAACATCGTCAAAAATGCCGGCCCCGTCTTCGAAAACATAAATCTTTGACAGCCCCGGCGCGATGGACGCGGCCATTTCGATGTCGATGGAACATTCCTCGCCGTTGTCACCCCCGTCTGAAGGCGTCGCTCCGCCGTCCAACGACACAATCTCCATTTGCGGTCTGTTGCCGGCGCTCATGCCGATGGCGTCTTCGTAATCGATGATGTCTTGGGCGTAATAGCCTTCAAATTCCAGCAAGCCGAGATTCTGGCCCGCACCGGTCAAAGTGGCGCCAGGCGCGTAGGCGTAACGAAAATCATTGCCCCACAACTGGCCGTCCGGGGCTGAACCTACCTTGGGGAAAACGTCGCTGGCATGACGTGCGTGCCGGGGATGCGGAAGCGTGTAATTATTCAACCCCTCGATGTGCAGGACCGGGATACCCAAGGGGATCGAAGGCTCGACATCCGGCGCGTAGAAGACGCGTGCTTCCGTGGGATGCTGGTAGGTGCGCAAGGTCACTTGCAGGGCCTTCTCAATATCCGCAACCGCCCCCTCGACATCCAGCACGACGCGATTGGGATATTGGCGGGTGATGTTCAGGCCGCTGGCTTTGGCGTAATCGGTCAGGGCTTGGTAATCCTGTTCTGCGGGGCCGAATCTTGCCGTGAATTGTTCAGGGGAAAGGTAATGGTGGTAATTGGGGCTGGCCGGGTCGTACAATTCCCGGATAAACGAGTCGAGACCCTCTTCATCGCGGGACGCCATGCCGATGGCCAGCTTCAATCGTTGGGAACCCTCCAGACGGCCGGCCGGCTGCAATTGCGAGACGATCCCGGGCACATGGCCGGCGAGCGTCTGCCGGTCGCTGGCGGCCAGGGTACAGTTTGCCAGCAAACCAGCAAGCAACGGGAGTAAAATGAGTCTGCTTGTAATAAAATCCTTTTTCGGTTGCGCTACCATACCACCTCAAACCCCGGCGATCAAGTTTGGGTGCGGGGACGGGAAACAGGCTTTTTCCGCTTTGCCTTTTCGGCGCGAACGGCTCTAAAATGCCCCATCCTGATGAAACACAAGATCCTGTTCTGCTTGGCGTTGATTTTGGGGGCCGCTTTGGTTGGTGGCGCCGGCCCGCTCCGCCCTGAATTGCCCGCCTTTAACACCCCGACCAAACTGGAGCTGGCCGGCTCATGGTCGAATGTCACGGTTAAATTAATCGTGCCAGGCACGTCCAATCCGCCGGTCAAGTGCCGGGTGGAGGAGGTTCCGGCCAGAATCGCCGTCTATACCGTCGTCCCGCCCCCTCCCTCGCCTTATTGGAATCAGTTTTCGGTTTTGGCCGTGCATGACCCGCACACCAAACGCAATTGCCTCCTCCGGGCTAATCCGGCCTATTGCCTTTCGCACCCGGCGGGAATGGTCGGGTATGTTTTTCTAAAACAGGGCATCCACTGGATTCCGCCTTATCTCGAAATTTCCGATGCGGAGGGGGATTTGGACGCCGCCATCGCCCGGTTTGAAAAGGAATTTGACGGGCGCAAACTCAATGACGCCTTGCTGGTCGAACATCATACTTCGGTGGATCTCCAAAAGGCGTCGCCGTTGTTTTATTTTCAGGAAAAGCCGGTGGGCGGAGCGGCGGCGGTGGCTCTGACGGTGGAGGGGTTTGAGATCACGGACAACATCATCCGGCTGGACGCGCGCAACCCCGTCACCAAAGTGCCGGCTTCTTACTGGATCGATCCCAAGCTCAAGACGGTGGTAAAATCCACCGTCGGCGGTCACCGCATGATTTTCGTCGCAAACCAGCCTTGGGCCGACCCGGCGAACTGATGGCAATGGCGGTTAGATCGCTATTCCGGAGCGGGGTTATAGACCATGGTATCCATCGAAGGCAGGCTGATGTTGGTGTACCATGTTGCCCCTGCAGGGAACGGAAGCACCGGCGGCTGGGTGTAAATTCCCCAGAAATTGCCCCAAGTCAACCGGCTGGCAAGGGTAACGACCGCATGACCGTCCGAATAAAGAACATTCACCTTGTTCATGTGTTTGCCATAAGCGGTTTGAATCCGTCCGTTTTCTTCGCTCGTGGGATTGCTCGGCCCGGAATTCGCTGCCCAAAATCCATCCAGCCACGCGGCGTCCGCATCGCCCGAACTGCCGTTGCCGTCGCTCAGTTTCGGATCAATTGACCCGCTGACTTCCGTGACACAAAGCAATTCCGACGGCCTTTTCGCCGACGTAAGTTTGAAGGGCGGGGTGGGAACAACCATGTTTCCGGGCGCGCCGTTGTTTACGGTCGATACCTGGCAAAAGCAGCCTATGTCATTGAATCCGTAGGAAAGGAACCCGGTGATGGTGGGATCAAACACGCCCGGCGCCGTGGCATAGGTCAGCCCGCGCTGCCTTTTCGCACAAACCCAGACCCGCGGATTTTTGATGTAGGGTTCAACCATTGGAGCCGGCGTGTTCGGGTATCCATCTTCGAGCATCCATTCTCCGCCGCACATCAGTCCAAGACGATTGGTGAACGGGCCAGCCGTCCACCAGGCCGGGTCTTTCGGATTGCCCGGGATAGGAAAAATCTGTTTGTAGTCATCGGCATACATCAGCACGGCTAAACCGATCTGACGTTCATTGCCCTCGCAATTGACCTGCATTCCCTCTTCCTTTGCCTTGGTCAGCGCCGGCAACAGAAGCGACGCCAAAATCGCAATAATCGCAATCACCACCAACAGTTCGATCAAAGTGAATCCCCGCCACAGCCGGGGCGTTAAAATAGTTTTTCTATCCGTGCAATTCATATTGTAAAAGTCCAATTAAGGCTAACCTGTTGAGCAATCGCGAACAACAGATCCAACCAAGACGGACAGCAGTGTAGTCCCCTTTTCGATTAAAGACAATCTTAATGTCGCATTATTGGCCGAAGTGGTTTTTACTGAAATCAAAAATAACAATTGAACCCGCCGCCGCCCATTCGCCCCAAGCTTATCGCCGCCGCCGCCGCTTTTCTAATGTTTCAGGGAGAATTGATGGCTGGCAAACGTCTCCAGCCGGACTTCGGCGGGGCCGCTTATGTCTGGTGCGGCGCCATCCTCTTTTTTCAACTCCTCGTCGTTGTCAGTTATTACGGAAGCCGCCGGTTGAGCCGCGCTTCCGCCCGGTCGGGAAATTGGGTGGTGCGCGTTTTGAGTCTGACTTCCCTGCTGACTTTGCTTCCCTCCCTGCCTCATGCCCGGTGGCTGCCGTCCGAATTGCAACCTTTGGCCACCCTGCTGCCGTTTGCCGGCGCCGGGCTGGCTTTGTTTTGCGTCACGCCGCTGCTGCACGACCGCCAGTCCGACCCCGCGGACTACGCGATCTATGCCTGGTCCAACGGCGGCGCGCTGGCGGGCTTGATTGTTTATCCGTTGGTGGTTGAACCGCTCGCCGGCCTCGCTCTGCAAAACCGGATTTGGGCCGGCGGCGTGTTATTGATCGGCATCCTGGGCATGAAAAATTCTGCCCCGCCAAAAACCGGTCCGCTGGCAACCGGCCTCGGACGCACCCGTTGGCAATGGTGGGTGCTGCCCGCCATCAGCAGCGCCCTGCTGCTCGCCACCACCAATCAGTTGAGTTACGAAGCCAGTCCCGGTCCGCTGGCTTGGGCGCTGCCTCTCGCTCTTTTTCTGGGCGGCTACGCCTGGGCCTTTTCCAACAACCGCCGGAAATCCATCGGTTTGATCGCCACCATCGGCCTGGTTGCGCTGATCAGCACCCATTTCATGATCGCTCCCCGCAGCTTGTTATTGGCGGGTCTGTTGTTAATCGGCGGCGGCGCCGCCATGCTGGTCTGCCATGCCTGGCTCGCCGCCAGCAAAGATGCCAACAACCACGGTTTCTATTCCGCCAGCGCCATCGGCGGAGTCGCGGGCAGCGCCTGCATGATCCTGCTCGTGCCGCACATTGCCGGCAGACCGGTTGAATTCCCCATTCTCGTCATCGGAACCCTCTCCATCGCCGGATTCCTCTGGGGCAACCGGCTTATCCGCCCCATCCTCGCCACCGTGGCGGTTGTGGCGGCCGGCACCGCGCTCGCCGCCGAAAATAGCGGGCGTTCCCGCGAAATTGCCCACGCCCGCACACTTTACGGCTGCCTGCGTGTCACAAAATCGCCCGACGGCGATCTTTACAAATTGCTCAATAACGCCACTGTCCACGGCGCGGAAGACCGCCGCCATCCGGCGAACGGCCTCACTTACTACGGCCCGGACAGCGGTATCGCCGTCTTGTTCCGCGAAAAAGAAGCCGCGACCAACGCCCTCAATGTGGGCGTGATCGGCCTTGGCACCGGCACGATCAACCACCTTCTCCGCCCGCAGGATTCCATCACCTATTACGAGATCAACCCGAAGGTCGAGGAGCTGGCCCGGAAGTATTTCACCTATCTCAACCCCCAAACCCGCGTCCTCATCGGCGACGGACGGAAATTGTTGGAATACCAGACCGCCCAAAACTTCGATGTGCTCGCGGTCGATGCCTTCAGCGGCGACGCCATTCCGGCGCATTTATTGACGCGCGAAGCCGGGATGATTTACCGCCGTCATTTGAAGGCCGGCGGCGTCCTGGTCATCCACATTACCAACGCGCATGTTGATCTTCTGCCCGTGGTCAACGGGTTGGCCCTCGCTCTCGGTATGCGGATCGAGGTCCACAAAACGGATACCACCACCTGGGTTCTCCTGAAACCCGGCCCGTCCGCCGTCCAGGGCAAAATCATCCGGTGGACCGATGACCGCAACAGCATCCTCCCCGTCCTCAAACCGCGCGCCAGTCTCTCTTTTGCGTCCCGACCATCCTGCTGATCCCGTCCGAAAAGAGCGCGAGGTTGCAAACCTTCTCGATTGAATTACTCTCGGTGGGACGGAGAACCGCCAATAACAACAAGCATGAATAATTCAGCCAAGCCCCCCACCCAGCGCACCGCCTGGAAAGCCCTCGCCGCGCACGTCAAAACGATCCAGCCGCTCCATTTGCGGAAATTTTTCACCGCCGACCCCAAACGCGCCCAACTCATGACCGCCGAGGCGGTTGGCCTTTTTCTCGATTATTCCAAAAACCGCATCTCCGGCGAAACCTTGAATTTGCTCTTCCGGCTGGCGACCGAATCCGGCCTGCACGCCAAAATCGATGCCATGTTCAGCGGGGCCAAAATTAACATCACGGAAAACCGCGCCGTCCTTCACGTTGCGCTCCGCGCCCCGAAAAACGCTTCCATTCTGGTGGACGGCAAGAACGTCGTCCCGGAAGTCCACGCCGTCCTCGACAAGATGGCCTCCTTTTCCAAACGCGTCCGCAGCGGCGCATGGAAGGGCCATACCGGCAAACGGATGCGCAACATCGTCAACATCGGCATCGGCGGCTCCGATCTCGGCCCCGTCATGGCCTATGAAGCCTTGAAACATTACAGCAAGCGCGATCTGGTTTTTCGCTTCGTTTCCAACGTGGACGGCATTGATTTCGTCGAGGCCACCCAGGACCTTGATCCCGCCGAAACCCTTTTCATCGTTTCCTCCAAGACCTTCACCACCTTGGAAACGATGACCAACGCCCAAAGCGCGCGCGCCTGGCTGATCAAGGGCCTTGGCGGAAAAACCGCCGCCGTGGCCAAACATTTTGTCGCCGTCTCCACCAACGCCGAAAAAGTCTCCGCCTTCGGCATCGACACCGCCAATATGTTCGGATTCTGGGATTGGGTCGGGGGCCGTTACTCCATGGATTCCGCCATCGGCCTGTCAACCATGATCGCCATCGGTCCCGATCATTTCCGCGCCCTGCTCGACGGTTTCCACGCCATGGACACCCATTTTCGCACCGCGCCGTTTGAGAAGAATCTCCCCGTCATCATGGCCCTGCTCGCCATTTGGAACACCAACTTCCTTGGCGCCGAAACCACGGCCGTCCTGCCCTACGAACAATATCTGAAACGCTTTCCCGCCTACCTCCAGCAATTGACCATGGAAAGCAACGGCAAGCATGTCACGCTGAACGGCAAAACCGTCAACTACCAGACCAGCCCGATTTATTGGGGCGAACCCGGCACCAACGGCCAGCATTCTTTCTATCAATTAATCCACCAAGGCACGCGGTTGGTCCCGTGCGATTTCATCGCTTTTGGACACGCGCTCGCCCCTTTGGGACGGCACCACGACATTCTCATGGCCAATGTTTTCGCCCAGGCCGAAGCCCTCGCCTTCGGCAAAACCGCCGACGAAGTCAAAGCCGAAGGCACGGCCGACTGGCTTGTGCCGCACCGCGTTTTTGCCGGCAACCGCCCTTCCAACACCCTCCTTGCCGACCGCCTGACTCCGGAAACCCTCGGCAAACTCATTGCGCTTTACGAGCACAGCGTTTTCACCCAAGGCGTGATTTGGGACATTGATTCCTTCGACCAATGGGGCGTCGAATTGGGCAAGGCGCTCGCCCAACGCATCGTTCCTGAATTGGAAGGCAAGACCCAGCCCGCGCTCAAACACGACAGTTCGACCAATCAACTTATCCGCCGCTACCGGAAGCTGAAAGAGAAGGCCTGAAGACGCGGGAAGCGTCCTGTTTTTCTTGACAAAACCGGGAAATTCCCGGAGAATCGGGGCATAGCATGAAAACAAAATACCATTCGGTGACGGTGTTGGCGGGAGGCCTTGTCGCCGCCCTTTGTTTGCTTGGCGGGCAGTCCCGCGCGGACATGACCACGAACGAGCAGGAACTGGCTGCGGCCAATGCGGGTTTCGCCTTCAATCTGCTGCAACAAATCACCGCAACGAAGCCGGGAACCAACATCTTCATTTCGCCGTACAGCGTTTCGACGGCGCTGCAAATGGTTTCCGCCGGGGCCGAAGGAACGACCCGGACGGAGATGCAGCAGGTGTTGGGCACCATTGACATGACGCAGTCCAATTTGGACCGAGCCAACAGGAAACTCATCGACCTCATCAACAGCAAAAACGCCGATTTTATTCTGGATACGGCCAACGCCCTCTGGTACCGGAGCGGGACGCCGATCAAGCAGTCGTTCATCGAGACCGATGAGACGTATTTTGGGGCCAGGGTGGAGGGGCTGAATTTCAACAAGCCGTCCGCGGCCAAAAGCATAAACGCCTGGGCGTCGGAAGAAACCCACGGGAAAATCACCCAGATTGTGACTCCGCCCATCGCGCCGGACATCAGCCTGTTTCTGGCCAACGCCGTTTATTTTCTCGGAAAATGGGAAACGCCATTTCCGACCAACAACACGACGAATATGGCCTTCTATCCAAGCGGGGGCGGCCAGACGAATGTTCCCATGATGCAACAGACGGGAGGGTTCAATTACTGCGAAGGGAGCGACTATCAGGCGGTGCAGTTGCCTTACAAGGGAGGGGACCTGGCCATGTATGTGTTCCTGCCGGGCACAAACTCCAGTCCGGCGGCGCTTTTGGGCGAGATGAGCGGTTCATGGTGGCAGGCGGCGCAGACCAATTTTTCAGGGCAGGGAGGAACGGTCATCCTGCCCAAGTTCACCCTCCATTACGCGGTTGACCTGGTGCAGTCTTTGGAAGCGCTGGGGATGACCAACGTGTTCACGCCCGAAGCCGATCTGGCCGGAATTTCGCGCTGGCCGATGTTTATCTCGGACGTCAAACAGCAGGCCTACGTGGACGTGGACGAAAAAGGGACCGAGGCAACGGCGGTGACCACAATATCCGTAGGATGCACGGCGGTAACGGGGATTCCACCGCAACCTTTTCAGATGACAGTGGACCGGCCCTTCCTGTTTCTAATTGCGGACCAGCAAGCCGGAACGATCCTGTTCATGGGCGCGGTCTATCTCCCATAAATTAATTTTGACTACATGGGGGGGTCAGAGCGTCACGTTCTCATCCGGCTCCCAGCAGTTCGCGACGGACAGTCTGACCGTCCAGGCTGTGCCTGAGCCGGGACCTTGGGCTTTATTGGTCGTGGGCGCGGCCATGGCAGGCATCGCCGCGCGCCGCGCAAGATGTCCAAGCGGCACGCAACCTTGACCCCGCGTTAAATGACGAAAAGTGGGATTTTTTGCCGCCATAACACGGTTAAAGGCGAATTCCCGTCACCCGATTTGGTGTGATCTGGGAATTCAAACCGGACGGGGCATGGCGTTTATCAAGGACTTGCGTAAACAATATTTCTAATTTCAGATTCTACGAAGGCGGGAAGATAAAGCGGCCTTTACCGAAATGTGAATTTTGTCGGGAAAAGCCCGTGGAAGTTGCTTCTCGATTGACTGCATCGCACCGTCGGCAGCCTGGGCAACTTCTGCCAACGCTTCGCTTGCCAGCGCGCCAGACAACCCGGCGCGTTCGGCAGTCTGTATAAAATGCCGACCGCTGATATCCTCGATTTTATAGTGCCGGCCGGTTCCGGCCGACATCGCCAGTTTCATTTGTTTGCGCTCGATTTGGCGGTCATCCAGACTTGGTTGCGCCGTCAGGACGTCATAAAGCGGTGTCAGAGCAAAACGTCCGCCAGACCCCAAAAAGATGCTGAAATTCTTGGCATGGCCATCCGTCGCGCCAATCAGCCAAAATAAAATTTGCGCTTTTAAAAACGTTTTCTGATCCTCCGCGGGAGTATCGCCGCCTTTCAGCAAATTGAGAATATCCGCCATGCCCGGTCCGCCTTGGTTTTGATATTTCCGGCTGGGAGGGCAGGAAAGAGCCTGACAAACATCTTCCTGCGGCACGCGAAGCAACCGCCCGTCCTCAGTCCGCTTCCGGTCAAAGCGCTCTATGACCAGCGCTTTGGTCTTTCCAAAGACCTGTATCTCCGCGGCGTTCACCGGGAGGCCAAACGCCGCCATGAGTTTCAGACAGTAATATTCATTTTCAACACTGTTCGAGAGATCAATGCCATTTTGCAAAGTTCCAATCTGTGTTTTTAAAATGTGAGTTGTGGGGGTCGTCCCGCAGGGTTTCAGCCATTTCCCCTTATGCCGCAGCAGGGCGGTTTTCTCCTGTGCTCCGGCGACCGAAATGCGAAAATCCTGATCCCGGCCCAGACCCAGCGGCGCCCGGTCGAGGTTGTTCAGCAGCTTCTCAATATCGTTTTCACTAATGATCTCCCCGTCCACGGCCGTGGTTCCGTAAACGGTTTGATCGTCCTCGGGCACAAATTGCAATGCGCCAACACAGTCCCGTCCGATTTGCAACAGAAGGCTGTAGGCGTCCGTTCCCTTTGCGCTGACTTTTTCCGCGATCCGCCGCCTGAGCACATCAGAGTCCGGCAGCAGGTTTTCAAAGACGGCGACAACGGACCCGCCCCTAAAAGGATCTTCCCGCAATGGAAGCGAAAGCGAGACTGGAATGGCCGTGTCTCTGGACAGCCATTTTTCATCATAACGAAAAGAAATTGCACCGCCCGGCTCTTTGATGAGGCAGCCAACAAGGTGGTTGTTCAAAAGAACTCGCAGGGGCGTATGTTCACGCTTGCGCGGCATCAGACACACCCTCCCATGTCCCATTTGGAGCGGGGTGTGATCTGAAATTCCAAATCAAGGGCCGCAAGGACGGCGAGAAGGGTTGCAATTCTGGAGGCGGGATTGCCGTTCTCAATGAGAGAGATCGTTTCCTGGCGCAGACCGGACTTATCGCCCAATGCCTTTTGGCTTAAGGCCCGCCTTTTACGGGCGCGGCGGATCAAACTGCCAATTTGCCTTGGATCGCGGGCGGGATCGTTCATGCGCGCATTATGTGTTGATTCCGATAATATGTCAATATTGGATATGACGCATAAAACACAGGTATGCGTTAAACACCATAAATGCGGAATAAGTGTTTAATGAGACAAATTCTATTTAATTCGAGTTTCTTCGGCATCCACCATTTTTTTAAAAACAAAAAGATGACGACGGCGAAAATACTTTGTGAAAATAAATTCCACCACCTTTCGAACGTAGTGGGGGTGGCGAAAAAGAGAATCAGAGCTTGGAATATGGCCACCCAAACAATCATCAAAACAAAGACTGTGTAACCCATATACCAAGCCCATACGTGACGCTTTGTAAGCCCAAACACCCAAACGAAACAAACAAGCGACCAAATTAGCGGCACAAGACGATGCCACCCGTGATAATGGACAACGACCGTCTCCTCACCAGAACTCCATTGCGCACTTTGCACGCCAGTGATGAAACCCACCGCACTGAATATACCTACAATCAACAGTATTACTCGAAGTGCTTTCATGACGTAATTTTCCTCGATTTCTTTGGGTCTCAATCTATTGTCACTTCCGAAAAGCTGTAATCCGACACTGGCCAGCCAAATTTAGGGGCCATTTCACCCTTTGCTGATTCTGGCCGATGCTCACAAAGGTGATTCAAGTTTGGAATTTCCCGGTTCATAACTGAATTCTCATCACCCGATTTGGCGCACCATGTCCGGGAACCGGCATTCCGCGCAGACGGCGTTGGAACGGTCGCAAAAGTCGCGCACGATTTGCAGCAATCCTTGCTGGCTCGCCGCTGAACGCCGCCACGGAACCGTCTTCTGCCCCCACATCCGTTGACGGGCCAGTCGCAGCAGACTGTTGTCCTGCGCCGCCGGCCAATGCAAAAACAAATCCTCCGCTCGCCGGCTTAATGGCTCGTTTTTGCCCGTCCGCGCCCGTATCCAAAACCACGGCAGAATGACGTTGACCGCCAGATCGGTGGCGCGCGATTCGCCGAGCATCGGTTGCGCCCGGCCCAGCCGCGCCGAGTGAAAACTCCAATGCCACGACCAGAAATCATCCGCCGCCGGTTGCAGACACGTCAGCAATGACTGCGGCGACGCCGCCCCTGCGGGCGCGGAGACGAACCATTCTTCCAGGCGGGCGGGAAAATTGTCCCAGGCCACCCAATGCGCCGCCAAGGCCAGACGGCGTTGCGGTTGGTTGGCCGGGCGAAGGCCGTTCATGCGCCAGAGCGTTTTCGGCAAGATCAGTTCCTGAAATTTTTCGCGCTCGCGCCACCAATGGTCCCATAACGTTTGCAAATAGGCGTGATGGCCGCTGCGCTCATGGGCGGCGTCCAGAAAACCGCTCACCCCCAGCAACCGCGCCTGCCAGGCGAGCGCGGTGTCATCCGTCCCCGGCAACTGCGGCAGCAATTCGGCCAGACGTTGCATCGGCCAGATGTTTTGCTTGTAACCCAGCGCGCGAAAAAGTCCTTCCCACAATGCCTGTTCCCAACCCGCCTGCCGGGCGCGGATTTCCATTTCGACCCCCTTGCGTTGAAAACGGATGAGCGCGGCTTGTTTTAAAAGGGCGTCCGACTGTTCCGGTTCCAATTGGCCCAGCGAAACGGAGCAGGCGCCGCGCAAATTGTCGGGCCAATTGGCCGCAGCCGGGCCTTCCGCCCAGCCTCGCATTTCGTTTAACGGCGTGTCCAGGTAAGGCGCCAGCGCCAGGGTCGGACGCCCCTCCGCCCCCGTTCGCTCCGCCTGCCAGATCACATGCAGGATGACGTTGGCAAACGCCGGATTGCAATCATGGTGGTGCCCGTGCCAGTTCCGGCGTGTTAAATCAATTTCAATGTCGCCCGACCGCGTTTCCTCCCGGCCGATCTGGATCACCGCGCCCCGAAAATCCGGGCCGGCCTCATGATTCCAGAAACCGGGATGCAACACCCGCACCGCCCGGCCATCCACCGTCCGCAACTGGTCGCGCTGCAACCTTTGGTGATGCCAGACCGATTGCAACACGCGCTCCGGCGGAAACGCGCCGTCTCGTTCGCGCAAAAGGAGTTCCGATATATTCTGCGCACGGCAGCGGGCATAAAACCCGTCAGGAAGTGTGGCCATGCGACAAGGTTTTCAGGCGTCGCCGCCGCATGTCAAGACGCGATTCCAGCCCGCAAACAAAAACAAAAAACACAAAATGGGAAACCGAAACCCTGACGATCAATCAAATGTCCTTACCCTTTGTCTTTCAGCGCGTTGGCGCATTTGCGCCGGGGAAAGGCCGTTTTCATCTCTCAGGCTCCCGGAACGGCGGACGCAGAATTTGCATATTTGCCTTGACCGTTCGCGCCATCTTCGTAGATTCCGCAAGCGGCGGATTTGTTTGATGAATGCAATCTTAGCTCTAGAGGATGGTTCGGTTTTTCACGGTCAAGGTTTTGGCGCGCGCGCCCAAGCCTGCGGCGAGGTTTGTTTCAACACCTCCATGACCGGCTACCAGGAAATTTTGACCGATCCCTCCTACAAAGGCCAGATCGTCACCATGACCTACCCGCACATCGGCAATTACGGCGTCAACCCGGCCGATGTTGAATCCTGGCAGCCGCATGTGTCCGGCTTTGTCATCCGCGAACTTTCCCCCGTCGTCAGCAATTGGCGCGCGCAATGTTCCCTGGCCGAATATCTGGAAAGAAACGGCATCCCCGGCATTCAAGGCATCGACACCCGCGCCCTGACCAAGAAATTGCGCGTGCGCGGCGCGATGAACGGATTTATTTCCACCCAGGATATTTCAGACGCGGAAGCGGTGGCCCAGGCCAAGGCGTGGCCGGGATTGGGCGCGCAGGACTACGTCAAACTGGTCACGCACCAGAAACCGTTTTTGTGGGATGAAGAGGACAAGGAAAGCGGCATCTTCCAATTGCCGCATAACGCCAATCCCACCGGCGTCCCCGAGCCTTTGCCGCCGGCCGACATTCCGATTGTCGCCTTCGACTTCGGCATGAAATACAATATTCTGCGCCGCTTGCGCCAGCACGGCTTCAAAGTGCAGGTGGTCCCGGCCACCGCCACCGCCGCCGAAGCCATGCAATACAAACCTGCCGGCATTTTCCTTTCCAACGGCCCCGGCGACCCGTCCCTGCTCGATTACGCAGTGCAATCCGTCTCCGACCTGATCAAGACCGGCGTGCCGGTTTTTGGAATTTGCCTTGGCCACCAGATTGTCGCCCAGGCGCTGGGCGGAAAGACGTTCAAACTCAAATTCGGCCACCGCGGCGGCAATCAACCCGTCAAACACCTGGAAACCGGCAAAGTGGAAATCACCTCCCAGAACCACGGTTTCGCCGTCGATCCCAAAACGCTGCCGGGCGAAGTGGAAGTGGACCGCATCAACCTGAACGATCAGACCGTGGAAGGGTTGCGACACAAGACCAAGCCGGTATTTTGCGTGCAATACCATCCCGAAGCATCGCCCGGACCGCACGATTCCACCCCTTTGTTCACTCATTTTCGCGAATTGATCGGAAAATCATGAGACGTTTCCAATTAAAAGAGTTGACAAGAATACGGTTTGACTTGCAAGCTTGACCAGACATAATCATCAACGCCGATATGGCAAGACTTGTAATTCTTAGCGAGGGGATGGCGGGCAAGGTTCACGAGCTGGCGGTGGAGAAAACCACCATTGGCCGGGTGGATGGCAATACCTTTCCCATTCCCGAGGGGTCCATATCCAGCCATCATTGCGAAATTTTGCTGCGCGGTTCCGAAATAATCGTCCACGACCTTCATTCCACCAACGGCACCTTCGTTAACGGCAACCAGGTCACCGGCGAAGCTGTGTTGAAACCCGGCACGATCCTGCGCCTGGGCCAGGTGGAATTGCGCGTGGAAGACAACACCGCCGCCCAACCTGCCGCCCCCGTCAAAAACGGCAATGCCGGTCCTGCCAAAAAAATGCCAGACGAGACCATGGTCATTGCTCAGGGCGTCCAATTGGGCAAGGAACCGTCCACCACGATCAATCTGACGAGTGGCGTCTTCACCAAGAAGAAAAATACCGGCACAAAAATTTTCATCGCCGTCATTTCCGTCATCGCCGTCGGCGTGATCATCCTGCTGCTGTTCATGTTCGTCAAATAGAAGCCCCCGTCCCGCCGGCCGGTGGCCGTCCGAAAACGGCCTTCCGAAACGCCTCCGCTCAGCCCGCCTTCAGCCACCGCGATGCTTCCGTCGCCGAATAAGTGATGATGAAATCCGCCCCGGCCCGTCGTATGGAGAGCAAAGTTTCCAAAGTGACCGCGCGTTCATCAATCCAGCCCTTCGCCCCCGCCGCCTTGATCATGGCATACTCCCCGCTCACCGAATATGCCGCCGTCGGATAACCGAACTCCGTTTTCACCCGGTGCAAAATATCCAGGTAAGCCAGCGCCGGCTTGACCATGACCATATCGGCCCCCTCCTGAATATCCAACGCCGTCTCGCGCAACGCTTCCAGGGCATTGGCCCCGTCCATCTGATACGACCGCCGGTCGCCAAATTTCGGGGCCGACTCCGCCGCATCGCGAAACGGCCCGTAATAAGCCGAGACGAATTTCGCCGCATAAGAAAGAATGGGCGTCCCGGAAAAACCATGGCCGTCCAGTCCCTTGCGAATCGCCGCCACCCGGCCATCCATCATATCGCTGGGCGCGACCACATCCGCCCCCGCCTCCGCGTGACTGACCGCCGTTCGGGCCAGCAACGCCAGGGACGGATCATTCTCCACCCCCGGACATTTCCCCTTGCCAATAATCCCGCAATGCCCGTGGCTCATGTATTCGCACAAGCAAACATCCGTCAACACCAGCAAATCCGGCCACTCCCTCTTCAACAGGCGAATAGTCTGCTGGATGATGCCGTTGGCCGCATAAGCACCCGAAGCCTTTTCATCCTTCCGCTCTGGAATCCCGAACAAAATCACACCCGGCACCCCCGCCTCCCGCGCTGCCGCCACCTCCCGCACAACCTCGTCCGGCGACAACTGAAACACCCCCGGCATGGAAGCGACCGGCACCCGCTCCTTGCGGCCCGGACGCGCGAACAACGGCAGAATCAACTGGCCGGGGCGCAGAGAAGTTTCCTGCACCAGCCGGCGCAACACCGCCGACTGCCGCAACCGGCGCGGGCGGTATTCCGGAAATTGACCCAAGGTAAAACTCATGATCCAAGCCTACCGAAAGCCGCCCCGCGCCGCAACCCTCCATCCGGCGGCCCAAAACCCCCTTTTGGGCCGCGCCCGCGAAAGATCAAAAAGCTTCCGAAAGCGTTTGACGTGGCCGGTGGAGATTTGTAGATTAAGGCTCCTTTGGAATCCAAAGTAGCTCAATGGTAGAGCGCGCGGCTGTTAACCGCGAAGTTGTAGGTTCGAGTCCTACCTTTGGAGCCATTTTACCCAGCGAAAATGGTTTTTTAGGGTCTTCTGACACAACTGCGACACAAAAAACGGCTAAATCTGATAACGCCAAAGTGAGATTTCCAAAGCGCATCAAACATCGTGGCCGGGTGCTGGCTACCATCTACGGCAGGTGTAAAGGGCGTGATTCATACCGCGTTGCGTGGAATGTTGCCGGGCAACGGCGCATGGCCTCTTTCCCGTCGTATGCGCTCGCCAAGGGCCACGCGGACGCACTGGTGAAGGATTTAGCCCAAGGGTCACAAGTAACCGCCCTTCAACCCGCCCAAGCTCGCGATGCGCTGGCCGCGCTTGAACGCCTTGAAACATTACGCCAATCCAGCGGACGCCGCTTTTCCTTGCTCGCCGCCGTGTCTGACTTTGCCGAGGCCACGGATAGGCTACACGGGCGAACGTTGGGCGAAGCCGTGGAGGGCTATTTACGAACGGTGGTATCCATCCAGCGCAAAGACATCAATGAAGCCATAGAGGAATTTATTGAACGCCGGAGGCACAAAAGCCAAGCGCAAGACGGCAAACGGGCGCAAATGTCGCGTGAATACGCCTGCCATGTCGCCATGTGGTTGCGGGAATTTGGCAGGACGTTTCCGGGCACGGCGGTTTCTGAATTGACCAAGGAACATCTAGACGCTTACATCAAATCGCATACGGACGTTGCCGCCAAAAGCCGAAACGACCGCCGCGCCACGGTCAAAATGTTTCTAGGCTGGTCAGTCCGCAAAGATTATCTCCCCGTCAATCACCGCCTATTTGAAGCCGATGGCCTGGCGCGGGAAATCGTAGAAACGGCGGAAACGGACTTTTACCGGCCAAATGAATTGCAGGAATTTTTGACTAATGCCGAAGCTGATTTGCTTCCCGTTATTGCGCTTGGCGGGTTGGCCGGGTTGCGGGTCGAGGAGATCATGCGCTTGGAGTGGACGGACGTTTGGTGCGTGGAAGGACACATTCAGATTTCCGCACGAAACGCCAAGACTCGCCAGCGTCGCCTTGTGAAAGTGTGTTCGCCACTGGCTCAATGGCTCATTCCTTATCGGGAAAAGACCGGTTCAATTTGGGGCAAAGGCTCAAATCAGTATCAAATCGAATTTGGAAAATTACGCGAGAAATTGAAAATTCCAGCCCGGCGCAACGGATTGCGCCACGCCTTTTGCACCTATCATTTCGCCTTGTACTCCGATGAAAATTTGACCGCCGCGCAAGCGGGCAATTCGCCCGCGATAATTCACGCCAGTTACAAAGGGCTGGCCACAAAAGCCGACGCTGAAAAATGGTTTCACGTTGCACCAAATAAAATCCCCGGTGCATAAAACATTCAGCCGCCTTGAAATTCAAAAGACGCCCGTTTTAAAACGCCATTGCCGGGATTAACTTGGCATGGAACACCGAGCTATTTATGCCGTTTTTTTGATTTCTGCGAAGGTGCTTTTTCGTCCGATATGCTGGCCGGTTTCGCGCCATTCTCGCCTCGCGCATTGTGCGCCCGCTTCTCTTCTTCGGGCCACAAAGCCGGATTTGCCCCGTGTTTTTCACTCATTTCGATTTGCCACTCAAGCTCTGCGACGCTCAGGCCCAAAGGGAGACCGCCGCCCATACCGCCCGGACAGTTGCGAATCTTTGCAACTTGGTTCATTAATTCGTAACGGCGTTTGGCTTCGGGGACATACTCCAACAAGTCTCTAAGGCGCACAGAAACCGCCTCCTTTTGGGCAAGAATCTTCCGATGCTCTTTCATCATCGGGTCATCATAAAGCGTGTAGGATTCGGCTAGAGCTTGACTGACAAGCTCAATTCCTTTGGAGTCGGTAACGCTGGCCAAACTCATCTTCTCGCTTACTTTCCGCGACCAAAATGCATACAAGCCGGTGCGGATGGCTTCCAGCAAAACTTTGCTCCGGTTTAGTTCGATTTCTTTGGCAGCCCGGTCAACCTCAGCGGAAAGCTCACTGTCAAGAGTGAGCGCATCAGATTTGCCGCCAGATTTTACAAGGGGCAATCCTTCCCGGATAGCCCGCCGCATGACGCCGCTGCGACTATCTTTTACATCGGCGGCGACGTGGTCAATTTCTGCGATCAGCGTTTCGGGTAACGAAACGGCCAGCGGTATTGCTTTTTCGTTCTCAGTCATGCCCGAAATATAAGCATCGAATAAGAATTATCAAGAAAAATGTTGACGAGCAATTGTGTTTCATGTTAATAATAAAGAATAAGATTTATTAGAAACATGACGAAAATTATTACGTTCCCGGCGAAGGGCGACCTTCAACGCGACATTTGCCGCGTCTCAAAATCAACGTCTCTGTCACGCTCAGAAGTGATCCGCCAGAGCATACGGTTGGGACTGCCAGCGTTTCGGCAGCGGTTTCCGACTTCCCCCAAAAACAGGCCGAACAAGACCGGCAAATAAGCTCACGATTGAAAACAGAACATTATTTATGAACAACACAACCGAACATAATGCGCCGTCGGGCGAGGCGGGCTTTATTGACGAAAAAGAACTGTTGAAACGTCTCCCCGTTTCACGCCGGACGCTGTTCAGTTGGCGTACGAGCGGCAAAATCCCCTCTGTTCATCTTGGCGGACGGCGGGTGCTATTTCATTGGCCATCCATTGAAGCCGCCTTGCTTCGCAGCCAGAGGGGAGGGGCGCAGTGAGCCTCGAATTTCGCGCCGTCAAGGAAGGCCGCACAATTGCGGAATGGGTAAAAGCCCTCAAAGGCAAATCCGGTGTTTACATCATCCGCGAGCGCG
>CAZLEE010000048.1:17542-26463 GCA_964558455.1 uncultured Verrucomicrobiota bacterium | reverse complement strand
CTTTCATTTGAATAACTTACAACCGGCAACATTCGCCAAGACCGGATGACAGTGTCCATGAATCTAAATCTTCAGCCGCAATTTCACGCTCCGTAACGTTGGCTTTAACTTGGAGAGGAATATCGATGGGCTTAGACAGGTCGTCCGCAAAAATCCTGGCTGTAATCTGCATCACACGGTCGTGTTCAGACGAAAGGTAGAATTGATCACTACTCCAAAATTCATCTTGTGGTTGGACTGTTTTAGCGTCGATCTCCAGATCCCAGCCCTGCGCCGATTCCCTCACAGACGTGTCGAAGGATAGCGGGTGCACCGAAAAGGCCAAGTCAAAGGCACCGCGTGGCTTTTCAGGGAGGTCGTTCTGGCCAATCACGCTAATGCCGCCATCTTTCGGGAAGTGGATTTTCACTTTGATGGACGAAGCATTTCGCAAACCGAGGTTCTTGACCCAAATTTTGAGTGGGGCGACCGCAGCTCGACTCCTAAGAAATTGGATAATCTTCTCGGAAGAAGGTCCGTTGTTTAGCGATAAACCGGCCCCCAAAGACGTGGCGTATTGTGAACTGATTGCATTGGCAGCCTCTTCGAATGATTCCGAATCGACAAGTCTTACGCAGGTGATAGAGGTTTCTTTTCCTAACCGGATGTGTTCCGTTGGACTCGCCCATTCCAGATCTAAACTCGTCTGCGACTCGTTGGTTCTGAGATCCGCTTTGGCCATGTCGGCAATCTGGTCCGGTGAGGCGACGGTCGTGCTGCTCCCCGAACGAATGTAGACGTCACCTGGTTTCAGTTTTCCAAACGGTTTCGATATGAATATTGGTCGCTGTTGATCTCGTGCAATCTGAACCACATTGATTTGCAATCCCTCGGCCATGTCTGAATACACCAAGAAGCGCACTGCCCGATTTGTCTTCGAGTTGACGAATTGCTGAATGTCATTGTCATGCAGCGAAGTTGCTATACCTATAGCTTTGTCTTTGCGCCCATCCGTTTCTGAGATGCCAATTACAATGAATGCATCTCCAGTTTTCCACGCGTTAGCAAAGGCGAGAATATCTTTCAACAATTCAGCTTTTTCGTCGTCGGTAGCGCCATAGAAGTTGTATTGACGCGACTTGAAATCGAAGATTTCGCTCTCAGTCATGTTGAGCAGCGTGGTTAGATCAATCGTGGTCATCCTAATTTTAGAGTTGTCAAGTTATTGGCCATAAATACGCTAACCCTACTGGCTCAAGCCTGAACGATTTAGTCTGGTAAAACTCAGCGATGCGTTTCGGTTCGCGCAGGATGTCGCCATCCACGCTTGAGAGCCAGCGTTCCCAATGGCGGCGATCGGCCGCGATTTGGCGTTTTTCATCGTCACTGAAACCGAGGACAAGTTGCTCGGTTTCGGTGGCTGTGAATTTGGCGAGCACACGACGGCGCTGGTCTTCGAGAATTTTCTTGAGGGAATCGGATTCTACTTTACCGCGCTCCGTTAGCAGCTCCTCAGCATCGGCGCGCGCGGACAAACCTCGTTTCTCCAGGTGTGGCAGCAGGTCGCGGATGTCCTGCGCCATGCTGACTTGGAGACGTTGCGTCGCAGTGCCCGGAACTGTGCGCGGAGTGGCAGCCGGTTTGAGCGCTTCCTGAAGTAGGCTGATGGTGCGAGCTTCGGCCTCGCGACCGTAAGGAGTGAGCGGCGCTTTGCGATCAGCTGGATCGTTCCAGCGTGCAGTGACCGTGATCAATTCCTCATGCAGACGGACCGCGCCTGAGCCATAAAGCGCCAAGCGACCGAGCAGAACAACGCGCGGAATCGCATCGTCGGATTGGGCAAGACACGCACGGGAGAGATCGTTGTAAACGAAACCTTGGGCCAGGAAACGTCCAAGCAACCGCTGCACCACACGATGCGAGAGATGCAGTTGCACGGTATCAGCATCCAAGCCGGTGGGTGGCGAAAAAACAACGGGACGCAGTGGGGCTTCACGCCGCCATTCGTAAAGTGATTGGTCATGTTCGGCAGGCGGGCGCAACGTGTCGAGAGTCGCTGCCTACCGAGGATCATTGCCATGACGGGCTTGCAAGTTAGGGAAGATATAGCGGGCGGGTTCGCCAGCGGGCGCCGGTTCCTCGCGCAATGGTTCTGTCTGGAGATAACCCAACGAACAATTAAGCGCATCGCGAAGTTGGACTTCATCCAGGCCGATCCAGCGGCGAGCGTCGTTTATTCGATTGCCCAATGTTTCAATTTCAGCACGCAGGCGGGTCTGGCGTTCCTGCGCGGCTTCTTCCAATTCGGCTTCGCGAGCGGCGCGCTTCTCAGGGTCATCTTCCAATGCTTCGATCTCGGCAGCGGTCGCATCCACTTCAGCCCGACGGATACCGGTGCGCAGCCGTTTTTCAATGACCTCCGAGAGGCTGCCAAGTTCGAGACGGATCGTCTCGGTCTTGCGCATTAGCGCACGGAGGACACGGTCCTCTGGCCGTTGCGTGTAAACAAAGTAATGACAGAAGACCTCGTCGTTGGGTTGGAGTTTGCGATCAATTCGACCGTTCCGCTGCTCCAAACGCGAAGGATTCCAAGGCAAGTCGTAGTGGAATAGATTCCAACAATGGGCCTGCAAATTGAGACCTTCCCGGGCGGCATCGGTCGCGATCAGTATGCGCAACGGTTGCCGTTCAGGCGCTTCATTGAACGCGCGTTTCAAATCCTCGCGTTTGTCCGGTGGCGTAGGCCCGTGGAAAACTTCGATTCGCGTTTCGGCCTGATCGGTGCCGGCAGTGGCAGCCTCAAGTTGGGTGCGAAGGTAGCGAGCGGTGTCCTCGTATTCGGTAAAGATGATCAGGCGAAGAGACGACCATGTGGCACCGGGTTGTGGCGAGGGATTGCCAGGCAGACGGATGCCAGGACAGCACTTCGTGCGCAGCCACTCAATCAGCCAAGTAATTCGGGCATCGGGGCGATAGCGGTGTTGCTCGGCGAGTCTTGCCATATCGCCAAGGAGTTGGCGCTCACGATCCACATTGGCAGAAGCGGAACTCCCCGATGCAGATACGCTGGCTTGCTCGATCGCCGCAGCAGCTTCGGACTCCTGTTGATCCGACGGGAGTTGGCCGCGTTCATCGTCGTTGTCGAAGCCGGCAGTCAGTTGCACAATTTCGCTGGCGGAAATGTTGTGGTGCTTCGCGGTTTCGCCCGCCCATACCTTTTCCATGGCCCGACGATGGGCCGCCAGCGTGCGTTGGAAGGCTTCCACGGAAGAAAACAGGCGCTGCTGCAGGGTGGAAAGAATAAGCGCACCTTGGGTCTGTTCGCGCTTGGTGGTCGCGGCGAAACGCTCGCGACGCACGGTAGAGTAGGCATCAAGCCATTCGGCCAAGCGCAGTTCGGGTGCATCAGGAGAAAGGCCCTCCAGATATAGTGGCACGACACGGCGGATAGGAAAGCCACCGGCGACAACTCGAACGTCTTCTTTAAGGCGGCGGACCATGACGGCATCAAGGGATGACTTGAGCACAGGCACTCCGCGCATGAAGCGTTTGTCGTCGAGCAACTCAAGAAGCGCGCTAAAACTATTGGAATGGCCGTTGTGCGGCGTGGCGGAAAGGAAAAGGCGATGCTCAAATCGCGGCGCAAGGTCACGGATAGCCCTGGTAATCTTTGAATCGATGGCGTATCTGGCACCACTGGCTGGGGCGGCATGGTGAGCTTCATCGAGGATCAACAGGCTGCTGGGGCGTAGATTGTCGAGCCAGACCCGCATTGGCGCCGCATAGGTCTCATCGATCAACAACCGTTGTGAAATGAGGAATCGTGGGAAGGTATCCCACGGATTGACCGCGTAACCACGCTCCCGACGAATTCGCTCAACATAATCCCGATCGAGGATTTCAAAGCGCAGGCCAAAGCGGGCGTCCAGTTCGTCCTGCCACTGTTTGAGCATTGAAGGTGGACAGACCACAACGACATCTCGGACGCGGCGGCGAAGAAGCAATTCTGTGGCGATGAGCCCGGCCTCGATGGTTTTTCCTAATCCGACGTCATCAGCTATGAAGAGGTTTACACGCGGAAGCTGGAGCGCCTTTTTCAACGGCTCCAACTGATAGGCGTCAATCCGGATGCCGGCGCGGAAAGGAGATTGAAAAAGCCTAGGGTCGGTGGCTGTGACGCAGTGCCACCTCAAGGTGTTGAAATACGCGGCGAAATGACGTGTGTCATCGAAACCCTTCTGCCCGATTCTTGCCCACGCTTCCGTGTCGAGCACCTGGCCATCAAGCTCGGTTTCCCAGATAACTTCCAGAGAATCCCCCTGCGCATCGTCATCCACGCAGGAAAGCCGCAGCCACGATCCTGCGGTCGATGGTTGCACATCCTCAACCAGCCAGTGCCTGGTTCTCACCCGAACGAGTTGGCCTGTTGACAATTGCCTTGGAGTTTCGATTTTCATCGTTGCTTGGCTGAATTTGGAGAAAGCGTGCCGTCCCCTGTTTAAACCGGAAGTGCACCTTGTCGAGCCTTAGTCAGCCGCTTTCCCCCCCTTGACCCACCGGTCAACTTCGGAGGCTAAAAACTTCCAGAGCCGACCGACTTTGTGCGCCGGCATTTTTTTGCGTTCGATCCATTTATAAATCGTGTCCCGGTTCACGCCCAAGTGAGCGGCAATTTCATGGACCGACAGCCAGCGTTCTTGCATAAGCAACAGATCCTCGCTGCCCCGGGGACCAATATTCGGCACTCAACGGGACAATGTGTGCCCGGAATCATAGTGTGGCTGTCCAATTAAACCAGAACAAAACGGAGGAAACCGGCGAATTCCGCTAACGCGACTGGCCCCGATTACCAGAATGGCTATGCCAAGGAAAGCAGAGCAGCCTCGCACCGATAGATGGCAAGGGCGTCCGCATATGGGGACGCAAGGGAACGGGAATCAAGATTCGAAGCCCCGCTAGATCAATTGAGCGAATTGTGAAAATCGAGGCAGTGGCGAGCAGAGAGCGGCTTCAATTCGATCCATTCGCCGGGATGCTTCGCGCTTCAAGAAACGCCAGCGCGCGAGCCAGTTTAATCTCGATATCGTGCGCCTTGTTGACGGCATAGTCCCGCTCGGCCCGCATGGCGGTCATCTGACATTTGTCGTTAGCCTGGCTATCTATGAGCTTTTGCAGTGCGTCGGTCGCCCTAGCCTCTGCCTGTGCCAGTGCAGTCCTGGCATGATGCAATTCCGCCTCCACGCCATCTTTGAAAGTACGCAGTTCCGTTTCGGCGCATGTTTTCGCCAGTTCGAGTTCAGTGGCGTGGTTGTTGGCCGCCAGTGATGCCCCTTCCAGCCGATCGTTCTCGACCGCCATCGCACTGACGCTTTCGATCAATTCGTCGATCCTCGCCTGTTGATTCTTCTGTCCTTCATCGACGGCCGCGGACCAGACGGCGCGGAAGGCCTTTAGCCCCTCGGCAGAATCGTTAGACGTGTCCGTCGGGGCTTCGATTTCCGTCTTAAGTCGAACCAAGGTGCTCATCGAACCGCGTCCGCCGAGCGCGGCATGAATGGCGGCTAACGTCGTCTTCTTGCCTTGGTCGGTCAAATCGTTGATTGCCTTCGAGACATCTTCTTTGGAGATTATCTGCTTCATATGATAGTATGATAATACGATAGTATCATTATTTTGGTCCCAACCTCCGCCTCAACCACCCCGTTTTCGGGCGAGTTTCCAGCGTTGTATCGAGTGCTTAAACCCAATCCAGACTCGGAAAGTTCCGACGCCTGGAGATTGGGCTTAAAGGTTGACCTGATTTGGTTCATGGTTTTTGTAGTTTCACTGTCGGCAAGTCGCGGCCCATTCAGATCCCTTTTTCACCAAGGGATGCGTCGCAGGCGGCAATGTCGAATCTGACCACACGCTTGATCCTGAAAAAGACCAACAGGCCAAGGCGCATCCATCCATTGATGGTTCGCGGGCACACTCCGTAGTGGCGGGCGAGCCCCACTTTGGTGGCGTATTTTTTGTCTAATTTGACTGTTTCCATAATGTTATGAGTCTGGCCGCCTGAGCGCTGGCTCAGCGCCCGGCGGTCGTTTATTTTTTGATTCTTGCGTTTCCGGCTGAGCCAATGCCTGAAATTTTATACGGGGTCGACTTGCTGTGAAGGAAGAGCCGGCGGTCGCAGTCCTGGACATCAAACCACCATTTATGCCGCTCCATTTTTCCAACGATGATTCCACTGGCCTGCCAATTTTCCAGCGTCCTGAACCCAACCTGGTAACGGTTTGCCAGCGCCGGTTTCTGGACGAGCTCAAGGACCTGATCTGATTCAAGTTTCTCCATAAAAAAATCTCCTTACCTTAAAAATTGTAAAGCGCGCTGACGCAATCGTCGGAACAATCGAAAAGAAAATGTTCCCGTTCGTGCGGAATTCCCCAATCCATGTTCCGGCGAAATGACCGGGACTGGACCGGTTCGTGGAAATGGGCCTCATAACGAAAACCACTCCTCGGCCTGGGCCATTGAAACTGGAGCCCGGGACAGATAGTTCTTTTTTAACATTGCAACGCTGGTGCCCCCCTCCTCAGCGACCTGATTGATTTTGTCGTTCCCGAGAATGACGAGTCGATAGGTGAAATAACTGTTGCGAAAGGCATTGTGGCGGTAGGTAACTCCAGCCTTTTCGCAGAGGCGTTGCCAAGCGTGATAGAGGGTATTGGCAGAGTTCCAGTCGACACAGATTCTGTCATGTTTGGCGGCCTCGGGAATGGCTTTCAGGCGGCGGTCAAGAGCTGGCAGAATCGGAACCTGGCGCGGGTTAATTTTGCCCACCGCCTCCAATACCCGTATCACCCGCTTATCCTCGACCACCATAGGCCACCACAAACGGACGATCTCTTCGGTTCTTACGCCGGACAGCATTTTAAATTCGAGGCTCGGCATGAGTCGGGACATGCCTTTGACGGCGAGAAGCCGCCGAGCTTCCTCCGGTGAGTAAATGTCGGTTGGTTCCATCAGGGCCAGGACATCAGCCTCGCTGGTGATTACCTGGCGCGCCTCGAAAAATTCCGTCGTGCCCTTGGCCGCCAGGCGCAGACCAAACGGAAGGAATCCCTTCTGTTCCGCAAAGTTGTAAAAACTGATGATGGCGTCCCGGTGATTGTTTTTGTTTCCTGCCTTGCCGCCAATTGTCGCCAGATATTTATCGATTGCCGCCGTCTGCACATGGCTGAAGACGCCGGGAAAAGCCTTCACAAAACCGCCGACGTAGCGTTTGGTGTCGCGCATGTGGTAATTTCCGACGCCCCGCTTGGTGAGATGCACTAGATATTCCTGGAGAATATCGTCTGAAGTGGCGCCATGCCGAACTTGCTGTCCGTGGTCATTCATGAAGTCCACCGCTTGTTCCAGGGTGCCATCCTTGAGCCGACTCTGCAGTTCCCAGTAGCGACGGCAAACTTCATCCACCTCGAGTTTCAGCGGTTTGCAGGCCAGATTGGCCATGACGTAGATTCGCCGGTCCTTTTCCGACATGAACTCCGCGCGGGCGCCATCTTTGTTCAAACGGGTCGCGATTTCCTTGGCGCGTGCTTTGGCTTTGTCAAGCGTCTTCGCCCGCCGCTGGCGCCGCTCTGAACCCTCGTAATAGGAGAGCTCGTATGAGTCGTAGGTCTTGGTTGTTTTCTCAGGCTCACCCTGACCATCCGCCGCTGGCCGAAGAACTTTGACCGTGACCGGCGCAAAGGAAATGGAAATGGTCACGGAGCCGACGGTGACTTCGGCAACCGGCGTTCCTTCCTCCTTCGTGGCGACACTGTCCATAAATAGTTTTACCGTTTTTTCGTGTCGCCTCAACCAAGAGTTTGCGAAAAAAGCGAAAGATTTTGCGGGAACTCCGCACCAACGGGAAGGACCGGGCGCAGCCGGGATGGCCGCGCGAAAAGAGGGGGAAGGGGCCGGTTTTCAGCCGCCCGGGCGGACGGAGGTGTTGCAAAACTGTTGCAAAAACCGGATTTTTGGGGGCTTCCGAGGTAAAAAATGGAGCGAGCGAAGGGATTCGAACCCTCGACATTCACCTTGGCAAGGTGACGCTCTACCAGGCTGAGCTACGCTCGCTTCCGTTACCTGCGAAAGATTATGGGAACGCCAAAAAATTGCAAGCGGGAAAATTTTCAGGCGTTATCCAGCGCCAGAATCTTGTTCAATTCCCGAAAATCGTCGATGACGTAACGGGCGGCGCGGGCGACCGATTTCAGTTTTGGATTGAAGGCCACGGCCAGCCCGACTTGGGCAAAACATTCAAGGTCGTTCTCGTGATCGCCCACATGGCAAATCTCTTCGGGCGTGATCCGGTATTGTTTGCACAACGCGCCTATGAGCAGGTGCTTGTGCCATACCGGGACCGCGTAATCTATCGTCCCGGTAAAGGCTTCTCTTTTCGTGTGCAGGGTATTGCAATGGCAAAATTCCAGTTCCATTTCCGCGGCGGCTTTTTTCCCGACCACGTCCAGGCAGCCGGAGAGCAATCCGCGCACGAGCCGCCTTTTGCTCGCCTTTAAAAATTCCGCCGCGCCCTGGCAATAAGGGATCGGATAAAGCGTTGTCGCCGCTTCGCCCACCGCTTTTCCGCGCAAATCAGCCGCGTCTTCCTGTGCCCAAAGGTCGCTGTTGTTTTTCTGGCCGGCGTATTTTTGGGCGCGCGTGTCCCAGACTTCTTTCAGTCCGTAGGCGTAGGCCACCGCATCCCAACTGGAATGGCAAAGGCTGCCGATTTTTGTGTAGGCAAACAAACAGCCGTCGCCGTCGATGGATACCAGTTTGATTTTGCGGCTCATCTGGATTTGGCGGTCCGGCGGCGGTTGATTTCGGCGATGATGATCCGGTTCGTTTCATCGGGGGATCGGTTGGAGGTGTCGATCAGGAACGCGCCCAGTCCGATCATGAGCGGCGCC
>CAZLEE010000048.1:0-17532 GCA_964558455.1 uncultured Verrucomicrobiota bacterium | reverse complement strand
GCTGTCGCGCTGGTCGCGGGCGGCGAGATTATCTCTCACCCCCTCGGCCTGGCGGCGGCGATGGCGTTCCGCGAGCGAGGCGTCGAGGTAAAACTTGAAGTCCGTTTCGGGAAAGACGTTCGTCCCGATGTCGCGCCCTTCCATGACGAGGTTGCCGAAGCGGGCGCATTCGCGCTGCTTCTTTTTCATCCACTCCCGGACCTTGGGCGCGGCGGCGACGTGGGAAGCGGCGAGGGTGACCTCCGGGGTGCGGATTTCTTTTTCCGGGAAGTAACCGTTGACCAGCAACCGCACCTGGCGAACCGGGCCGGGCGCGCAATCCAATGAGGTCTTCCACCGCCGGCAGGCGCGGGCGACGGCGGCGGGATCAGCCGGATCCACCTTGTTCCCGACACAATACCAGGCCAGCGCGCGGTACATGGCGCCGGTATCGACGTAGGCGTAATCCAGCGTTTTGGCGGCGAGCCGCGCGGCTGTGCTTTTGCCGCTGGCGCTGGTGCCGTCGATGGCGATGATGACGGGTTGCGCCGTCATGCGGCCTCCGTTGCCGGCGCGAGGTTGCCGCCGCTTTGTTTCATTTTGTTTGAAATGGCCAGCATAAGAATTCCGCCGATGAGTCCGAACGGCGCCATGAAATAGAAATAATTGCCCAGATTTTTGTCGAGCACGCTGCCCAGGAAAACCCCGGCCAGACTGCCCCCAAAATATTGGAACGAATCAATGAGGCCAAGGGCAAAACCCGCGAAACGCCGTCCCCCAATGTCCATCGGCGTCGCGCCGCCCAGGATTGAATGGGTGGAGTTGGCCGTGAAAGAGATCAGGGCCAGAAACACAATCGCGCCCGTGATGGTATGAAATCGCGTTGCCAGCAGAATGATCGCCGTCTCCGTAAAATACAGGATTGCCGCCACCGGGGCGCGCTGTCCCTTGAACAGAATATCGGAGGCATAACCGGCCAGCAGCGAACCGGCCGACGCCACCACCGGGATGAGCACGGCCATCAAAAAGAAATATTTGGAATCAAGGTTCACGTTGAAACCATCCTGCATGTAGCGCGGGAACCACTGGTCCACCGCCTGCCGCACCGCTCCGGTGCAAGCATAAGCGCAGGCCGTCACCCACACCACCGGATTAGTCACGATGGCGCGAAAAACCTGGCCGAATCCGGCCCGCGTCCCGTCGGCCCTGCGCGCTGAATCGTCCGCTATCACGTTTGTCCAACCCGCTTCCTCGGGAGTTTTCTTCACCGTCAACGCCATGCCTACGGCCATGACCAGGCAGATGAGTGACGGCGCCCAAAACAGCCAGCGCCAATGCAGAGGCGGGATTTGGGCCAGACCGAACAGGGTGAATCCGCCCAGCAACGCCGGCCCCAGGGTATTGATGCCGACGCGTCCGAGATTGATTACGAACCCGAAAATTCCCGAAAACCGTCCCCGTTCCCGGCGGCCAAACCAGGCGGCATTGATCTTGACCATTCCCGGCGCCCCGAAGGCTTGGAGGTAACCATCCACGCCGCGAATGGCGACAAACAACCCCAGCATCCCGGCGAACGACGCGACGCCAAAAAGAACATTCATCACCACCGTTCCCGCCGCCCCGATGAGCATCGCCCGTTTGCCGCCGATCCGGTCTGTGATGAGGCCGTTGATAATTTGTCCGCACGCATAAGCGAACAGGGCGGTTGTGATGATGTCGCCCATTTGGGACCGCGTAAAACCGTATGAATCGCTGATCGATTTATTGGCCAGCGCCAGATTGTACCGGCACATGTAGAACGAGGTGTAGAGCAACCCGATGAACCCCCAGTTCACCCCCCGGCGCGCGCGGAATCCCTTTGGATGATGTATGGAATCGATGACCACAAGTCACTGGTGTGTATCAGGGGCAAATCCGGGCGATGCAAGGGCGCGGCCGGTCCGCGGCAACAAGACAAGGTTTCAAAATCCGCTCCACCTGCGGAGAATACCGTCCTCTTATCCAAAAGCAAATAAACTGAAAAGCTGAAATTGGGAAAACAGAAAGCAGAAATCGGCAAGCCCCGTGGAAAAATTTTAAGTGAAATAATTACGTAATAAGTGAAATGGGTTATTCTTCATTTTGAATGCAACTGGTTTAAAATACGCGTGTTCCAATCAAAAAAACCGGTCCAGCCCGGCGTTGCACTTTTTACACTTGTAACGCAAAGAAGTGAAATGGAAGATTGGGAAAAAGCTGAGACGCTGAAAAACTGAAATTCTGAAATTGGCAGGGCAGCGGGCCTCCGGCAGGGACCCGGATCGGCTGCGCCGTTCTGGCGGCGGATGTCTTTGACTTGTTGCTCATTTTTTCTGTCTGGAGGGGATTATGGCACAAGTGGGGGAAAAAGAGGAGCTAACCGTAACCCTTTTCTTTTAAAAAATATCTTCCGTGTTTGCAAGGCGTTGCGCGTTTCAGACCTGTTTTTGTCAAGTATGTTTTCTTGACACGAGGGCGAAAAACAGGAGATTGAAGCTGGAAGATTGAAGATGGCAGGGGGCGGGAAATTCAACGCCAAGACGGGGAATCTAACGCAAAGTCGCAAAGACGCCAGGGCTTGGCGCGGCAGAGCCGCAACCAAAAGGAGGAAAAACTTTGCCAAAAATGCGTAAATCTCCGACATAGCACTGCAAAGTTGGGAGATCAAAGATGGGATTTCGGAATTTGTCCGCGGATGACGCAGATTGACGCTGAAATCGGGCGGGGTGGGGGAACGGGGCGCGGGGGGCGGATGGCAGAATACGGAGGTGGCAGGGGGACAGGGAATTAAACGCAATGCCGCACTTGCTCCGGGGACGGTTTTTTTGTTAGGTTCCAGGCATGGCAGAACGCAATGAGACCCCGGCGGCGGTTCAGCATCCGCTTGCCGTCACACGGACGGAACTGGTTTGGGAGGGCAAATATGACAACGCGGGCAGTCGTGTTGCGCCGTTGCGCGTGGAACTGCCGTTTCAAACGGTCGAGACGATCAATGAATCGGTGCAGGAACGGCAACGCGGATTTCTGTTTGAATCGCCGGCGGCGTATCAAGCGAAGGAATGGCGCAACCGGCTGATTTGGGGCGACAAGAAATATGTGCTGCCGTCGCTCGTGGCCGAGTTCGCGGGCAAGGTGAACCTGATTTACATTGACCCGCCGTTCGATACCGGCGCGGATTTTTCCTTCACCGCCAGCGTGCCGAATCGTCCCGGCAAGGAGGAAGACGACGAAGCCACGTTCACCAAAGAGCCAAGCGTCATTGAACACAAAGCCTATCGCGACACTTGGGGGCGCGGGCTGGATTCTTACTTGCAATGGTTTTACGAAACCGCCGTGCTGCTCCATGAATTGCTTCACGAGAACGGTAGCATATACGTCCATCTCGACTGGCATGTTGTTCATTATGCAAAAGCTATATTGGACGAAGTCTTCGGGGCTGAATATTTTCGGAATGAAATTGTTTGGAAACGTTCTGATGCAAAAGGCGACGCCGCTCAAGGCAGTAAGCATTTTTCGAGAATACAGGATTCAATTTTGTTCTATACGAAAAGTGATCAGGCTATTTGGAATCCGTTGTACGTGCCACTGAGCCAAGAATACGCTGATTCGTTTTACAGGCATCGTGATCAGGATGGTCGAAGATGGAAGCTTGAAAATATGCTCGGCCCTGGCGGCGCGACAAAGGGGAATCCTGTTTATGAAGTCATGGGAATAACACGAGCTTGGCGCTATTCAAAAGTTAGAATGCAGAAACTGATTGATGCGGGGCTTGTTGTGCAAACGAATCCTGGCACGGTGCCCATGCAAAAAAATACCTTGATGAATCCAAAGGTGTCCAAGTTGGAACATGGTGGGATGATATAAGCATGATCCGTGGATTTTCTGCTGAAAAGGAAGGCTACAAAACTCAAAAGCCCGAAGCACTTCTTGACCGCGTCTTAAAAGCATCGTCAAACGAAGGCGATTTAGTGCTGGATTGCTTTTGCGGCAGCGGCACGACGGCGGCGGTGGCCGAGAAAATGAAACGCCGCTGGATCACATGCGATCTTGGGCGGTTCGCCATTCACACGGCGCGGAAGCGGTTGCTATCCATTTCCGGCGTCCGCCCGTTCATTGTTCAAAATCTTGGAAAATATGAGCGGCAGTTGTGGCAGCAGGAAGCGTTCAGCGGCACAACGAAAGAGGAGGCGCGGCAGCGGGATTACATTCAATTCATTTTGAAGCTCTACCAGGCCAAGCCGCTGAACGGATATTCGTGGCTGCATGGGACAAAGGGCGGGCGCATGGTTCACGTCGGCACGGTGGACGCGCCGGTGAGCGTGGGGGACGTGGCGCAAATCGCGGCGGAGTTCAAACGCGCCATCGGCACGGGCGAGGACGCACCCAAAACGAACGGCGTGGACTTGCTGGGCTGGGATTTTGCCTTTGAGATGAACGAAATGGCCAAACAGCAGGCGTTGGCGGCAAACATTCAATTGCGATTTTTGCGCATCCCGCGTGATGCGATGGACAAACGGGCGGTTGAGCAGGGCGACATCCATTTCTTTGAACTGGCCGCGTTGTCCGTGGAAGCGAAGGCGAACAAACGCGAGGTGACATTGAAACTGTCGGATTTTGTGATTCCGCCGGATGACGTGCCGGAAGAAGTGCAGCGCACGGTGAAGCATTGGAGCCAGTGGATTGATTATTGGGCGGTGGACTGGGACAACAAGAGCGACACATTCCACAACGAATGGCAGGCCTATCGCACACGGCAGGAGCCGAAACTGGATTTGGAGACGAAACACACTTATAGCGAGCCGGGCGAATACACGGTGGTCGTGAAGGTGATTGACATCCTTGGCAACGACACGACCAAAACGGTGAAGGTGAAAGTGAAATGAAATTATACATTGAAACGACCGTGCCGAATTTCCTGTTTGCCGACGACGCGCCGGAGAAAAAAGCCGTCACCGAGGAGTTTTTCTTCACACCCCGGAAGAGGTGATTGAATTATGAAAAAGATTGAAATCAAAGAATCGAAGGCGCTGCTGGAAGTGAGACACATCAAGGAAAAGATCGCGCGCGAAGCGGAAGGCGACCCCGGCTATTATCAGCGACTGAACGGGCAGGGGGCAAAATTGATGGAGAAATATCGCGGCGCGGAATCGTCGTCCAGCGCCTATGCCCTCCACGACAAACCAGTGAAATACAAAACCCGCTGATCACCGCGATGCCGCGCAAAAAACACGAGGACCAAGGGCAAATCGGTTTGCTTGAAGCACGGGGGTTAACCGCGCCGTGCGTGCCGGGCATCCGCGACAAGGTGAAAGCATGGCGCGACGGCGGATACAAAGGCGTGACGGGGACGACGCGGATTTTGTTGAACCACTGGTTTTGCAACGATCACCGGCTGCCGAATGGAAGCAAATTCCAGTATCACTATTTCCAGCGCGAGGCGATTGAGACGCTGATTTATCTTTACGAAGTGGCGAACATCCGGCGGCACAAAAATCTGGTGGAGACTTTTGCCACGCGGCGCGATTTGCGGTTGCTGCAATATGATGACTTCGCCCGCTACTGCGTGAAGATGGCGACCGGCAGCGGCAAAACAAAAGTCATGTCGCTGGCCATTGCCTGGCAGTTTTTCAACGCGGTGGCGGAAGCGAGGGACGATTTTGCAAAAACGTTTTTGCTCATTGTGCCAAACGTGATTGTGTTTGAGCGGTTGCGGACGGATTTCGAATGCGGGCGGATTTTCAACGCCGATCCCGTCATACCGGAGGAACTTCGCATTTATTGGGATTTCCAATGCTACATGCGCGGGGAGGGAGAGCGGGCGGGTTCGCTGGGCGCGTTATATCTGGGCAACATCCAGCAATTTTACGAGCGGCAGGAAAACAGCTCCAATGAGCCGGACGCGCTGGCGGCGGTGCTTGGCTCCAAACCGCCGGCCGAGAAAATGACGGTGGAGGACGTTGACAAACGCATCATGGCACGGGGTGGCCCGGTGGCCGTGCTGAACGACGAGGCGCATCACACGCATGAGGAGGAAAGCGAATGGAACAAAATCATCCGGCAGTTGAACAAGGATGTTCCCAAAGGCGTGGCCGCGCAGTTTGATTTCACCGCCACGCCGCGCCACAGCAAGGGACAGTTGTTTTCCTGGACGGTTTTTGATTACCCGCTCAAACAAGCGATTCTGGACAACGTGGTGAAACGGCCGTTGAAGGGCGTCGCCCAGGGGATTGCGGAGCAGCGTTCCGACATTGCCAGCACGCGTTATCAGGCCTACCTGGCGGCGGGCGTCGAACGCTGGAAGGAATACCGCGATCAGTTGAAAACATTCGGGAAAAAACCGGTGTTGTTCGTGATGATGAATGACACGGAAGACGCCGACGATGTGGGGGACTGGCTGCAAAAGAAATATCCGTCGGAATTTGGCGGGGACAAATTGCTGGTGATTCACACGGACAAATCAGGCGAGGTTTCCAAAAAAGATTTGGACAAGGCGCGCGCGGTGTCGCGGGAAGTGGATCACGAGTCCAGCCCGGTGAATTGCATTGTCAGCGTGTTGATGTTGCGCGAAGGCTGGGACGTGCAAGGGGTGACGGTGATCGTCGGTTTGCGGCCTTACACCTCAAAGGCAAACATCCTGCCGGAGCAAACCGTGGGACGCGGACTGCGGCTGATGTTTCGCGGCACCGGATCCGGCTACGTCGAACGGGTGGACGTGATTGGCAACAACGCATTCATTGAGTTCGTGGAACAGTTGGAGCGCGAGGAAGAATTGCAGTTGGACGCTTTTGAACTCGGCAAGGAAAAGGTGGTGATAGTCACCATCGCGCCGGATGAAAAGAAAAAGGACAAAGACATTTCCATCCCGGTTTTAAGCCCCGTCCTGACCCGCAAAAAATCGCTCACGGAGGAAATCGAGGGGATGGACGTGAACCGGTTCCAATGTCCGGTATTGCCGCGCAAAGAAGGCGACGCCGTGGCAAAAACGTTCCGCTACGAGGGGTATGACATTATTTCGCTGCAAAAATTGATTGAGCGGCAATACAAGATTCCCGAACCCCAAACCGCGGATGAGGTGATTGGTTATTACGCCCGGAGCATCGCGCAAGACGTGAAACTGCCGTCGCAATTTTCCGCGCTCGCGCCCAAGGTGCGGGAATTCCTGGCGAAAAAGGCGTTCGGCGAACCGGTGAATCTGGAAGAGCCGGCCATGCTGAAGGCGATCAGCAGCAACATCGCCCAGTACGTGACCCTGAAAACCTTTGTCGAGGCGTTGCGCAAGCTGGTGCTGTCGGAACTTGAACCGCAACTGCTGCATGCGGGTCGGCCATTGTCGGAAACGCCGCCGTTCCCGTGGTCGCGTCCGACCTTGAAGGCCGGCAAGTGTGTTTTCAACCTTGTGCCATGCGACAACGAATTTGAAAAGGAATTCGCGCAGTTTTTGGAAAAGGCCGATGACGTGGAGCGATTTGCCAAACTGCCGGAGCAATTCGGTTTCGCCATCGAATACACCGACAACGCGGGTAATTTCCGCCATTACGAGCCGGATTTTGTGGTTTTGACAAGCGATGGCGGCCACCACATTGTCGAGACGAAAGGCTTGGAAGACGTGAATGTGGCCAACAAAGACCGGGCCGCAAAATTATGGTGCGAGAACACGACGCGCCTGACCGGCAAGCCGTGGGATTATGTGAAGGTATTGCAAACCGAATACAAGAACCTTCAGGCGACGCAATTTGCCGACTTGCTGGTTTTAGGCGAGCGGCAGCTTTTATAACTTTGCGTTAAACAATGAGCCAAGACCACGACCACCCTACCAAGATAAAAGAAGAAAAGGATGATTTTGATTTATCCCGGTGGGGTGGGGCAGTCCCGCCATATGGCCAACTTAATGTCGTCCCGGCAGGGTGAGACTCTGTCGAACCCTGATTCGATCGATGGACAATAAATCGAGTTAGGGTTCGACGGAGTCTCACCCTACCGAGAGGAAGGGCCACCGTTGATTTCAGGGCTGGTAGGAGACGGAAATTGCGGCGGGGCGGACGCCGAAAAGGGAGATGGCGGCCTGGCTTTCTGTGCCGGGGTTCGTGTTTCCCAGCCAGTTGGCAATGTGGATGGGCGGCGTCACCGGCACAAATTGATTGGCGTATGAACGGGACAGATTGGGCGCGTCCAGAGCAACGTCGTTTCCCGAGTTGGCGGCTTGTTTCATTCCTTGCCGGGCAAGGAAGACGGCGGTCAGGCCCAGGGCGCCGCAAAGGGTTAATCCGCAGGCATAAGTCAGGCTGGGACGCGAAGCAAAATTGGCGGAGAGCCAGTCCAACATGCTCAACCGCCCTTCGCCGCGTTCGATGCGGGCGATGATGCGGGTGGACAGTTGATCCAGATATTGCGGCGACGGTTGCTCGTGCCGCTTTAAGGCCATCAATTTTCGCAAGTCGTTAAAATCATCCGGCTCTGGATTCATGTTCGTCATTTTAAATAGTCCGACAAAAAAGCCTGCAATTGCCGCCGCGCGTAAAAAAGGCGCGAGCGCACGGTGCCGACGTTGCAATCCATAATGGCCGCAATCTCCTCGTGGGAGAGGTCCTGAATGTCGTGCAACGTCACAACCAATCTATGGTGTTCTGACAGTTTTAACATGGCCTCGTTCAATTTGTCCTGCAATTCGGCGAGGTTGAGGGCGCGGCGCGGGGTTTTTTCCGAGGCCAATGCCACGAGGTCGGGATCGTTTTCGGCATTGAAATCCACGTCGTCCAGGCTCATTTGCAGGCGGTTTTTGCGCTGCTTGAGGAAGTTGATGGTCTTGTTTACCGCGATGCGATAGACCCAGGTGTAAAAGCTGGAATCGCCCTTGAATGTCTTGAGGGCGCGGTAGGCTTTGATGAACGTTTCCTGCACGAGGTCGTTGGCGTCCTCGTGATTGGAGGTCATGTGGTAAACGGTGGCGTAGATGCGTTCCTGATAGCGATGCACCAATTCGTCGTAGGCCTTGATATCGCCCTGTTGCGCAAGCTGCACCAAGGCAAGATCGGCAACCTTCCGGTCTTCCGCGCCGATCACCTCCTCAACCACGGTGGCGGGCGCGCTCTCCACTGTTTTTTCGAGTTGTGCTTTCGTAGGGTGTCCCCCTGCAATGTGCGTTACGCTGTCCGTCAATAAACAACACCCAAGGCGCCGGTTTGTTCCGCTAAAAATTCGGTCAAGCCAATCAGGCTGGCCCGTCCGTCGGAGGCGGGCAGGGGAGCCAGGGCTTGACGGGCGGTGTCCAAATACTGCTGGATGAGGGCGCGGGATTCGGCAAAGCCGTCATATTTTTCGATCATGCCATTGACGCCCGGAAGGAAACCGTGTTCCCAATGGGCGAGCCAATGGCGCAATTGTTTTTGGTCCTCGGGGTTGGCGCGTTCGCGGGCGACGATGGCGGGCAGGGTCATTTTGCCCTTGGCCAGATCGGCGGCGAGGGTTTTGCCGGCGACGGATTCCGAGCCGAGAAGGTCCAGGCAATCGTCGTAAAGTTGGTAGGCCGTTCCGAAGGCCATGCCGTATTGGCGGAGGGCTTCGCGCCGGGTGGCGGAGGCCCGGCTCAGGCACGCGCCCAAATCGCAGGAAAGGGCGAACAATTCCCCGGTTTTCATCGAAACCATCTTGAAGTAATGGCTGCGGTCAACGTTAAAGTCGCCCCGGGAACAGGTTTGGAGAATCTCGCCGGCACAGACGGTGTTGAGGGATTCGGCGACGGCGCGGCAAATCTCCGGGGTGGGGAAACTGGCGGACAGTTTCAAGGCGTGCGCGAAAAGGCAGTCGCCCAAAAGGACCGAAACTTCGTTGCCCCAATTCGCGGTCATGGTCAACCGGCCGCGGCGCAATTGCGCCTCGTCCAGAACGTCGTCGTGGACGAGCGTGGCCAGATGGACCATCTCGATGATGACGGCCACGGTCAGGTGGGAGTCGGTCAGCTTGCCCGACGCCTCGCCACTGAGGGAGACGAGCATGGGACGCAGTTGCTTGCCTTGAGCGGTCAAGGCATAGCGCGCGTAAACCGCGATTTGCGGTTCAAAGGCCTCCGTTTGCGCGGTCAGGCGCAAGGCAACCTGCTGCCGGAAAGGCTCGACCGCATCGGCGATCTGCTTCCAACCATACGAGACGGCGGAAGACACCGCGCCGACTGGGGCAGCGCCCCCATTAGATCGAACTCCCAACATGGACTAAATCTAAGTTTCCTCTCCAGGCAAGTCAAACTTGGAAAGCGGTTTTTGGCAAGAGTTTGGAAATGGGCCGGTTGCCGGGATTTATTTGGCCGGCGCCGGCAAATAAAGGATGCGTTCCGGCTGGGTGGGCAGATAGGCGTTGCGTTGCGGGATGTCCGCCCGCTGGAAAGGCTTGTAATCCTTGATCGCGCCGACATGCCCGATTTTGACCGAGTTTCGCAAAACGCCGTGGCCGTTGCGGGTCGAATCGCTGAAGTGCGTCTGGCCGTAACCGACCCCGTGCGTGCCGGAAAGGTTGGAAGAGAAGTATTTCATGCCGACGATCTTGTTTTGGTCGTCGCGCAGCCAACTGATAAAAATCACCGCATGACCGCCCGCCGGCGTGGTGCTGTAACTGAGGAAATCCCCCGCGCGGGCGTCCTCCAGATTGGTGACGGCCCGGCCCAATCCGTAAGAAACAATGGCCCGCTGTTCGGAATCGCCCGTGCCTTCGACGTACCAAAGCTGGAGGGCGTTGAACAGGTCGTGAAAGGTCATGCCGTTGAAATCATCCGCGTCCAAGCCGCGCTGGATATTGCGCAATTTCATCGCCCGCACGAAAACTTCAAAGGTGAAGCCGCAACAATAACTGCAACGCGATCCGTCGGGGAACGCCTTGGCCACCACCATGCCCTTGAACCATTGATCCTGGGTGACGCCGTTGTAGATGTCGTATTCGCGCGGATTCCAACCGCAATGATAAGGATACGAGCCATCCAGCGGATACCCCGAAATCACCTTGAGCACGAAAGGATCAAGGGAATCCTCGTCATCCGCCACAACTTTGTCCTCATTGGCATAAGCCTTGGCCAGAGCTTTATCGACCGGGGAAAATCCGCGTTCATCCACCGGATACGTTCGCGGCGTGTAGGTATAACGCCGGTCGGAATCCTTGGTGGAAACAGCCTTGACCGCCGGCGCGGCGACTGCGGCTGGTTTCGCGCCGCTGGCGCAATTGGGGCAAGGATGCTGGCATCCGGTCAGGGCCAAAACCGCAGCCCCAGCCGTCAAAGCCAGCCGACGGCCCATGATTGGATGATTGGCGAAGATTGTGAAACTCATGCCGGAAACTAAATGTTTCGGTTCGCCGATGCAAGCCAAGGCGTTGGGCGATTTATTCGCGAACGTCGGCGGGCGGGCGGTTTCCGGCGCGATGAATGGCCGCGCCCAGCCAGGCGATGGTTTGGCCCAGATCGGTCATGTTGCGCAATGCCTCGTCGTCCTTGGCCACCTCGCCCTTTTCCCGGCCAAAACCGAGATTCCAGTAAATGGACCCCGGCACAATGACGCCGGACATCAGAAACATGTGGTTCATCGTGTCGAAGGCGTGCGTGCCTCCGCCCCGCCTGAGCGCCACCACGGCGGCTCCGATTTTTCCGCGGAGCAATCCGCCGTTGGCGATTGCCACCAGCCCGGTCCGGTCCAACAACGCCTTCATCTCGGCGCTCACGTCGGTGAAGTAGGTCGGGGACCCGAGGATGATCGCGTCCGCCGCGACTATTTTCTCGAAGCACGAATCGAAGAACTCATCCTTCTGGCTGCATCGGGAATTTTTTTTCTTGAAACACGCGTAACAGGCCTGGCATCCGCGGATTGGTTTGCCGCCCACTTGGACGAGCTGGGTTTCCCAGCCGGCGGCGGTCAGGGGCGCGAGCGCCTTTTTTAAAAGGATTTCAGTATTGCCGCCCTTGCGCGGACTTCCATTGATGGCGATGGCTTTCATAAGCCCAGTCTATAATGGAAACCTCAAATTTAGAATCTCAAATCCAAAATGACGTTCACCTTTCGCGTCTTGGGTGTATCGCGTTGAGGATTGCGGTTAAGGGGGTGGGGGAATAATATCCGGGCTGGGAACGGCTTTTTGCAAGATGTCCCCGCTCGAGCCGTAAGGGTGGGTGGAATGATTATTGAACATGAAGCGGGAAAGCTTTTCAAAAGAGACGATATTATGAAAATGAATGAACAGTCTGATTGGAAATTAAAGATGCTTTCGGGCCTGGCTATTCTGGCCATCGGCTGTCTTTGTTGGAACGGAGGCACCGCCGGTCGCGCCCAGTCTGCGCCGGCCACCCAATCTCCGCAATTGCAGGAGATTGTGAAATTGACGCAGGCGAAAATGAGCGATGACGTGATTACGTCCTATATCAAGAACGCCGGCGCCTCTTATAACCTCAGCGCCGACGACATTCTTTACCTGAACAGCCAGGGGGTGTCGCAGGCGGTTATTTCGGTGTTGCTGGCCAACAAGTCCAGCGCGCCCGCTCCCGCGCCTGTTGCGGCTCCGGCCACACCGGCTCCGCCGGTAAGCGCCGCACCAGTTCCAAGCCAACCCGCGCCGGCGCCTGTGGTCGCGGCTCCTGATTCGGAGATCAACCTGGGTTATTTCCAGGCCCAAATGTCGCCCTACGGCGCGTGGGTGGATGTGCCCGGCCAGGGCTTGTGCTGGAAACCGAATGTGGCTTCGGAAGTGCCGGATTGGCGTCCTTATTTCAATGAAGGCCGCTGGCTTTATACGGAAGACGGCTGGTCCTGGCAGTCCGATTATCCTTGGGGCCAATATGCGTTCCATTATGGACGCTGGTTCCGTGACATCCGTTTCGGCTGGCTTTGGGCGCCTGGATACAATTGGGGTCCTGCCTGGGTGAGTTGGCGCAATGCGGATGCGGCCGGCTATATGGGTTGGGCGCCGCTGCCGCCGGGAGCGACCTTTGAGGCCGGCGTTGGTGTGATGTGGAACGGCCGTTTGGCGGTGGACGTGGATTTCGGGCTGGGTGCCGATGCGTTTGTCTTCATGCCCTACGATCGTTTCTGGGAGCATGATTATCCGGCCTTCCGCGCTCCGCTCTGGAGAGTGCATGATTTGTTCGGAGTCAGCCTGATCGCCAATCACTACGGGTTTGTCGATGGTCATTTCTTCTTCGGAGGAATCGAACGGGGCCGCATGGCTCTTCTGACCCATCGTGATATTCGCATCGACAGGCTTGAGATTCGCGATGCCCACATTGCCCGCGCCAGGGAGTTTGAACATAGCCGGGGCGCCGACCATCGCGGCGGCGCGGATCATCGGGACATCGGTCATGGCGGGGAAGGACACGACAGCCATGACAGCGGCCACGGCGGTGTCGGTGGCCGGGATCATAACGACAGGTAAGGTCTTGGGGTTTGGCCTCGCATGAAATGCATTGTCACAGCGGGGCCGACTTACGAGGAGCTGGATGAAGTCCGGCGCATGACGAACTTCTCCAGCGGGACACTGGGGGCGGAGCTGGCCGATTATCTTATTGACAAAGGGTGCGAGGTGGAATTGTTGCGCGGCTATTATTCCACCAGCCGGATTCTGCCGAAGGCGCAACGGACGCAGAATTTCACCACCACGGCAGACTTGAGCTGGCGGTTGGAAGGGCTGGCATCGGCGGAAGTGGGGGCGGTTTTTCACGCGGCGGCGGTGAGCGATTTTGGTTTCGGCAAAATCTGGCAGCGGGCGGAGAACGGCGAATTGACGGAGGTCAAATCGCGCAAGATTGCCACGCGAAGCGGGACGCTGCTGGCCGAGTTGACGCCGACCCCAAAGATCATCGGACGGTTGCGCGGGTGGTTCCCCAAGGCGCGATTGGTCGGATGGAAATACGAACTGGAGGGCGACGGCGCGCGTCTGATGGCGCTGGCGGAACGGCAAATAAAAGAAAACCAGACGGACGTTTGCGTGATCAACGGTTCGGCTTACGGGAGAGGGTTCGGTTTGATGCGGGAATCCCGCTGCCGCCATCTGCCGGATAAGAACGCCTTGTTTGACGCCCTCTGGCAATTACTGGCAGAGGGAAAATAGGAGCGGTTCGGTTATTCTTTGGGGACCACCGTCACGTCCATGATTTCCATTTTTGCGTAATAGTCCCTGAGCACGCAACGGAGGGTGAACACCTGCCCTTGGCGGACTTCTTCGCCGCGCAGGAATTTGAAGAAGGTTTTCTCATTGAAAGGCTTCCCGTCGTTGACCGCGCGAATGCTTTCAAACGGCGCGTTCTCCGCGTGCAGGCCGTTGGGATGCATGCCCGAATCGAAAAGCCAGAAGGCGGGAGTGCCGGGGCGGGAGGCTTCCAGCGTTGCAATCTGCTCTTCGGACAAAAATTTGCGCACGCTTTTCCAATCGGACATCAACATGAAATCGCTTCCGTAGCTATTGCGCGTTTGCGCTCCGCGCGATAAAAGAAAACGGCTGTGATTGACGCTGAAATAAGCTTCGCCTGTCTGCACCCCGTCGCCTTCCAATTCGCGCGAGCCTTCCTTTTTTTTGCAATGCCCAGCGGATGCCAACGGTGGTCACCGCCTTGAGCGGCAGGTCCTTCTTCAATTCCCGTCCGCCGACCAGGGTTAATTCCCCTTGAAATTCCCCGCCCGGCGCCTCGCCGCGCACGACAAACGTGCCGGGGGAGACTCGCGCAAATCGAAAATGTCCCTGGCCGTCGGCGCGCGTCGCGCCCCAATCGCAAATGCGCACGATGGCGTTCGATGCCGGCTGGCCATCCGGTCGCAACACCTGTCCGCTCAGGGAGGCGGCGGTTTCGGCGGAAAGGGGTTGCAGGAAAAATTCGCGCTTGCTGATGGCGGCCGGGTCGTCAACGCCAATTGTCTCGTTGATTTCCAGGCAATCCGGGGCGATGACTTGCAGGGGGGCGGTTTTCCCCTGGCGCGGCACTTGGAGCAGCAGCACGCCGGAATTCGGGACGGGATGTTCCCCGTAAGTCATTACCAGGACATCCGCTGGCTTGATTCCAGGCGGGAGATGCAGTTTGGCCACCAAATAATTGCAGTTCCGCAACGCGTCGTCCCTGGTCGGGACCAGATATTTGACTAACTTGTCTGCATCGCCGCTGTTGATGAACGTCCCGATGTTATCCTGATTGGGGACAAACGCTTTGGCCATGAGTTCCTCCATGTCTTTGGTCATGGGAAGATTGGCGGCGCGGCGGGCGGCGAGAATGTGCCGCAGAAACGGCTCCGGCGGTTCATATCCGCTCGTCTGCCCCAAAACGCGTCCGCCTGCTGAATCCAGGAACACCAGCGTCGGGAAGCTTCCGACGTGGAACTTCTCGTCAAGGGCCTTGTTTTCGCAAACTTTAACCCAGACGAACCCCTTGAGACCGGAGCGAATGGCCGGTGCCGTCAGCGTCTGGCTTTCCAACATTTTGCACGGGCCGCATCCCGTCTCGGTCAACATAAGGAAGAGCGGGTGTTGCTCCGTCTTGGCCCTGGCCAGGGCGGACGGGTAATCCTTTTCCCATGGCAGCGGCTCTCCGTTCACAAGCAAGGCGGAGGACAGCAGGGTCAGGGCGAGCAGGGCGGCATGACTGCGCCGGAAGGGAAGTTTCAAATATCGTATCATGATGATCACATTTCAAAGGTCCTGACCCGTTCCAGGCCGAGGCGATAAGGAATCCAGCCAATGACGATGGAGAGGAAGGCGAAGCCGGACCAGGCCCCGAAAATCCACGACACCGAAGTTTCGCCGCGTTCGCCCCATGGAGAGCCGATAGCGAGCAAGGCGACCGAGCCTACGATGTAAAGGAAACTCAGGACCAGACACAACGTACCGCCGAAACCGCTGACGATTTTGGTGGGATTATCCTCGCGAAAATTGGGGAAGAGAGCGCCCAGACCGATGGCGAGCGCGGCGAGAGTAAAAGTCATGGCGGAGATGACGAGGGCAAGATACAAGGTGCGATTCCACGGCATTTGCAACATGCGGCAGGAGAGCAGAATCAGGCCGACGGCCACCGGCAGGGCGGAGCGGGTGGCCAGCCAATATTTGGTTTGCAGAGCCTTGACCAGCCCCATGGGGGCCATGCCGACAATCCAAAGCCGCTTGCCCTCCAGGGAAAATTGGGGGAAGACGAAACGGGTGGTGAGAGTGGCCAGATTCAAGGCGCAGGCGCCCAGGTTCAAATAAGAAACCAGGTGCAGCCAAAACGCATTGGTCAGCTCCTGCGAGAAATGGCGCAAGTTGATGACATAAACGGCGAGCAAGCCGAAGAGGACAAGCGTCTGGCCCCATTGCGTGGTGTCGCGCCAGAACATGCGCGCGTCCTTGACCAGCAAAGCCAGCAAATCGGGGGAATCGGGGTGCGACAGCCGGAACATTTTTTCCACAAAGCCGGCGGCGGCGTAATCCGTCTGAACCTGGCGTTGATGCCAGCGGCGGAACCAGCGCCAGCGGACGAAAATGCTGCCGCGGCTTTGCACGCTGGAGAAGGCTTCGTAAAAAAGACGGCCGGTACAATTGAAGGACAGCCAGCCGAAGAACAGAACATTACTCAACAGCACGAGCAGGAAAAATCCGGCGGCCGTCCACGCCCCTTCGGACCATTGCATCACACTGGTTGAAAGCCAGTAGCTGGGCAGGTAAGGCCATTCGGAGAAATGCGTTCGTATGAGCAATTTGTCGAGCGTGGCGAGGACGCGGGTGTCGGTCGAGGTGTCGGTCAAAGTCTCCGGGCGAAACCAAATCACCATCAAGGCCGATACGGCCAGAGTAAGGATAATGGCCACGACCTGGAACGAACGGCGGTCGAGGTAGCGGGCGAGGTTGAGGGCGACCCAGGCGCCGGCGACGCCGGGCAAAACGATGAAGAGGCCGAGGGCCGCGACGGTCATCAGATAAAAATGCCAGGGGGCGTTATGGGTCAGGCCATAGGCGGCGAGGAGGGGGGCGATGAGGAAAATAAAGGCCCACGACGCGAGGAGGGCGGACTCGATGAATTTCCAGCGATAAATCGTCTGGACGGGGATGGGCAGGCTGATCAGGAAATTGGTCTCGCGATTGCGGAAAAAATTCGAGTAGCCAATGACGAGGTTGCTAAAGAGCAAAAGGATGAGGAGAAAAACAAAGAGCAGGTAAAAGAGGCGTTCAATGAGCAGGGAACCCAGGGCCGGGAAATTATTGAGGAACTGCAAGCCGTGGCGGAAGAGCACAAAAGAAACAACCAGATAGGCCACCACGAACAATCCGACGGCGAAGGCCATCGGTCCGGAGGTTGTGTGAACGGATTTGAGCCGGCGCCAGCCTTGGCGCGCGCTGATCCGCATGAGCAACCATAGGGGGCTGACTGTTTTGACGGGCGTCTGCCGCATCGGGTTATCTTCAGGCAGATGACCTTTTTGGCAAGTGGAAAGGGTGGGGATTAAGTAAGAGATCAAGATTAAGGGGCGGAAAAGTACCGGCGGGCGCGGCGATTTTAACCGGCGATTCCGAATTACTGATTCTTCGGGGTGCTGAGAGGGGGTTTTTTGCCGG
>CAZLEE010000047.1:0-26529 GCA_964558455.1 uncultured Verrucomicrobiota bacterium | reverse complement strand
TGCGTCAATAGGATAGCCAGACCGACGACATATGGCAGGCGTCGGAAACTCTCGGTGATCTTGGATCGAGCGCGAAGGAATCGTTGCCATTTCTTCAAATTCTGTTTTATCACCAGTCGGGAAAAGTTCGCAAATATGCGCATGAAGCGACTCTTAAGATCGAGAAAGCATCAAGCCAGAAATAACCGCCCCCATTCCTATTCCGAAAACCCCGGCGGGGTTCAGCTTGAGGCTCAATTTCATCCCATTAACATCCCGCAAGTTAAGGCAAGGAATTGACAAAAAATGGAGAGCAAGCTGGCGAGTCGAGCACTCATGTCCTGCGGTATGCCCGAGACGCAACCACTTGCGGCATTGACTGTGGTTGCCAATGCAAAGTTTGCGGCCCGCAAACAAAACGGACCCCGGGAGGCTCGTAGCGTCTGCTGCCCACATCCGAGGTGTAAGAGTCAAATTCACCCACCACCTCATTGAGCTATGAAAACGATATTTCCCATCCTTTTAGGCGTGCTGCTCTGGGCCGCGCCGGCAGCGGTGCATGCCCTAACCTACGGCTACTTTAGCTACTCCATAAACACCCCCAATACGAACACCGTCACCATCACCGGTTACAGCAGCGGCGCACCTGTCGGCCCTGTGAACATTCCAGGCAATATTAGCAATCTGACGGTCACCAGCATCGGGACGGAGGCGTTCATTTACTTGACCAACGTGACCGGCCTCACGATTCCCGGCAGCGTCACCAGCATCGGCCAAGAGGCGTTCTATGTCTGCAGCAACCTGAGCGGCAGCGTCAACCTCGGCAGCGTCAACCTCGGCAGCGTCACCAGCCTCGGAAGCAGTGCGTTCGCTTACTGCTACCACCTGACAAACGTTACGCTCGCCAACGGCCTCATCAACATCCCAAATGGGGCGTTCGATGAATGCACCAGCCTGAGCAGCGTCACGATCCCCGGCGGCGTCACCAACATCGGGACAAATGCATTCGATTATTGCACCAACCTGGCCAGCGTCACCATTCCCGCCAGCGTCACCAGCATCGGAGATTGGGCGTTCTATGTCTGCAGCAACCTGACCAGTGTTACGATTCCAGGCCCCCTCACCTATATCGGTTATTTAACATTCGGATACTGCTACAACCTGACAAACCTCACGTTCGCCAATGGCCTCGCCAACATCGGGCCGGAGGCTTGTATCTATTGCACCAACCTGCCCAGCGTCACGATTCCCGGCAATGTTACCAACTGGGGGGATGAAGCGTTCGATCACTGCACCAGCCTGACAAACGTTACGTTTGCCAACGGTCTCACCAGTATCGGGCAGGGTGCATTCGCTGAATGCGCCAACCTGCGCAGCGTCGCGATCCCCGGCAGCGTCACCAACATCGGAGGAGATGCGTTCTTATTTTGCAATGGCCTGACAAACGCCACCATCGCCAACGGCGGCGGCCCCACGAGCATCGGGGTGGATGCGTTCTATGAATGCACCAGCCTGACCAGCGTCTATTTCGAGGGCGATGCTCCCGCCTCTGATGCGACTGCGTTCAATGATTGTAACGACAACCTGATGGCCTATTATCTGCCCTGCACGACCGGCTGGAGTGTCTTCGCCGCCAATGCCGGTATTCCGGTCGTGCCGTGGTGGCAGGCCGTATTGAGTTACACGACCAGTGCCGGCGCCGTCACCATCACGGGTTACTCCGGGTTGTGCGACCCTGTGACCATTCCAGCCACGATCATTCCAGCCACCATCAATGGTCTGCCGGTCGCCAGCATCGGGATGAATGCGTTCTTTGACTGCCCCAGCCTGACCAGCGTTACGATTCCCGCCAGCGTCATCAGCATCGGGGCGGGTGCTTTCCTGAATTGCACCAACCTGACCAGTGCCTATTTCGAGGGCGATGCTCCCGCCTCTGATGCGACCGCGTTCAATGATGACACCAACGCGACAGTGTATTATACACCATGCAGCACCGGCTGGAGTTCCACTTTTGCCGGTCTTCCGGCCGTGGCGGCAACGGCGCAAGCCCAATTCAGTTACACGACAAATGCCGGCGCCATCACCATCGCCGGTTACTCCGGGTCTTGCGGCGTTGTGAGCATTCCAGCCACCATCAATGGCCTGCCCGTCGCCAGCATCGCGGTTAACGCGTTCCATTACGACACCATCCCGACCAGCATCACGATTCCAGGCAGCGTCACTAACATCGGGCAGGATGCGTTCTCTTACTGCTCCAGCCTGACGAACGCCACCATCGCCAACGGCAGCGGTCCCACGAGCATCGGGGCGGCTGCGTTCTTTGACTGCCCCAGCCTGACCAGCGTTACGATCGGCAACGGCGTCACCAGCATCGGGGCGGGGGCGTTCGAATACTGCTCCGACTTGACCAGCGTCACCATCGCCTACGGCCTCGCCAGCATCGGGGAAAATGCGTTCGATGACTGCTACAGCCTGACCAACGTTGCGATCCCCAATAGCGTCACCAGCATCGGGACTTATGCGTTCGAATACTGCTCCGACTTGACCAGTATCAATATTCCCGGCAGCGTCGCCAACATCGGCGACTATGCGTTCTACGCCTGCGCCAGCCTGACAAGCGTCTATTTCCAGGGCAACGCTCCTGCCGCTGATTCGACCTCATTCTATTATGACAATAATTTGACGGTCTATTATTTGCCAGGCACCACCGGTTGGAGCGGCTTCGCCGCCAGCACTGGTCTCACGCCCGTGCTGTGGAATCCGCTGTTTCAAACCAGCGGCGCCAGCTTTGGCGTGCGGAACAATCAATTTGGATTCAACATCACCGGCGCGACCAATTACACGGTCGTGGTGGAAGCCTGCACCAATCTGGCCAACCCAGTTTGGACTCCGCTCCAGACTGTCACGCTCACCAACGGTTCGTATTATTTCAGCGAACCGATGCAGACGAACCTATCGGGCCGATACTACCGTATTGGCGCGCCCTGAGTCCCCGCGCATCGGCGACGGTGACCAGCGGGCGCCAGGCAAACTTGCGGGAAACCCGCGACGATGTGATTCAGAAACAAGGCTGGAATATGCGGTCGCGCGGGACGGCCCCTTTTTGTCAAACAGACTGATAATTTGGGCAACAGCGACGTCCGCCGGATGCAAGGCACGAACGGCTTGCTCTGTTTCGGGAAACGGGGTATGATTTTCCGAACTTGAAACCATTTATGCCCAACATTTTCCCGCGCATTATGGCCATGGCGTTCGCCTGGACTTTTATAACCTGCTTTTCCCCGGCCACAATGGCGGACGGGGGGCAAATCTTGCGCGACCAGGTTCCGGCCGGCGTGAAGCATTTGCACCCGACGGGCCGGCTGGATGGCTTGCAGCGGTTGGATTTGGCCATTGGCCTGCCATTGCGCAATCAGGCTGCGCTGGCCCGTTTCCTGCGCGATTTGCAGGACCCGGCCAGCCCGCAATTCCGCCAGTATCTGACATCCGCGCAATTCGCGGAACGATTCGGTCCCGCCCCGGCGGATTACGAGGCGGTCAAACAATTTGCGCGGGCGCATGGTTTGAGTGTGAAGGGGACGCATTCGAACCGGACATTGCTGGATGTGAGCGGGACGGTGGCGGATATTGAAAAGGCGTTTCATCTCCGTTTGCGCGTTTATCAACATCCGACTGAACGGCGCACCTTTTATGCGCCCGATGCCGAACCGTCGATGGATCTGGCCGTGCCGGTGCTGGGCATCAGCGGATTGGATGATTTTGTCCTGCCGCGGCCGATGAATCTTAACGCCGCCGCCTTCCATTCTTATACGGACACCAATGCGTCGGCTTTTTTGACCGGGTCCGGGCCGGGCGGATATTTTATGGGGAACGATTTTCGCGCGGCTTATGCGCCGGGGGTGGGGTTGAATGGCGCGGGGCAGTCGGTGGGGTTGTTCGAGTTGGACGGGTATTATCCGGGCGACATTGCGAAGTACGAGGCGCTGGCGAAACTGCCGGATGTCACCCTGACCAATATTCTGCTGGACTCGTTCAGCGGGGCGGCGGGTGACAACAATATTGAGGTGGCGCTGGATATTGACATGGCGATTTGCATGGCGCCGGGGTTGTTGCAGGTCATGGTTTATGAAGGCACCAATCCGGATGACATTCTGAACCGCATGGCCACGGACAATCAGGCGAAACAACTCAGTTCCTCGTGGGGCTTCGGGGCGCAGACGGATGCGGTGCGCGAGCAAATCTACCAGCAGTTCGCCGCCCAGGGACAAACCATGTTTCAGGCTTCCGGGGACAGCGGAGCTTATTCGGGAGCGGTGGCGTCGCCGTCCGACGACCCGAATGTCACCGTGGTGGGCGGCACGACGCTGGTTGCGACCGGCATTTATGGGGCGTGGAGCAATGAGACCGCATGGTCGGGGAGCGGCGGAGGCGTCAGCACAACCTACCCGATTCCTGAATGGCAGCAGGGGGTGAACATGTCGGCCTGCCAGGGTTCGACAACCATGCGCAACATCCCGGACGTTTCGGGCGTTGCGGGTATTTTGATCTGGTTGATCGCTGATAACGGCGATCAAGGTCCCATCGGCGGCACGAGCGCGGCGACGCCGTTGTGGGCGGGCTTTACCGCACTGGTCAATCAGCAAGCGGCGGCGCAGGGGCGGGCGACGGTCGGCTTTATCAATCCGACTCTCTATGCGATTGGCCGGAGCAGCGGAGCAGCCCTCGCTTTTCACGACATCGTCAGCGGCAACAACACCAACAGCAGCAGTCCATCCAATTACTTTGCCGCGCCGGGCTACGATCTTTGCACGGGCTGGGGCAGCCCGGCAGGAAGCAATTTGATTAATTTCCTGTTATCGCCGCCGGATGCGCTGAACATATCGCCGGTCACAAATCTCGTCCTGACCGGTCCCGTGGGCGGCCCGTTTGTTTCTTCCGGCCAAAGTTTCGAGCTGACAAACATAGGGACGAATTCGATTGGGTGGATTTCGGGCAACGGCGCGTCCTGGCTGAATGTCTCGCCGGGCGGCGGCACGGTCGCGCCAGGCGGTCCGGCGGTGACAGTGACACCGGCCGCCAGCGCCGCAGCCGACAATCTGCCCGCCGGAAGCTACACGGCTGTTTTGTGGTTCACCAATCTGACGGATGGGGCGGTGCAGAGCCGCGGGGTGACCTTGAACGTGGCTCCGCCGCCGGTCATCACGTCCGTTCCAGTCATTCTCAGTCAACCGGCCAGTCAGAGCGTGTTTCAGGGGGGCGCGGCTGTTTTCACGGTGGCGGCGGCGGGCAACGTTCCCCTGTTTTATCAATGGAGATGGAACGGGACCAACTTGACAGACGGCGGGAACACGGCCGGCTCCGCATCCAATGTCCTGACGCTTCAGAATGTGTCGCCGTTTAACGCCGGGACTTATTCCGTCGTCGTGAGCAACACCCTCGGTTCGGCTGTCAGCAGCAATGCCCTTTTGACCGTGGCCGGATTGACCGGTTCGGGCGTCACGCTGTCCACTCTATATGCGTTCACCGGCAACGCCGACGGCGGGAATCCGAATGGCTTGATGCAAGACACCAACGGGAACTTCTACGGGACGACCCAGGGCGGCGGGTCGAACGATTCCGGGGTTGTGTTTCAAATGACGCCTGGCGGGACGTTGACCACTTTGGATTCGTTCAATTACCTCAACGGCGGAGGATATTCGCCGACCGCCGCACTGGTGCAGGGCGCGGACGGATTACTATATGGCACGACGGAATATGGCGGCACGAAGGATGATGGCACACTGTTCAAAACGACTACCAACGGCGCCCTGACCACCCTGGTCCAGTTTAACGGCGGCAACGGCGCTGAACCTTATCGCGCCATCATACAGGGCGCGGATGGGAATTTCTACGGCACAACCGTGGGCGGCGGCTCATCAGATTCGGGCCTGGTGTTCTGCATGACGCCCGGCGGTACGGTGACCGCACTGGCTTCGTTCAGCGGGCCAAACGGCTTGAATCCAAACGAACTTATTCAAGCGGCCAACGGCGTTCTTTATGGCACCACCTTCAACGGCGGTGCGAATGGGAACGGCACCGTTTATCAGATTACGACCAACGGCGCGCTGACTTCGCTCGTCTCCTTCAACTACACCAACGGCGGTTATCTTCCCAATGCGGGATTGGCGCAGACGCCCGACGGCACCCTCTACGGCGCCACTTACGAAGGCGGCGCTTTCGGCCACGGCACGATTTTTGCGATGTCGCCCTCCGGCGCGATCACGACGCTTTACTCGTTTACAGGCGGGGCGGACGGGAGCAATCCCGCGTCCACCCTGACCTTGGGAGCCGACGGCAATTTTTACGGCACGGCTGCTTATGGCGGCGTGGATGACGATGGCACGGTTTTTCGGATCGCCCCCAACGGCGACTTGGTCACCTTGTTGCAGTTTGACGGCTATGACGGCGCGAACCCAATGGGGGCGCTGGTTTTTGGGGCCGATGGCAACCTCTACGGCGCGGCGGAAAATGGCGGTCCGGCCGACGCCGGGGTTATTTTCCGGCTCAGCATCAATGCGCCCACCCTCCAAATCACCACCCAACCCGCCGACCAAAACGCCTACGTTGGCGCCAATGTTGTTTACAGCGTGTCCGTCGCGGGCAATGCGCCGTTCGCCTGCCAATGGATGCGGGACGGGACAAATCTGACCGATGGCCCGGCTGTCACCGGCTCAACGACCCGCGTGCTCACCCTGCTTGACGTCACCACCGCCGATTCCGCCATCTATTCCGTCACCGTCAGCAACTCCGCCGGTTCGGTGACAAGCGAAGAGGCGGCGCTTGGAGTGATTGTGTCGCCTCCGCAAATCACTGTCCAGCCGGCCAGCCAAAGTCAGAACGTGGGAGGAACGGCCACGTTCACCGTCACGGCGGTCGGAGATCTCCCGCTCTCCTACCAGTGGCTGGAGAATGGCGTTGCTTTGACAGATGGCGGGCAGATCACGGGTTCCGGCGCCAGCGCCCTGACCATTCAAAATCTGGTCGAAACCAATAACGGCATTTATTCCGTGATCGTCAGCAATTCCATTGCCGCCAGCGCGAGCGATCAGGCCGTGCTGACGGTTTATGCGGTCAGCATCGCCGGGACGACGATGGCGTCGTTGCATTCCTTCACCGGCGGGGCGGATGGCGGCGTGCCGAACGGGCTTGCGGCCGGCGGCAACGGCCTCATTTATGGCACCACCCAGAGCGGGGGCGCGTCGGGTCATGGCGCCATCTTCAGCGTGTCAACAAATGGAATTTTCGCCACAGTGGCTTCGTTTGACGGAACCAACGGCTCGGCCTGCATGGCGGGCCTGACCCAGGCCGGCGACGGTCTGTTATACGGGACAACCGAGGACGGCGGAACCAATTTTACCGGCGATATATTCTCAGTCACACCTTTGGGCGTGGTCAGTCGTGTTTACTCCTTCCCCGGCAGCGGCGACATCAATCCAAGCAGCGTCCTGGCCCAGGACGCGCAAGGCAACTTTTACGGCGCGTCGCAAAATCCGCAGACCGGCGACGGCGCGATATTCCAGATGACCCCGGGCGGCGTGGTGACAAATCTGCATACCTTTACGGGCGGCGACGGCACGGCGGCGGTTGACGCGCCGACATTGGGGACGGACGGAAATTTCTACGGCATGACCGGCGGCGGGGCCGCTCATGGTTACGGCGGGGTCTTCAGAATGACAACCGGCGGAACCCTGACCAATCTTTATTCCTTCACCGGCGGGGCGGACGGATACAAGCCCTCCGGCCGGCTGACGCAAAATATCGACGGCAATTTTTACGGCGTGACCCGGCGCAATGTCATCAGCGGGCTTTCCTTTTACGGCACGATATTCAAGGTGACGCCCGCCGGCAAACTGACCACGATGTATTCGTTCAATTACGACGACGGCGAGTATCCCTTCTCCGGCCTGATCCTGGCCAGCGACGGCAATTTTTACGGCACCACGTACTACGCCAGCACCTACGCCGGGGCAGAGAGCGCGAACGGCACGGTTTTCAGAATGACACCGTCGGGCGCGTTCACCACCCTGTCCATCTTCAACGGCTCCGATGACGGTTTGCAACCCGAATCCGCGCTGGTCGAGGGCGCCGACGGCAGCCTGTATGGCACGACGACCGGCGGCGGGCCGGGCAAACACGGCACCGTCTTCCGTTTGAGTTTCACCTCCGCCCCGGAAGTCCTCACCCAGCCTGTCAATCAAACAAATGTCGCCGGCGCAACCGCCTCCTTCAATGTCACGGTCTGCGGCGCGCCGGCCCTGTCTTATCAATGGACGCAAAACGGCGTTGCCCTGACCAATGGCGGGTCCGTCTCCGGCGCGACCTGCCGGGTTTTGACGCTCAACAACCTTGGCTCCGCCAATGCCGGGATCTACGCCGTTGTGGTCAGCAACACCCTTGGGCAGGCAACCAGCGCGGGCGCGGCATTGATTGTTGTGGTTCCGCCGATCTTTCAAACGGTCACACCGGCTGGGGAAACGATTACGTTCACCTGGAGCGCGAGCCAGGGGCAGAATTATCAATTGCAATACAACACGAACCTTGCGACCACCAACTGGATCAACCTGGGCGCGGCCGTGACGGCCACGAATTCCCTCATGGATGCATCGGACAACACCAGCCCGGCCAGTCAAAAATATTATCGGGTGGTTGAGTTCCCCTAGCTGGACTTAAATGCAAGCGGGGAGATTCCCTGGCATTTTGCGGGACGGGGCGGGGATTGGGGATTAGGATTACGACCAAGATTAGGATTGGGATTTAAAATTGGTGATGCGGCGGAAAATATTGGTTATTCGGGGCGGCGCGGTGGGTGATTTTATATTGACACTACCGGTCTTGGCGGCGTTGCGTCGTCATTTCCCGGAGCATCGGATCGAGGTTCTTGGTTATCCGGCTGTGACTTCTCTGGCTCTTGCCGCCGGGCTGGCTGATGCCGCTTCGGCGGTTGAATCTCCGCGTCTTGCCGGGTTGTTTGCGCCTGATGGATCGTGGGCGGCGGATGTGACGGCGTGGTTTGGCGGGTTCGACTGGATTGTTTCCTACCTCCACGATCCACAGGATGTTTTTCGCCGCAATGTGGCCCGTTGCTCTTCGGCGCGGTTTGTGGCCGGACCGCATCGGCCTGATGAAACACAGGCGGTTCATGCGACCCTGCAGTTGCTCGCTCCGTTGCGGCAGCTTGACATTCACGACGCTGACCCGCGTCCGCGCCTGGTCTTTCCCGATGGGGGCGCGTCGTCGGCATCGGGCCGGCTGGCGATTCATCCAGGCAGCGGCAGTCCGGGGAAGAATTGGCCGGAGGCGCGGTGGCGGGAGTTGATGGGGCGTTTGGCAACCGGATCAACCTGCGAGGTTTTGCTTATCGGCGGCGAGGCGGAAGGGGATCGTTGCGCCCGGCTGGCGGCCGGATTTCCGGCGGAACGGGTGCGGATGGCCCGGAGCCTGCCACTGGTTGAGTTGGCGCGGGAGATGCAAACCTGTTCCGCGTTCATCGGCCACGATTCGGGGATCACCCACCTGGCGGCGGCGCTGGATTTGCCGGGGCTGGTTTTGTGGGGGGAAACGGAATTGGCGGTTTGGCGGCCCCAATGCGGCGGCATGAAAATTTTGCGGGACGCAGCCGGTCTGTCAAACATTGCAGTGGACGCTGTTTTCCGCGATCTGGAATCCGGCGCGGCGGCATGATTGCTATTGGGAGGACAATTTTGTCCACCAATCAAAATCGGGCTGGCCGGATTTGGGCCGGTATCTTGCCCGCATGAAAATATTCGCCAGCACGTTTTTCAAATCCCGGTCTGAAACGGAACACCTGCCCTGCCAATGCCGGAGCAGCGAGCAGGTGGACCACAATTCGATTTTCAACCCTTCGCGTTGAATCAAACCCCGCGCTTTTCTGTCGTCCGTGGCCAGGGCGAAATTCCGCGCTTCCGCAATCGCAATGGACTCGGCTTCGCCGTCGTCGAGGCTGAGAGTCAACTCAATGTAACGCAGTTTTTCGCTTTCACTTTCGGCCGCCAGCGTCCGCAAAATTCCCTTTTCGATGAAAGGTTGAAGATCAATCCGTTCCCTCCCGCCGAATTCGGAATTGTGCAAAAATACGGCCTCGCGCGCCGCCGTCTGCGTGATGGCGAAATGCAGTCCGCATCCGCCGGCAATCTCTTCAAACCGCCCGCTGGCCAGCAGGTTGATCAGAACACAGGCATCTTGGATGACAATGGAAGCCATGCGGCGTGATTTCAGGTTGCCGAGACCGGGGATTCCAAATCCACCGGGATGATTGAAAATTCCCCGCCCTCCTCTGAAACAACCAGGCTGTCCAGTTCCTCCATGATTTCGCGGGCGCTTACGATGTCGGCGCGCAATTTCTTCGCCAGTTGATTTTCCGAAAGCCCGCCTTTTTCAAACGCGGCCTTGGCGAGTAGAAGGTACCTGGACGGCCACTCCGCATGGCGCTTGTCCGACCGCAACAACCCCAGGACTTGGCGGGCCTTATCCGGTTTGAAGTCCCCGGCTTTGAGGCGATCCCAACTGCCCGCCTGAATGCGTTTCAAACCTTCGAGGCGCGCGCACATGGCCTGAACGGACACGCCAAAATAATCCGCCAGCGTAACCAGGTCCGCGATGGTGACGCGCTCTTTCCGGGACATCTCGACTTCCGACAACCGGCGGTTCACTCCCCCGCGGGGCATGAGAAAGTTTGCAGCAAAACTGTCGGCAAAACGTTCGGCCCGGTGCTTTCCCCAGCGCCCTTTTTGCATGATGTCCACGTCCGCGCAAAAACGCGTGGTGAGGAAATGACCGTATTCATGAGCCAAAGACCAGTTGCCGCGATACCACGGATGTCCGATGTTCACCCCGATGCAGCCGCCCAAGCGGTCGTTGTATCCGAAAAGACCCGCCACCAAGGGAGGCATTTCATAAAAGAAAATGCGCAACCCGACCGCTTCTTCAAACACGGCGCGCAAATTACTGATGGGCGCGTTGCCCAATCCCAAACGATTCCGCTCTTCCTGGGCGACGTCCTCCGCAAATTGCTCCGGGCTGATGCGCGAGTCATCCAAAGGGTATTGCCTGGGATAATCCTTGGGCAGCGGCGCCTGGCAGATTTGTTCCAATTCAACGTAGTCCTCGGCCCGCGATTCCAATTCGTGGCAGACCCGCATAAGTTGGTCTTCCGGGAAGGGTGTTTCCAACTGGCTGTTGGGCAGCGCCGCCCGGAATTGGGGCGTCAGCGCCTCCGTAAACGCGCTTTGTTTGACCAATTCGGAGATGTCACGCCCGTAGCACCCTGCAAAAGCGAGCAATTCGTCCGCCGTCACGCGCCGCGCCCCCTTTTCAATCGCCACCACGGTCGTTCGGACAAAATCCAGCTTGTCAGCCACTGCTTCCTGCGTAAGACCCAAAGCGCGCCGGGCGCTTTTAAGGCGTTCGCCGAGGATTTTTGGGTCAATCTTCTCCAGTATGCTCTCGGACATTTTAATCCCTTCGGTAATGGAAGTACATACCGCCTTTTATGACATTTGTCAAATTATATTTTATTAATTGATGACATTGTCATATCCCTGAACAGCCCCCGCAAAGCCGCCTTATAAGGTTGCGGGCGGGGCGATGATGATGTTCAGGCCGCAGCCGCGCAGGGCCTGGACCAAATCCTGCGGCGCGCCGACGTCGGTGACCACGGTGTCGATGCAATCCAGGTCGCACAAGGTCGAAATCGAGCGGCGTCCGAATTTGGTGCTGTCGAAACAGAAAATGACGCGTTGCGCGGCGCGGATCATCTCGCGCTGAATTTCGATCAACAGGCCGTGGGAATTGCTTACGCCGTCAAGCGTGATGCCGCCCGCGCTCATCACGGCCACGTCGGCGTGGATTTTGGAAAAGGCCTCAACCGCCAGCGGCCCGACCAGCACGCCCAGGCGCGGGTAAATCACCCCTCCCGACAGAATCAGTTCGACCCGGTTGGCGGCGGCGAAGAAATTGGCGACGGGCAATGAGTTGGTGATGATTTGCGGGGTCTTCGCTTCCAGGTACTTGGCCACATGATAGACCGTTGTGCCGGCGTCGATGATGACTGTTTCGTTGGGGGCGATGAGTTCCGCGCAGGCTTTGCCGATGGCCTCTTTTTCCGGGGATTGGCGGGCGTCGCGGGAGGAAAAGGTAAATTCATCCGAATGCGGATTGACCAGACGCGCTCCGCCATGAGTGCGCCGGAGACCGCCGGTGGCTTCCAGCGTCGCGATGTCGCGCCGCACGGTGGAGACCGAAGCATCCACATGCTGGGACAACTCTTCCAAGGAGGCGAATTCGACTTTTTGCAGGTATTCCTCGATTCGCCTTTGACGCGCTTCTGGCTGCATTTGACCGAATTTGGAACATTTTGGTAACTTTTGCAAGATTTATATTGACGATTCTGCCATATATTGCAATATTACGCTCAACAATATGGTTGCGCTTAATAATAACCCGCACCGGGCGGTGGTGGAATATCAGGTCCGACGTGCTGTTTATCAACGGCTTGGGAGGCCATTGCCTCGCTTTGCGGCCGCCCCGAATCCCTTGGTGGTCAATGTCAGCGCGCGGCATTGTCATCTGACCGAGGCAGCGGTGGAGATACTATTTGGGAAAGGCTACAAGCTTACCCCCTTCAAGTGGCTTTATCAGGAAGGCCAATACGCCGCCAAGGAAAGCGTCACGCTCATCGGTCCGCGCAGCCGGGTTATTTCCAATCTTCGCATATTGGGGCCGTGTCGGAATTTCAACCAAGTTGAGTTAGCTTATACGGACGCCATAGCGTTGGGATTTGAAATACCGTTGCGATGCTCCGGGGATATCAAGGAAACAGCCGGCGGGATGCTGATGGGGCCGGCGGGATTTTTTGAGATGCCGGTGGGAGTGATCCGCGCCATGCGCCATGTTCATATGCATCCGGACGACGTGAAATTTTACGGGGTCAAGGCCGGTGACGAAATGAAGCTGAAAATCGGGGGGTCATGCGGATTGGTGCTGGACCGGATGCTGGTCCGGGCCGACCCCAGTTTTAAACTCGAAGTCCACATCGACACGGACGAAGGCAACGCCTGCAATTTGCAGCCGGACACGCCTTGTGAACTGATCAATTAGTCAATAAAAACTCGAAAGAAACAGGAACAAACATGAGTCAAGAAGCACTAGGCATGATTGAAACGAAAGGGTACATCGGCAGCGTCGAAGCCAGCGACGCGATGGTCAAAGCCGCCAACGTAACCCTAGTCAAAACGATTCCCATCGGCGGCGGTATGATCACCGTTTTCGTCACCGGCGATGTCGGCAGCGTCAAGGCCGCCGTGGATGCCGGGAGCAAAGCCGCGGGCAAAGTGGGCGAACTCATAGGTTCCCACATCCTGGCCCGTCCGCACGAGGATCTGATCAAATCATTCTTCGCCGACGCCCCGAAAAAGTGATCCGCCACCCACACCAACAAATTTCTTACATCTCTTATATATGACACAACAAGCAATTGGCATGATTGAAACAAAAGGGTTGTGCGCGCTGTTCGAAGCGGCTGATTCCGCCTTGAAGGCCGCCAACGTCGAGTTCGTCGGCTGGGAAAAAATCGGCAGCGGGTATGTGACCGCCGTTTTTCGCGGCGATGTGGCCGCAGTGAAGGCCGCGACGGATGCCGGCGCGGCAGCAGCAGCGCAGGTGGGCACCGTGATCGGCGTGCAAGTGATCCCGCGTCCGCATGAAAGCTTGAGCGGTCTTGGCAAGTGGTTGCAGCAATAACAGGCGTCTGACCGAGCCTTGCGCGGCGCCTTTGCGCGCGGATCCATGAAGATACTTGTCGCCAATTTGGGATCGACCTCCCTGAAATACCGTTTGTTCGATTTTTCGGACGGGGGGGAACGCATGCTCACGCGCGGCGGGTTCGAGCGGGTCACCGATTACGCGCAGACCATCCAGGGCTGTCTGGCAGAATTAAAAAATGGCGGCTGGATCAAGGATGAGAGCGATCTGGCTGCGGTGGGTTTCAAGACCATCATGGCCCGCGGCATCAACGGATGCGTGCGTCTGGACGAAAGCGTGGTCAAGGCGATGGAAGTGTACAACTCGCTTGCGCCGGCCCACAATCCCCCCTACATCACCGGCATCCGGATTTTTGCCAAACAGATGCCGAAGACCCCGTTGATCGGTCTGTTTGAGACCGCCTTTTATCAATGGGCGCCTGAATCCGCCATGCGCTACGCAGTGCCGGAGACATGGCGCGAAGCCGGGGTCCGCCGTTGGGGATTTCACGGGGCGAGTCACAAATATATTGCCGAGCGTTCCGCCGAAATGTTGGGGCGCGAGGATGTGGCCCGGCGGGTCCGGCAACTTTATGTGGACCAAGGCAAGACGGCCGTGCGCCAGCCGGATTTGCGGGTCATTTCCTGTCATTTGGGCGGCAGTTCGTCCATCACGGGAATACTGAATGGTGTCGCCATCGGGAACAGTTTTGGCATGAGCCCGCAAGCGGGTCTGCCGCAAAACAACCGGGTGGGCGATTTGGATGTTTCCGCCGTGCCGTTCATCATGCAGGCCATCGGCATTTCGCTTGACGAAGCGATGCGCGTGCTTTGCCAGGAAGCCGGGCTGAAGGCGTTGTCGGGCGGATTTAACGATATTCGGGACATCTGCACCCGCGCCGGGCAGGGCGACAAGCGCGCCCAACTGGCCCTCGACGTTTATGTGCATGGCGCGCGCCATTGGATCGGCGCGTTTCACTTTGAATTAAATGGAATTGACGCCCTGGTTTTCACGGCGGGGATCGGGGAGAATCGCGACGAATTGCGCGCCGCGATTTGCCGGAACCTGGACCAGCTCGGCATCATTCTGGATCCGCAATCAAACTCAAACACCCGCGCCAAGGAAGCGATCATCAGCGCGCCGCAATCGCGGGTTAAAGTCATGGTCATACCGACCAACGAAGAACTGGTCGTCGCCCGAGAGGTGCGGCGTTTTCTTCAGTCAAACTAAGTGTATGTCGTCAAAAATCACCGAACCCTCAAAGAAAGCAATAAATATGGCTCATCAAGCAATTGGACTTCTGGAAACCCGCGGACTCATCGCCTTGGTCGAAGGCACGGACGCGATGCTCAAGGCGGCGAACGTTGAACTGGCCGGCCCCATGCAACAGGTCGGCAACGCCCTCTGCACTGCGGTCGTTGTCGGCGACGTGGCGGCGGTCAAGGCCGCGACGGATGCCGGCGCGCAAGCTGTCAAAGCCAGCAAAGGCGAACTGGTCAGCGTCCACGTCATCGCCCGTCCCCATGCGGATGTCGATGCCGTGTTGCCGCACAAAGCGCAAGGCAAATAAGTATGTTCCTCGCACGAGTTGAAGGCTCGGTTGTTGCGACCAAGAAGGACGCGTCCATGAACGGGCGCGCGCTCTTGCTCCTTCGTCCCCAATTGGTGGACGACAAGAACCCGACCCGGTTTCGGCCGGGCAGCAACACCATTGTCGCCGTGGACAGCATCGGGTGCGGAGTGGGGGAGATGGTGTTGTTTTGCCAGGGCAGTTCAGCCCGTCTGGCCCCCAACTTGAAAGATGCCCCCGTGGACGCCGTCATCATTGGCATTGTCGATGCCGTCGATGTCTTCGGTAAACAAATCTATAACGCGAAAAGTTGATAAAAATGAGCGCCGTGAACGAAGTGTTGATTCGTGATATTGTCGAAGAAATTTTGGGCCGTCTTGGTTCGCCCCAATCTCCCGCCAAAAATGGGACGCCTGCCGCCAAAGCCGATTGCGGCTGCTCCCATGCGTCCGCCAGTCCGGCGGGTGGCCCGGCCAGCGGGCGGTTTGGCGTGTTTCAGGATGCGGGCGAGGCTTGCGCCGCCGCCGCCGTGGCCTATGTCCAATTGCAGAAAGGCGGCGTCGCCGCCCGGCTGAAAGTCATCAGCATTGTCAAAACGCTGGTGGGCGACAATGCCGTCGAATGGGGCCGGATGGAGTTGGAAGAAACCAAGATTGGCCGGCTCGATCACAAGATTGAGAAGCTGCGCAACATCAAGGGCGTTCCGGGAGTGGAATATTTGCACCCCAACGGCATGAGCGGGGATCACGGCATCACGCTTGAAGAATACACGCCTTTCGGAGTCATCGGCGCCATCACCCCGTCCACCCATTCGGTTCCGACGTTAAGCGGGAACATTGTCAACATGGTGGCGGCGGGCAACGCCGTTGTTTTCAACGCCCATCCTTCCGCGGCGCGCTGCGCGGCCACGGCCATCCGCGTCTATAATCAGGCTATTTATCGCGAACTCGGGATCGAGAATCTTTGCTGCATCATCGAGCGCCCCACCATGGAATCTTTCACGGCGCTCTGCACCAGCGAACACATCCGGTTGCTCTGCGTCACGGGCGGTCCCGGGGTGGTCAAGGCCGCCATGACGGCGGGCAAGCGCGCCATTTGCGCCGGGCCGGGCAATCCGCCGGTGCTGGTTGACGACATCGCTTGCATGCGGCGCGCGGCCAAAGCCATCATCACGGGCGCGGCCTATGACAACAATCTCCTTTGCGTCGGGGAAAAGGAAATATTCGCGCTGGACAACATCGCGGACAAACTGATGTCCGAGATGGAAGTGAACGGCGCGGTGCGTTTGAATCCCGCCCAGCTTGAGCGTTTGACCAAGGCGGCGTTCACCTTCAAGGAAGGCCAGGGCGGCGGTTGCGCCGAGCCGTCCGTCAATAAAGATTTCATCGGCAAGGACCCGTCCGTCCTCGCCCAGGCGGCCGGGGTGAATATCCCGGCCAACACCCAGTTGCTCTTCGCCGAGACGGACAGCAAACACCCGTTTGTGGTGGAAGAACAAATGATGCCGTTCGTCCCGGTGGTGCGCGTCCGAAGCGTGGAAGAAGGCATCGCCGAGGCCAAGAAAGCCGAGCACAATTACAAGCACACCGCCATCATCCATTCCCATGACGTCGAACACATGACGGCAATGGCGCGCGCCTTGGACACCACCCTGTTCATCAAAAACGGGTCGTGCCTGTGCGGATTGGGTGGGGGCGGTGAAGGTTATTTGAGTTTCTCCATCGCCACGCCGACCGGCGAAGGGGTGACCAATCCGAAAACATTCGCGCGCGTCCGCCGCTGCGTGATGGTCGATAATCTTAGAATATATTGACATGCTCCTCGCCCGCGTTGAAGGCAATGTGACCGCAACCCGAAAGCATCCGAGCTTCGAGGGTTGGCGCTGGGTCATATGCCAGCCAATCAACGGGGCCGGGCAGCCGGAGGGCGTGCCGCAAGTCGCGATTGACGCCTTGGGCGCGGGAATGCATCAGCAAGTCATCATTTCATCCGACGGCTCGGCCGCGCGGGCGGCGGTGAAGGATCCCAAAAGTCCGGCCCGCTGGCTGGTGGTCGGGATAGTGGATGAATTGGAACCGGGGGTGCGGGCGTGAAATTAGGGACTGTCATAGGACGCGTCATATTGAGCCGGACGGTGGAGGAATTGACCGGGGCGCGCTGGCTGGTGGTCAGCCCGTTTACGCGCGAACATTTTCAGCAGGGGACCGCCGCGATTACCGGCTTGAGCAAGGACCCCAGCCTGGTGGTGTATGACAATCTGGGCGCCGGAGTCGGGCAAACCATCGGTTTTATTGAGGGGCGCGAAGCGGCGATGCCGTTTGACGGTCCCACGCCCATCGACGCGATTGACGCGGCGCTGGTCGATAACATTTTTTATTCGCCATTAAAGTAACTTTGTAAAAATGAAAAATATAATCAGTTCCAAGGAGGTCGAGGAGTTGTTGCGCAACGGCGGGGATGTCAAATCGTTTCCCGCGGACGCCATTTTTACGCCCTCCGCGCGCGATTTGATCCGCGAGTTTGAGAACAAGGGGACGGCCCGCGGTTCCAGCCCGGAAAAAGCCCCCGTCGGGAACACCGCGCCGGCGGCGTCCACCCAGTCCTCCTCGGTCGAGGTCTTTTTTAATTCCCCGGAAATGCAGGCCCTCAAGCTGCAAATCTGCGACATCGGGCGGCGTCTCTGGACGCGCGCTTACGTCGATGGCAACGGCGGGAACGTCGCCGTCCGGGTGGGCGAGAACATGGTGATGTGTACTCCCACCCTGATTTCCAAGGGTTTCATGAAGCCCGAGGATATGTGCCTGGTGGACATGGAAGGCAACCAACTGGCCGGCAAAAGAAAGCGTACGAGCGAAGTTTTGATGCACTTGCAGATCATGAAACGGCAGCCCCGTTGCGTGGCGAGCGTGCATTGCCATCCGCCTCATGCGACGGCTTTCGCGGTGGCCGGAGTGGAGCCGCCAACCTGCATGATCCCGGAAATCGAGGTCTTTGTGGGCAAGGTTCCCATTGCTCCCTACCGCACCCCCGGAACGCCGGAGATGGGCAAATTGGTGGCGGAGTTGAGCGATCATCACAACACCATACTCATGGCCAACCATGGCGTGGTTTCCTGGAGCCATGTCAGCGTGGAAGACGCCTATTTCAAAATGGAAATCATTGACGCCTATTGCCGCACGGTGGTGGTGGCGGTTCAATTGGGCGCGCCGTTAAAAACATTCTCCGGCGCTCATCTCCAGGATTTGCTCACTATCAAAAAGAGCCTCGGCATTCCTGATCCCCGCATTGGTTTGAAGGAGTGCGAACTTTGCAACAACGACGAGTGGCGTCCGGGCGTGACCTGCGCCGTCCCTCCCAAGGAAATCGGCCAATCTCCGGCTGACGGGGAGGCTGAAACTTTGGTGCAGGCGATTACGAACGAGGTCGTGTCGAGAATGAAACAATAGCGAATCTCATATGAAAGTTACCATTATTGGCGGCGGTGGCAGGGTTGGTTCTTGCGCGGCTTATGCTTTGCAATGCGGCGGGCTGGTGTCGGAAATTCAAATCCTTGACGCCAATCGCGACACGGCCGAGGGGGAGGCGCTTGATCTGCTGCACGGCAGCACCCTGGCGGGCGACCAGCGTATTTATGCGGGCGATTACGCCCGCGCGGCGGACAGCGACATGTTCCTGATCACCGCCGGATTGCGGCGCAAGCCGGATGAGTCCCGTCTTGATTTGATCAGCCGGAATGTCGATCTGTTTGTTTCGATCATCGACGCGGTCAAGATCGCCGGTTTCCGCAAGGACGCGCACATCTTTGTTGTTTCCAACCCGGTGGACATCCTGACCCAGCTTGCCTTGCAGCGCACGGGCCTGCCTTGGAACCAGGTCTATGGTCTCGGCACAATGCTTGACAGCGCGCGCTTCAGTTCTTTGATCGCGCAGGAGTTGAAACTGGCCCCGACGCAGGTGAAGGCTTTGATCCTGGGCGAGCACGGCGATTCGATGCTGCCCGTCTGGTCGAGCGCGGCGGTCAACGGCCTGCCTCTGGCCGGTTTCCCCGAATGCACCCCCGCTTTCCAAAACGCCATTTTTGAACGGACCAAGAACAGCGGCGCCGAAGTCCTCAAACGAAAGGGCGGCGCCGGTTGGGCGGTCGGTCTTTCCATCCGGGACGTCGTGCATGCCGTTCTGCTCAACAAGCACGCTTTGCTCCCTGTCTCCTCGCTGGTCCAGGACGCCTACGAAGTGCATGACATCTGCCTGAGTGTGCCGTCGGTGGTCGGTCGCAAGGGGATTGAGTCTCACGTCAATATTAAATTGTGGCCCAAGGAACAGATGGCGCTGCAAGCCTCCGCCCGCGCCTTGAAAGAAGCACTGGGCAAGGTCAAGGTTAAATGAAATCACTCGACACCAAGCTTGCCCTGGTCAAAACGGATCGCGCCTCGCGCGCGTTTATCATTGCGGACGCCAAGGATGCGGACATGGCGTTTGGGGTGCGCGCTCCCGGGCCGCGCAATTACCTTTCGGCGCGCGGCGCGCGTCCGGCCGCTTTTTCGCCGGAGGTCTGGAGCCGTGAAGAATACGGCCACCGCAATCTGCCGGAATTTCTCGATATCATCCGCGAAGTGGTCAAGCAGGGTGTCGTGGACATCATGCTCATGTCCGCCTACGTCAATGAGCAACTGACGATCAAGGAAGGATTGTTCCGCGATTCCCACGTCACGCCCGCCGCGCGCGCCAACGACACCACCGATGTCTGGGCGGTGCGCCACGGCTGTTACACGCGCGAACCGGTGCAGACCTTCCGTTCCGCGTCCATCGGCCACATCCAATGCGGAAAACTCGAATGTGAAGAGGGCGAGGTTCCGGGCGCCAATCTGGGGCTCTATTCCGTCACCTTCATCAATGATCTGGAATACGACCGCAACACCCTGCTCGCCTTCAAGGAATTTCGCGAGGAAGCGGAGCGGAAAAAATTCCGTTACTTTCTGGAAGTCTTCGATCCCAATGTTGACAGCGGCGTTGCTCCCGAGAAAATCGGCGAATTTATCAACGACAAGATCATCCGCAGCCTGGCCGGGGTGGCCGAGGCGGGGCGTCCGGTGTTTTTGAAGATTGTCTATCACGGTCCCCGCTGCATGGAAGAACTGGCCCAATACGATCCCAACCTTGTGGTTGGAATTCTGGGCGGCAGCGCCGGCACGACTTACGACGCCTTCAAATTGATTCATGACGCCCAAAAATACGGGGCGCGCGTGGCGCTTTTTGGACGGAAAATCAACAATGCCGAGCACCAGCTCGCGTTCATCGAAATGTTGCGCATGATCACCGACGGCCGGATTTCCCCCGAGGAAGCGGTGCGCGCTTATCACGGGGTGTTGCAGGCCCGCAAGATCACGCCCAAGCTGCCGTTGGAAAAGGATTTGCTGCTTACGGATCAAGCAATGAGTTACGACGGTTCGGGCGCCGCCCGCTCCACCGTGACCATTACAAACAATCCACTGAGCGGCGCCGCGTCGAAACCCGCCCAAGCTCCCGCTGCAGCCGCGCCTGTGCCTGCGCCTGCGTCCGCGAATGGGGCGTGGCCTGTGTTGTCCACCGGCCGGCCCGATTTCGACCGGATGAACACCGCCCAGCGCCGCGCCTACGACCAAGACCGCCTGACCCGCATATTCGGTTGAGCGTTTCGGCAGGGTGAGTCCCGGAGCGGACTCGAAGCCGCATTTCCTCCAAAATCACCCGGATCAGGGAGTTCGCGCTAACGTCGCGTGCCAAAGCCAATGGGAAAGTGGCCGCTCAAGGCCGCTTGAACGAGTAACCACATCGCATCAAACATATTGCGTTCCGCAGGCGGATACGCTTGACCGCCAACGATGCTTTGATAAGCTCGCCGCAAGATGACCCGGATTCACACCAAACTGTCACTGGCGTCCGCAAAGTCAAAGGGCGAATTTTCATCAATTCCATCAGCAGGGATCCGGCTTGCTCTCGTCCTGTTATGCGTCACCGTTTTTGCGGGTTGCGACACCAGCACAGGCACCAAGACGGCCATGCAGGCCGGGGCCGTGTCCAAAATCGGCAAACTTGAGGTGCAGGTGAGCGTGGACGGCGATTTTTCGTTGACACTGGCCGGTGCCAAGCCCCGTGGGTTTAAGGATGTTCCTTTGAGCTACGTATCCGTCGAGCTGTGGCCGAAAAGCAAATACCGGGTGACACTGGTGTCCCCGGAGTCTGTTGTGACCGGGCTGGCATTGGACTCCCAGCGCGCGGCGGAGGATGCCCAACGGGCACAGACATTCTGCACGACGGTCGCAGGAATCCCCATTCAAAGCATTGCCGAGAAGGCGCTGGTGGACGGCCTTCAGGCCTCGCGCCGGTTCGAGTTGGTGACGGCTGTCTCCGGACCAGAAGGGGCTTCCCCAAGCGGCGCCGGGACTTTGCGAGTGCGAATTGAGAATTGGGGTTTGTACGCGGATTCAAGGGAAAATGCCACCGCTGACCTGGTCCAAGTCGGCCTTAATGCCACTGCGGTGCTGGCGGGGGCCGACGGCAAACGATTGTGGGAGCACAAAGACTATTTCACAAGCGGCATGCATCGTCCCATCTCCGAGTACGGTTCTTCACCCGATCTCTTGAAGAGCGAAATGGAGGAGACAGCCAGGCGGTATTGCGCCCGCGTGGCAAATGAGATTCGATATGCGAAATAAAAGGAGACAAAACATCATGAAAAGATTTGGTTATTCATTCTTGCCCCTTTTCTTGCTGGGCGTGCTGGTGTCGGGATGCGATACAAGAACGCCGGTGGCCGTTCATTTTAATCCGGACGGAAACGGGCCGCTCACTTCCATCAAGGCGTCAACAATTTTGGTCCAGGTGGAAGACCTGCGTCCGGCCGCCGAGCGGGATTCTGTCTATCAGATTGTGGCCGACGTCGGGGGGACGCAGACCTTTTACACAAAAAAGCCGGTCCCGCTTATTGTGCAGGACGCATTGGTATCAGAACTTTCAAAGTGCGGCCACCGGGCTGTGACCGATCCGGGCGCGCCGGTTGACGCCCGCGTCAAAATTGGCCTGGAGAGATTCAGGGCGTTCCTTTCCACCACCACCCTCCACTACACAATGGAAGGGCAGATTGACGCGGAAATTTCAGTGACCAATGACGCCAAGAAAACAACCGCCGGCCCGTTTCGCATCAGCGGCAATTACCAGCGGAAATCATCTTCCCACCAAGTGTATCCGCCCGAGAAGGAACTTAGCGCCGCGCTTGCTGAATTTGTTCACAACCTGGCTTTTGATTCCCGATTTGCGGAAGCGTTACAATAAAGAAGTGTCCGTCGGGTCGCCGTTACACAAACCAGCCGGTTAAACCAAGAGCGGACGCTCGGCCGCGTACGTTTCCTGATGATTCAAATGCCGGTGAATCATGGGTTTTTTTCGCTTGAATTTTGACCTGCCGTCAGCCCAATCCTGCCCATCAGATGCGTCAAACCTAAATTTGGGGTTTTGAGATTTGATGGGGCCACAAGCATTTGGGGAGTGGTTCAAATGAACCCACCAGTAATGGTGTTTTTTAAGCAAAAAAACATCAATTTAAGGGTTGTCTGTTTGACCGAAAATTCATACACTTCTGCAGTCGCGCGGGAGGCCGACAAATCCCGCCGCGCAAGGTGTTTTTTAAGATCAGATTTTGGTCAGGAAGATGTGATGTCCATGATGAATACTGCGCCAGAGCAGACGGAAAAGTACGACGCGTCAAAGATAGACAAATTGGAGGGGTTGGAGGCTGTCCGAAAACGCCCCGGCATGTATATCGGCGACCCGGATGAACACGGCTTGCACCATTGCGTTTTCGAGGTCCTGGATAATTCCATCGACGAACATCTCGCCGGATTCGCGAAAAAAATCGACGTGAACATTCATGTTGACGGCTCCGTTTCCATCCGCGACGACGGGCGGGGCATCCCGGTGGATACGCATCCCAAGTGGCATATGCCTGCGGTGGAATTGGTTCTGACCAATTTGCACGCCGGCGGCAAATTCGGCCAGGGCGCTTACAAGTATTCGGGCGGGTTGCACGGGGTGGGGGCCAAATGCGTCAATGCCTTGTCCGACTGGTTCAAGGTTGAAGTGTCGCGCGACAATCAGGTCTATTACATGGCTTTTGAGCGCGGGGTGACGAAGCGTAAGCTGGAAGTCATTGGCAAGTCGAAAAGCACCGGCACCCTGATCACCTTCAAGCCTGACCCGACGATTTTCACCATCACGACCGAGTTTAAGTTTGATCTGCTGGCCAATCGCCTGCGCGAGCTGGCCTTTTTGAATCCGGGGCTGGAGATTCAATTGAGGGACGAGCGGGTTGAGAACAAGAAGGAGATTTTTCTATATCGGGAGGGCATAGTGCAATTTGTGCAGCAACTGGGCCGCAACAAAGTGGTGCTGCATCCCCAGCCGATTGTCCTGTCCCAACAAAGAGACGAAGTCATCGTTGATTGCGTCATGCAATACAATGACACCTACACCGACCAGATACTTTGTTTTGCCAATTCCATCTCGAATACGGATGGCGGCACCCATTTGACCGGGTTTCGCACCGCCCTGACCCGGGCGGTCAACCAATACGCCCGCGCCAATGAACTGCTGAAGGAAAAAGACCCGGCCATTTCGGGCGATGACGTGCGGGAAGGCCTGGTTTGCGTCCTGAGCGTGAAGCTGCCGAATCCGCGGTTTGAATCGCAAACCAAGGTCAAACTGGTCAATACCGAGATCGAAGGCATTGTTTCGTCCACGGTTTACGAAGGGCTGATGACGTTTTTTGACGCCAATCCGGCCGTGGCCAGGAAAGTGATAGACAAGAGCCTGATGGCGGCCCGGGCCAGGGAAGCGGCGCGCAAGGCGCGCGACACGGTGCGCAAAAGCGCGCTGACCGGCGGTGGTTTGCCAGGGAAACTGGCGGACTGCTCGGATCGCGATCCGGCCAACACGGAACTATACATAGTGGAGGGTGATTCCGCCGGCGGTTCGGCCAAGCAGGGGCGCGACCGGAAATTCCAGGCCATCCTGCCCATACGCGGCAAATTGATCAACGTGGAGAAGGCGCGATTGGACAAGGTGCTGCAAAACACCGAAATCCGCACCATGATCACGGCCATCGGCACGGGTATTGGCGATGTGGAAGGCGAAGGCTCGTTCAGCCTGCCGAAGCTGCGTTACCACAAGATCATTATCATGACCGATGCGGACGTGGACGGGTCGCACATCCGGACCCTGCTATTGACGTTTTTTTACCGGCAGATGCCGCAACTGGTCCGGCAGGGGTATGTCTATATCGCCCAGCCGCCGCTTTATCAGGTCACGCGCAAAAAGCGGGTGGAGTATGTGGATGACGACGTGCAGATGAACCGCATCCTGGTTCAACTGGGGACGGAAGACGTCCGCCTGCGCGATCTGGCCACGGACAAGGAGCTTTCGGAAAAGCAGTTGGTGGAAATCCTGCAACTGCTGGAGATGCTGGACAAATACGTGCAGGCCCTGCGTCGTCATGGCGGGGAATTTGGGGATTACGTGGAACGGCGCCATCCGGTCACGCACGAGTTGCCGCGGCATCTGGTCAAGGTGCGCGATGGCAACGATGAGACGGTGCATTACTTCCATACCGAGGAAGAACTGGCGGTGTTTGACGATGCCAACCCGGATTTGAAATTATTCGGCGAAGACAGCGACACCTCCCTGTTGGAACGGGCTGAGAGGGACAAGGTGGAGAGGCCGCAAAACGGCAACGTCCGCCGCGCCAAACATGTGGAATTGCATGAAAGCCAGGCCGTGATGGATCTGTTGAGCCAACTGGAGAAAAAAGGCCTCAACGTGGCGCACTACTCCGCCCAGGACAAGCCGCTTTTCGAGTTGATCGAAGGCGAAGGCGAGAGAGCCACGACCAAGCCGTTGTTTTCGATCGCGGAAATTCTGAGCGGCGTCAAGGAAGCCGGCAAACGCGGCATCCAGATCAAACGCTTCAAGGGACTGGGCGAAATGAACGCCAAGGAACTATTTGAGACCACCATGAACCCGGAGCGCCGCAAATTGCTGCGGGTGGACATGACGAACCTGGTCGAAGCCGAGGAGATGTTTACCAAGTTGATGGGCGACGAGGTGGAGCCGCGCCGCCAGTTCATAGAAGACAACGCCCTCAACGTGCGCAACCTCGATGTCTAAAACAAAATCCGCCACGCGGAGCATATAATTTATTTCCATGCCAGACGAACCCGGTCAAAACGATCCCGCCGAAAACAAGAAATTGCCCGCGGAGAGCATTCCGCTCTTCGCCGCCAATGAAAAAGTTCAAAAGATCAACGTCGCCGACGAGATCAAGAATTCCTTTTTGGATTACTCGATGTCGGTCATCATCTCCCGCGCCCTGCCCGATGTCCGCGACGGATTGAAGCCTTCGCAGCGCCGCATCCTGTATGCGATGCACCGGCTCAATCTTTATCCCGGACGCAAGCATTACAAGTGCGCCAAAATTTGCGGCGATACGAGCGGCGACTTCCATCCGCACGGCGAAGGAGTGATTTACCCGACCCTGGTTCATATGGCACAGCCTTGGGCGATGCGCGCCACGCTGGTCGATGGCCAGGGCAATTTCGGATCGGTCGAAGGCGACCCGCCCGCCGCCATGCGTTACACCGAGGCGCGCATGACGCATCTCGGCGGGGTGTTGATGCAGGACATGGACAAGGACACGGTTGATTTTGTTCCGAATTATGACGAACGCCTGACCGAGCCGTGCGTTTTCCCGGCGGCCTTCCCGAATTTACTGGTCAACGGGGGCACCGGCATCGCCGTCGGCATGGCCACCAACATGGCGCCGCACAATCTGGGCGAGGTCATTGACGGTGTTTGCGCGCAGGTGGATAATCCCGACATCACCCCGGAGCAGTTGATGCAGCACATCAAGGGGCCGGACTTTCCGACCGGATGCGCGATTCTGGGATTGGAGGGGATCAAAAATTATTTCAAGACCGGGCGCGGCAGCGTGAGAATTCGCGGCAAAGTGGGCGTTGAGGAAACCAAGGGCGGCCGGGAACAAATCGTCATCACGGAAATCCCCTACAACGTCAATCGCGCCACCCTGGTCGAGCGCATTGCCGAACTGGTCAACGAAAAAGTCATCACCGACATCACCGCCGTGCGCGATGAAT
>CAZLEE010000046.1:0-26621 GCA_964558455.1 uncultured Verrucomicrobiota bacterium | reverse complement strand
TTTGAGCGGTTCACGCTATTTCAAGCCTCCGGCTCTGCCGGAGGTTACTGACTCGCGTCTGCACAGACATCATGGCGTTTGAAGGCGACGGCCGGATCCACCACAGCGCGGGCGATTACGATTATTATCTCGAAAAAAAGTCCCGCAAAACCGCTCCTGCCCCCCGGCGGGAACCCGCCCGCGCCCCCGCCAAAAAATCCGCGCCACCCCCCAAACCCGGCAAGCTCTCCTTCAAAAACGCGCGCGAACTGGAGGGAATCGAGCCGCAGATTGTCGCTTTGGAACAGGAAATCGCGCGGATTGAAGCACTGTTCGCCGCGCCCGATTTTCACCGCACCCACGCCACTCAAACCAATGAGCTGCTCGCCGCCCTGACCGCAGCCAAGGACAAAATCCCCCGCCTATACGCGCGCTGGGAAGAGCTGGAAGCGATCAAAGCCGGCACGGTTAAGTGACTTTTTCTGAAATAAAAATAATTGCCTCTGGGGCGCGGAGGCTTTATCGTGCAATCATCATGAGCGATAAAAAATTAAGCGTCCGATTTCTCGGCGCGGTTCTGGTTTATGGACTGATTCTTGGATTCTCCTCCTGTGTTTCCAAGCCCGCCGACCCGGCCGGCGCGTCGTTGCGACAACACACCTTGCTTGACGCCGATTGGTTGTTTCACCGCGGCGACCTTTTGTCCGGCGACCAAACGGCCGCCGTCGCCGCCGACTTCAATGATCAGTCTTGGGACCGTGTCCAAATCCCGCACGATTACACATTGGACGGCGCTTATGCCCCGTCCAACGACCGCGGCCACGGCTATCTGCCTTTCCCGGTAGCGTGGTATCGCAAACACTTCACCGCCCCCCCATCCGACCAGGGCAAAATACTGCAACTGGAATTCGGCGGCATTTTCCGCGAGAGCGACGTCTGGTTAAACGGGAAATTGCTGGGCCATCACCGCAGCGGTTACACCGGTTTTATTTATGACGTCACCAAAGTCGTCCATCTGGGGGCCGACAATGTGATCACGGTGCGCGTGGACCCGGCCCAATTTGAAGGTTGGTGGAACGAAGGCGCCGGCATTTACCGCCATGTTTATTACAACGCCGTGGCTCCCCTGCATCTGCTTCCCGGCGGCGTTTACGTCATCTCGCAGGTGCCCGGCGGCAATCAAGGCGCCGACGCCCTGGCGAATATCACGATTGAAACCACTGTCACTAATAATAATTTCACCCCCGCCCGCAGCTCCGTCACTTCCGAAATCCTCGGCCCCGACGGTTCCCCGCTCAAAACCCTCCACAGCGATGAAACCGTCCCGGCCAACAGCCAGGCGCAGACCGTCCAGCAGGCGGTTTTGCCGCATCCCCGCCTTTGGTCGCCAGACTCGCCCCAACTCTACCAGGTCCGCACCACCATTCTGCAAGACGGCCAGCCGGTGGACTCCGGCAACGCGACGTTCGGCGTCCGGACCATTTTTTACGACGCCGACAAGGGCTTTTTCCTCAATGGCAAGCATGTTGAAATTCACGGCGTGGCCAATCACCAGGATTTCGCCGGAGTGGGCATCGGCGTGCCGGACAGCCTGCAACCGTGGCGCGTCATGCAGTTGAAACGGATGGGCTGCAACGGCTGGCGCACCGCGCACAACCCGCCCAATGAAGCCGTGCTGGATGCCTGCGACCGCCTCGGCATGTTGGTCATGGACGAGAACCGGCATTTGGGCGACGCCTATACACATCACAGCCGCAAAGGCACCACCTACACCAATTTCTCCGACCTGGCCTGGATGATCCAGCGCGACCGCAACCATCCCAGCGTCATCATGTGGTCCATGTGCAACGAAGAAAACATGCAAGGCGAGAAGGAAGGCGCCACCATTTTTTCCGCGATGATGAAAGTCGTGCATCGCTACGACCAGACACGCCCCATCACCTGCGCCATGAGCGGCGGCTGGTTCGGCCCCGGCCTCTGCACCGTGGAAGACATCATCGGTGTCAATTATAGCCCCAACAAATACGATCAGGTCCACAAGACCTACCCCCGCAAGCCCGTCTTCGCCAGCGAAACCGCCAACAACAAAACCGCCCGCGGCAATTACACGGAAGACCGCACCAACGGCTGGTCCAGCAGTTACAACCTGACCGATCCCGGCTGGCTGCCCGTGGTGGAACGTCCGTTCATGGCGGGGATTTATGTCTGGACCGGATTTGATTACAAAGGAGAGCCCAACCCCAACGGCTGGCCGGACGTCGCCAACAACACCGGCTTGGTGGACTCATGCGGATTCCCCAAGGACAAATATTATTACTTCGAATCCTGCTGGTCGGAGAAACCGATGGCGCATTTGATGCCCACCTGCTGGAACTGGCCGGACAGTGAAGACAAGCCCATCCGTGTCATCGCCGTCAGCAACGCCAAGCAGGTCGAGCTTTTCCTCAACGGCCAAAGCTTCGGAGTCAAGACCATGCCTTCAAATGGTCATGTGGAATGGCAGGTTCCCTTTAAACCCGGGCGCTTGGAGGCAAAAGCCACCACCAACGGACGCCTCGTGGCCACCGACATCGTCGAAACCACCGGCGCTCCCGCGACCCTTAAACTCTCCCCTGATCGCGAACAGCTTCACGCCGACGCCCAGGACACCGTGGTCGCGCCGATTTCCATTCTGGACGCCAAAGGCCGCGTGGTGCCCACCGCCAACAACCGCGTCACCTTCCAACTCACGGGGGGGGGACGCATTCTCGGTGTAGGCAACGGCAACCCGAGCGATCATGAAACCGACCGGGCCAGCCAGAGAAACGCATTTAACGGCCACTGCATAGCGGTCATTCAAGCCGGAACCAGCCCGGAAACCCTGCAATTAACCGCCACCTCGCCTGGTCTGGCCCCGGCCACCGTCACTTTCCATGTGAAGTAAACGGCGGCCGCCAAACAAAGGACGAACGACTAAGCGCTGGCGTTATCGCCAATGGCTTCGACGGGGCAGCCTTCCTTGGCTTCCTTGCAAAGAGCCTCCTCTTCGGGGGTGGCGGGCTGCTTGGTGACGAAGGAATAACCGCCATCATCGCTGCGGGCAAAGTTGGCGGGAGCGGTCTCGCGGCAGAGGTCGCAATCAATGCATTGATTATCGACGTAATATTTGCCGGGGACGTTAATAGAATATTTGTTTGCGATATCAGCCATAAATTTAAGTTTCTTGGGCAAAATATAATTGAAGGAACAGCCCAAGAGCAAGTTTTTAACCCGCCCGGGGAATATTATTCGGCGATGGAATTCTCCCGGCGGCACGGCCGCCAAAACATCCGGCTTGCAACCGTCGTCCCCGCCATTATCTTGTAGTCTTCTGTATTTAAACCGGCATATATGAAAGTCGTCATCCTGTGCGGTGGAAAAGGCACCCGCCTGCGCGAAGAAACAGAGTACCGGCCCAAACCGATGGTGCCCATCGGCAACCGCCCCATTTTGTGGCATATCATGAAGATTTATGCCGCACACGGCTTCAATGAGTTTGTCCTCTGCCTTGGCTACAAGGGCGACATGATCCGGGATTTCTTCCGCAATTACCTCTGGATGACCAGCGATGTCACTCTCAACCTCGGCCGCCAGCCCAATGTCCAATTCCATACCCGCCATGGCGAGGAAGATTGGAAAGTCACCCTCGCCGACACCGGCGAGGAAACCATGACCGCCGGACGCATCCGCCGCATCCAACCTTTCATCGGCGATGATCCCGATTTCTTCCTCACTTACGGCGACGGCGTGGGCAACATCGACATCACCGCCTCTCTTGCCTTCCATCGCCGGCACGGGAAAAAACTCACCGTCACCGCCGTGCGTCCCCCGGGCCGCTTTGGCGAAATGGACCTGACCAAAGACGGTCGCGTCCTCGAATTCAACGAGAAACCCCAAGTCACCGAAGGGCGCATCAACGGCGGATTCTTCGTCGCTTCCAGCTCCATTTTTGACAACATGGGAGACGACCCCGATCACCAGATGTTCGAGCAAAAACCCATGAAAACCATTGCGCACGAGGGCCAGTTAATGGCATTTCCTCACGACGGTTTCTGGCAGCCCATGGACACCTTTTTTGAATACACCCAATTAAACCGCATGTGGGCCGACGGCAAGGCTCCGTGGAAAATTTGGAAATCATGACATCTTTCGGCTCCGCTTTCACGGGACAACGAGTGCTGGTCACCGGCCACACCGGTTTCAAGGGCGCCTGGCTCTGCCATTGGCTGCTGTCCCTTGGCGCCGAAGTCACCGGCGTAAGTCTTCCTCCCAGCACCACCCCTTCCCTGTTCACCCAACTCGGCCTCGCCAACCGCCTGAACCACATCATCGGTGACATTCAGGACCCGGCCATCCTGGCCAATGCCGTGCAAGCGGCCAGGCCCAGTTTCGTTTTTCATCTCGCCGCCCAGGCCCTGGTGCGGGAATCCTACGTCCGCCCGCTCGAAACTTTCTCCGTCAACGCCATGGGCACCGCCCATCTGCTCGACGCCCTTGAGGACTACCAGCAACCATGCGCCGCCGTTTTTATCACCACCGACAAATGCTACAAAAATCGCGAGTGGCACCATGGCTATCGCGAAGAGGACCCCTTGGGCGGACACGACCCCTATAGCGCCAGCAAGGCCGCAGCCGAACTGATTATCGCCTCCTATCGCGATTCTTTTTTCTCCAATCACCCGGTCAAAATAGCCAGCGCCCGCGCCGGCAATGTCATCGGCGGCGGCGATTGGGCCGGGGACCGGATCGTGCCCGACAGCATAGCCGCCCTCCAAAAAAAGGAGCCGATCCTCGTCCGCAACAAGCACGCCACCCGCCCGTGGCAGCATGTGCTGGAACCTTTGAGCGGCTACTTGTGGCTCGCGGCCTCCCTCGCCGATCCGTCCTTGCGCCGGGTCGATTTGCCCGCTCTCACTTCCCCTTTCAATTTCGGCCCCGATCACGAATCCAACCGCACGGTCGAGGAATTGGTCGGGGAAATTTTGAAGAACTGGCCCGGACGCTGGGAGGATAAAAGCAATCCCCAGGCGCCCCACGAAGCCGGCCTGCTCCAGTTGTCCACCGACAAAGCCTATGCCATGCTGCGCTGGCGTCCGGTCTGGAATTTTTCCGAAGCCGTCGCCCGCACGGTCGGTTGGTACCGCACCGCCCAAAACTTCAAGGACTCCCGCGACTTTCAGGCCATCACCCAGGAACAACTCGATCAATACGTCGCGCGCGCAGCCGAACTCAAGCTGCCGTGGACCGCAACCGCCAAGTCAAAATGAAATCGCCCGGCCAGCTCAAAGCAGAAATACTGCGGCTCACCCGCGAATATTCCGATCTCGTCCATCAAAACAACCGTCCCGCCGACGAGCCGGCCCCGTTGCGCCAATTCGTCCCCGGCCAATCCGTCGTCCCCTACGCCGGACGCGTTTTCAATGCCGACGAAGTCAGCGCCGCCGTCTCTTCCATGCTCGATTTCTGGCTCACTCTGGGCAAGGAAGGCGAAGCCTTTGAGGACGGTCTGGCCCGCTACCTCGGCGTCAAGAAAAGCGTCCTGTGCAACTCCGGTTCCTCGGCCAACCTGCTCGCCGTTTCCGCCCTTTCCAGTCCCAAGCTCGGCTCGCGCCGCCTTCTGCCCGGCGATGAAATCATCACCGCGGCCGGCGGTTTTCCCACCACGGTCGCGCCCATCCTGCAAAACGGCTTCGTCCCGGTTTTTATTGACAACGATCCCGCGACCCTGAACGCCAGGGCCGGTCAGCTTGAAGGCGCCCGGTCCGCCAAGACCAAGGCTGTTCTCATGGCCCACACCCTCGGCAACCCCTTTCAACTGGCCGAGGTGACCGCGTTCTGCAAAAAACACGGACTCTGGTTGATTGAAGACAATTGCGACGCGCTCGGCTGCACTTACGACGGGAAATTCACCGGCTCGTTCGGCGACCTTTCCACCCAATCCTTTTATCCCCCGCACCACCTGACCCTGGGCGAGGGCGGCGCGGTCAATATAGTTGACAATATCAAATTGAAGGTCATCGTCGAAAGTTTCCGCGATTGGGGCCGCGATTGCTGGTGCGCCGCCGGCGTGGACAACACTTGCGGCCGGCGCTTTGAATGGCATCTGGGCGAATTACCCAAGGGTTACGACCACAAATACACCTATTCCCATCTCGGCTATAATCTCAAACCGCTCGACCCCCAGGCCGCCATCGGCCGCGTCCAATTGCAAAAACTGCCCCGCTTCGTCCAGGCCCGCATCGACAACTGGAATTACCTGCGCCGCGCCCTGCGCAATCTGGAATCGGTCTTCGATTTCATGCTCCCCACCCACGCCGCCGCCTGGACCGAAAACGGCTTCACCTGGGACGACTCCGGCCATCGCACCGTTTGTTCCTGGTTCGGTTTCATGCTCCGCGTCAAACCCGGCGCGCCCTTCGGCAAAACCGAATTCGCCCGGCATCTCGACCTGCACAAAATCGGCAACCGCATGTTGTTTGGCGGCAATCTGCTCCGGCAACCCGTCCTGGTGCAGTTGAAAAAGGACCGTCCCGCCGCCTTCCGCGTCGCCGCCGACATGACTGGCGCGGACCAAATCATGAACGAAGTCCTCTTCATCGGCACCTACCCCGGTTTGACCCGTCCAATGCTTGATTACGTGGTCGAGGTCATCCAGGACTTTTGCCGCGCCAAGGCATGACCCCGACCGACCATCCCCTGTCCGCCGATTTGGATCGCGTTCTTCAGCGCACCCGGCCCCTGTGGGAGGAACTGCGCGGGCAACGTCTCTTTGTCACCGGCGGCACCGGTTTTTTCGGGTGCTGGCTGCTGGAAAGTTTCGCCTGGGCCAACCACCGTCTCGGCCTCGGCGCGGAAATGCTGGTCTTGACGCGCAACCCGGACGCCTTCCGCAAAAAGGCGCCCCACCTCGCCTCCCGCCCCGACATCCGCTTTCACACCGGCGACGTGCGGAATTTCGACTTCCCCGCCGGCTCCTTCTCCCACGTCATCCACGCCGCCACCGAGGCCAGCGACAAACTGAACCGCCAGGACCCCGGTATGATGCTTGACACCATCGTCGCCGGAACGCGCCGCGCCCTCGAATTCGCCGCCCGTTGCGGGGCCGGGAAATTTCTATTGACAAGTTCGGGTGCCGTTTACGGCGCGCAGCCCCCCGGCCTGACGCATCTGGCCGAGGATTACCCCGGCGCGCCTGACGTCTCATCCCCCCAGGCCGCCTATGGCGAAGGCAAGCGCCTGAGCGAATTGCTCTGCTCCATTCAAGGCCCCCGACTCGGCCTTGAAACCAAGATCGCGCGCTGCTTTGCCTTTGTCGGCCCCTACCTGCCCATGGACGCCCATTTCGCCATCGGTAATTTCATCCGCGACGCCCTGGCCGGCGGACCCATCGTTGTGCAGGGCGACGGCACCCCCTTTCGCTCCTACCTCTACGCGGGCGACCTGGCGGTGTGGCTTTGGACCATTTTATTGCGCGGCGCCGCCAACCGCCCTTACAACGTCGGCTCCAGCCAGGCCGTGACCATTGCGGAAACCGCCGCCGCCGTGGCCCGCACCCTCGGTCAAAAGACCCCCGTGACCATCGCGCAAAAACCCATCCCCGGCCAGCCCGCCAAACGCTACGTTCCCGACGTCAGCCGCGCCGCCGCCGAATTGCAACTGGACCAATGGACCTCGCTTGATGACGCCATCCGCGCCACCGCCCTCTGGCGCCGCTCCGCGGCGTCCGTTTAACAAAACAAAAGCGGCGCGCCACGAAAACGCGGCGCGCCGTTATGATAGAGAAAAGTCAGGCTCAGTCTTAGCCTTGCAGAAGCTTCAGCACATACTGCGGATTTTGATTTGCCTGCGCCAGCATGGCCGTGCCGGACTGCACGAGAACTTGGTATTTGGCGTAGTTGGTGCTTTCGGTGGCCACATTGACGTCCGAGATCGCGCTGTTGGCGGAAGCGAGGTTGGTGGACAACGTGCCCAGTTCCTGGGAGGAATAGTTCAGTGTTTCCTCATTCGCGCCGACACTGGCCCGATCCTGGGCCAATTGCGTGATGGCAGCCGACACAGCCGTCAAGGCCGCAACCGCTCCTGCGGTGGTGGAAATGTTGGCCGCTGCCGCAGAGGTGTAGGCAGGCAAGCCCAGATTGACGGCGGTCATGGTGAACGTGTCGCCAGTGCCGTTCGTGGTCACGGTCAGGCCGGTGGTGCCAAAAAGACTGACGCCGTTGAAACTCTGTGTGCCCGCGTTGGTGACGAAAGTGGCCAGGGCTGTAAATTCCGCCTGGTAATCGCCCAATTCGGCGCTGGACTTGGTGCCGTCCTGAGCTTCGACCGCCAGAGTGGACATTTCGTCAAGGGCTGAACCGATCTGTTGCAGATACCCATCCTGGGTCTGGGAAAATGAAGTTGCGTTGGCAACGTTATTGGCTGCCGCCGTGGTCTGCCCGATTTGCGCATTAAGGCTGATGGATTCAGCCAAACCGGCCGGGTTGTCTGACGCGTTGACAATGCTCGATCCGGAGGAAAGCCGTGCCAGCGACTCATTCAGTTTGTCCGTCGATTCATTGAGATTAGTTGCGCTCGTGAGTGCCGCAATGTTTGTATTGATGACCATAATATCTCTTTCCTTGAGTCGCTCTTTTCAGAGTTTATTTTACACAATCCAATGTCTTTATGGTGAACTTGACTTGCGGGTCTCACCAGTCCCCCGCTGGCTCTCTCTGGCTGCCAGCCGCCATGTCATTTTTGACAGCTCTCGTATCGGCGGGGCAACGAAAGACTTTAGAAAAATATTTTTTGGATATTCCTTTCGCCTGCTCCTGCCGGGCGGCGGCGTCATTTTATTGCCTGCCGTTTGCCGCTGGACGTCAATTGGTTGCAAACTGCAACACCCCGGCGCAGCCCCGCCTTCCGAACGCATCGACAATCGGCTGAAAAAATGCGATGATAGGGGTGATGAAACGAAATTGTCCGCCTTTTGCCCAAAAGCCGACCGTCGGCTCGCCGGCGGAAAATCGGCCCCGTCTGAAACAATGAATGCCGAAACGACCCTGGCCAATCCAGACCTTCCCGCCGGTGTGCGCCGCTTGATTTCCGAAACGGATGCCTCGTCCCGTTCCGAGGACGACTTCAACCGGCTGGCCTTGGAGTTGTTTGCCTTTCAGTTTGATCACGTGCCGGTTTACCGGCGGTTTTGCGAGTGGCGCAACCAAAGCCCCGGCTCGATCCATCATTGGAGCCACATTCCCCCTTTGCCGGTTGCGGCGTTCAAGGAGCATCTGGTTTCGAGCCTGCCCGAAAATGAACGGTGCCGCGTCTTTCATTCCAGCGGCACCACCGGCCAGACACCCGCCCGCCACTTTCACGGCGCAACCTCGCTCTCGCTTTACGAAGCCGCCCTTCTGCGCTGGTTTGAACCGCATTTTCTGGCTGACCGCCCCGAAAATATCGCGTTCATTTTCCTCACCCCGCCGCCCGCAAGCGCCCCTCATTCTTCCTTGATCCACATGTTCGAGACCATCCGCTCGAAATTCGGCGGCGCGGACACTCTCTACGCCGGCCAGATGGGCGCGGACGGTTCCTGGAATCTTGACCCGGAACAGATTGCTGCGGCGGTGCATGACGCCAGTTCAGCCAACCGCCCAGTCGCGCTTTTAGGCACGGCTTTTTCTTTCGTTCACTGGCTCGATCATCTGGCCGGAGACAAAACCCGGCTTCATCTCCCCCCAGGCTCGCGCCTCATGGAAACAGGGGGCTACAAAGGACGCTCGCGTGTCGTCGCCAAAACTGAATTGCGCCGGCTGATGACCCGCTTTCTCGGCGTGCCGGACTCGCACATTGTCACCGAATACGGCATGTGCGAATTGAGTTCCCAGGCTTATGACGGCGTCATCGGCCAGGTTCCTGCGACCGGGAAAGTTTTCCATTTCCCGCCCTGGGTGCGCGCCCAGATCATCTCGCCCGAATCAGGCGCAACGGCGCACGAAGGGGAAACGGGCCTGCTGCGCATTTTTGACCTCGCCAATGTTTGCTCCGTCATGGCCCTGCAAACCGAGGACCTCGCCCTGGCACGTCCAGACGGATTTGAATTGCTTGGTCGCGACGAAGCCGCCGAACCCCGCGGGTGCTCCCTCATGGCGGCAAGTTGAAAAGAGGCTTATGAATCTGCCCGATTATTTCCTGGCCGATCTTCCGGCGGAAGCCGAACTCACCGCCACCTTGATCACCGAGGCTTGCCAAACCCTCAAGCGCAATCGGGAGCAATACCTCGCAAACCGCTCCACCGAAAGCATCATCCGCTTTCTCGATCGGCTGGCCCAGGATTGGCTTTCGGCCGATTACCACTTCCGCCGTCTGGCGCTCCAATTGGGTCCGGCGGCGACCGGTTTCTCCGAACCCGTGCTGGCGGCCGGGCTGGATCAATTTTTCAACCAGCTTACCGCCGAGAATATGGAAGCCCTCCTGCGCCAGGAACTCGGCCATCCGCGCCGCTTGGATGATTTTCATCCCGACGAACATCAGGTTTCCGCCAAACGAACCGCTCTCGCCTGCGGTCCGGCCCTGCTCGCCCATATCGTTCCGGGGAATATTCCCAACCCTGTCCTGACCGGGATAGTTCTCGGCCTGCTCACCCGCTCGGCACAGTTTGTCAAATGCGCTTCGGGCAGCGCGCTGCTCCCGCGCCTTTTTGCCCATTCCATTTATGAGGCTGATCGCAAGTTAGGCTCCTGCCTGGAGCTGGCGGAATGGAAAGGCGGCAATCACACGTTGGAAAACGCCCTCTTTGCCGAGGCGGATTGCGTCGCCGCCACCGGCAGCGACGAAATGCTGGAGGCCATCGCCCGGAAAATTCCGCGCAAGACGCGCTTCCTCAGCTACGGCACCCGGGTCAGCTTTGGCTATGTCACAAAAGACGCGCTGGGGCGCAATGCCGAAACGATAGCGCAAAACGCCGCCGCCGACGTGGCCGCATGGAACCAGCGCGGCTGCCTTTCGCCTCATGTCATCTATGTGGAGGAATCGGGCGCAATCACCCCGGAAAGTTTCGCGGCCCGGCTGGCGGATCAACTGGAGGCATTGGAGAAAACCTTTCCCCGCGGGCCTTTGCCGGTGCGCGAAGCCGCCGCCGTGGCCATCCGCCGCTCGTTTTACGAGGTGCGCGCCGCGCACATGCCGGAAACCAAAATGTGGGCCAGCGTCAACTCCACCGCCTGGACCGTTGTTTTGGAAACCGACCCGTGCTTCCAGCTTTCCTGCCTCAACCGTTTTATTTACATCAAGGCCGTGCCCGGTTTAAATCAAGCCTTGCAAGGCGCCGAGCCTGTGCGCGAGCAACTGTCCACCGTCGGGTTGGCCAGCGCGCCGGACCAGGCCCGCGACTATTCGCAACGCCTCGCCCGCTGGGGGGCGCGCCGCGTTTGTCCGATGGGCCGGATGCAGAATCCGCCCCTTGGCTGGCGCCACGACGGATACCCGCCTCTGGCCGGCCTCGTCACTTGGATAGATTGGGAGAAACCGTAATGGAACTAAGAAAAACATTTCAATTTGAAGCCGCCCACCTCCTGCCGCACCTGCCTGCGGCGCATAAGTGCCACCGCCTGCACGGGCATAGCTTCAAAGTCGAGTTGGCGGTTGAAGGCGATTGCGACCCCACTCTGGGCTGGGTGATCGATTACGCGGAAATCAGCCGCGCTTTCAAACCCATTTTGGACAAGCTGGACCACTTTTATCTGAATGAAATTCCCGGCCTGGAAAACCCCACCAGCGAAAACATCGCCATTTGGATCTGGCAACGGTTAAAGCCCAAACTGCCGTTGCTGTCCGAAATCGTCGTGGCCGAAACCTGCGCCGCCCGCTGCGTCTATCGTGGCGTTTAGCTGCGGGCCTTCGTAGTCCGAACGCAACAAACCATAAACGGCCGCATCGACGAACCGGTAGTGCAGCCATTGCACCTCGCGCATGGTCCCTTCCAACTTGAACCCCAAACGCCCGGCCAGGGCGCGGCTGCGCGTGTTCTCCGCCGCACATTCGATGGTGATGCGATTCAACCTCCACCCCGCAAAGCCCTCGGCTACCATCGCCCGGCAACAAGCCGTCATGATTCCCCGCCCCTGATGCCCCTCGTCCAGCCAATAACACATTGGCGTCCAACGGTTCACGTTATCCACTTTCAGGAAGCTGACCATCCCGCAAAATTGTTTCTCAAACCAAATGCCGGCGTGAAAAGCCTGATTGACCGCATAAAGCTGCTGCCAGGAGGCAATGGCGTTTTCAACCGCCGCCGCCGAACTCAGGTCATCCACCCACGGATGCCAGCGCCGCAGGTACGGACGATTGGCTTCATAGAGATTGAACAGTTCCCCGCTGTGTTCGGGACCCACCAACCGCAACTCCGTCCGCTCGTCAACGGCGTGGTAAAATATGTCTTTCGTCGAAATCATCGCGCAACGCAAATCCGTCCCCTCCAATGGAAGGCCGCTTGTATCATCGGATGGAATGGGCGGGACTTTAGGCGGCGGACATATTCTTGAGTATGGCTTCCGCGGATTTCCTGACCTTCTCTGCCAACTCCGGCGGCCCAAGCACCCTGGCGTTGCCGCCCCAGCCCAAAACCCATCGTTCCACCTCAACCAGGCTGGATAGTTTCATCCGCAATTCCAGCCCCCCGTCCTTCCGTTCCTTCAGCTCCTGCGAATCGTGCCACTTCTTTTCCCGGATGTAATCGCCCACCATTTCGTTGAAGAGGATGACGACATCGAAACTCCCTTGCGCCGAATGGACCCCAAAACTGTCCCGCAATCGTTTTTCGAGCGAGAATTTTTGCGGACGGGCAAAGGTTTTGCCCGTGAGTTTGACCTCGTGGATGCGCGCGGGAACGAAGGTCCGTATGTCGTTGCGCAAATGGCACCACGCAAAAAGAAACCATTCGCCGTTGATGTTGGCCAGGTGATACGGATCCACCACGCGCAATTCCGTCTCGCGCTGGCCGGGCTTGCGGTAGGTCAATTGCAATTGCTGGCGTTGCGCGGCCGCCTTGGCCAGTGCGTCGAATATTTCCAGGTCCAATATCGGCTCCGCCCGGGTGCGAAAGGATATGGTCCCTTCCCAATCGGACAGGTTGAGTGAAACCGTGTCGGGCAGCGACGCGGCCATCTTCTTGAACGCGCTCATCAGCGGGCGCTCAAAGGTCGTGCCCCGGTATTGTTGCAGCGCTTTTTCCGCCACGAGGAGCGCAAACAGCTCTCCTTCCGTGATCTGGAGGGTGGGAAAATTGCTGACTTCCCCGGTGTAGAAATAACCTTTGCGGGGAATGTCGTATTGCAGGGGCAATTCCAGCCGGTCGCGCATGAACTCCAAATCGCGATAGACGGATTTTTGGCTGACTTCCAATTCCTGCGCCAGCACGACGGAATTGGGATAACGACCGGATTGAATCGCCTGGTGAATACGCAGCATCCGCTCCAAAGGCGGACGGGAATGCAGGAATTTCTCCGGTTTCGATTTCAATGACCGCTAGGTGATCTTGGAAAGCAGTTCGTCGTTGGTCTTGAACTTTTTCAAGGCCGCCAGCAACGTTTCCATGGCCTCAACCGGGTTGAGATCAACCATCATGCGGCGCAACTTGCGGATCGACTCGATGTTCTTGGGCGAGAAAAGTTTCTCTTCCTTGCGCGTGCCGCTCTTGGGAATGTCAATCGCAGGGAAAAGACGGCGGTCAGCCAGCTTCTTCTCCAAAATCAATTCCATGTTGCCCGTGCCTTTGAATTCCTGGAATATCAGTTCATCCATCCGCGAACCCGTATCAACCAGGGCCGTGGCGATAATGGTCAGGGAACCGCCTTCTTCAATCTTGCGGGCGGAGGCGAACATCTTGCGCGGAATTTCCAGGGCGCGCGCGTCAACGCCGCCGGTCATGGTCCGGCCGCTGCCGCCATGCACGCTGTTGTAGGCGCGGGCCACGCGGGTGATCGAATCAAGCAAAACAAAAACGTCCCGTCCGCTTTCCACCATCCGGCGGCAGCGCTCAATGGTGAAACGCGACAGCCGCACGTGTGTCTCCAAATCCTGATCGTTGGAGGAGGCAACCACCTCCGCCTTGACCGAACGCTGGAAGTCGGTCACTTCCTCGGGCCGCTCGTCGATCAAAAGAACAATCACATAAACTTCCGGGTGATTGGCGGTGACGGCGTTGGCAATCTGCTTGAGAATGGTGGTCTTGCCTGTGCGCGGGGGCGCGACAATCAGACCGCGCGTGCCCTTGCCGATGGGCGTGACCAGGTCGATAATGCGGGTCTCGAGCAAATCGGGCGAGGTTTCCAGATTGATCTTCTCTATGGGATCAATGGTGGTCAGATTCTCAAACCGCGCCGCCTTGGTGTAGGCTTCAAACGGCAGGTCATTGACCTTCTGCACGGTTTTAAGCTGAGGGCTGTTGCCGCGGTGGGGCGGCTGGGTCTCCCCGGCCACAAGACACCCTTCGCGCAAAAAATTGCGTTTGATGGTGTCCGGCGTGACAAAGATGTCGGCCGGCTTGGGATGATAATTGTTTTCCTTGGTGCGAAGGAAACCAAAACCCTTCTCCGATATTTCCAAATAACCAACCCCGTAGTCGGGAGTCGTGGCGCTGGGCGCGTTGCTCATAGGCTTATAAATGTAAAAACGTCAAGGCCTCGCTTGATTTGCCCCGAAAAATCAATTCGTGCGAATACAGAATTCTTGGAGAACCGTCGCGTGATGAGTGCCATCGCGCACTTCCGGTCAGACCTTTAACACTACCACACTGCCGCCAACCGGCCCGCAATGCAACTTATTTTTTTAGCCGCCCACTTCCGCCCTGGCTTCCGCCGCCAGCGGCGTGCTCAGGTAACGCTCGCCCGTCGAGCAGGCTATGGTCACGATCATCTTCCCTTTGTTCTCCGGCCGCCGGGCCACCTGGATCGCCGCCACCACGTTTGCCCCCGTAGAAATACCAACGAGCAATCCCTCTTCCTTGGCCAGTCGTCGCGCCATGGCAAACGAGTCGTCGTTGCTGATCTGTATGCACTCGCAAATCTGCGCCACGCCCTTGCTGTCTTTAAGATGAAGATTCTTTGGAATGAATCCCGCGCCCAGTCCCTGGATTTTATGCGGACCGGGTTTGAGCGGCAGGCCGGCCAGGAATTGCGAAATGACGGGCGAATCCTTTGGTTCAACCGCGATGCCCACGAGGGATGGCTTGTGCGCCTTGAGCGCTTCGGTGCAACCGGTGAGGGTTCCCCCCGTGCCCACCGCCGCCACCAAAATATCCACCGCCCCGTCCGTGTCGGCCCAAATCTCTTCCGCCGTCGTCCGGCGATGCACCTCCGGGTTGGCCGGATTGTCAAATTGCTGCGGGATCCACGAATTGGGCGTCTCGCGCGCTATCTTTTCCGCGCACGCAATGGCCCCTTTCATCCCTTCCGCTCCCGGCGTCAAAACCAGCTTGGCCCCCAGCATGGCCAGGAGGGTGCGCCGTTCCACGGACATCGTTTCCGGCATGGTCAAAATAAGCTTGTATCCTTTGGCCGCCGCCACAAAGGCCAGCGCTATCCCTGTATTGCCGCTGGTCGGCTCTATGATGACGGTGTCCGACTTGAGTATGCCGCGTTTCTCCGCGTCCTCTATCATGGCCACGCCGATCCGGTCTTTGACGCTGCCCAGGGGGTTGAAATATTCGCACTTCAGCAACACGGTGGCGGGAACGCCGGCAGTAACCTTGTTCAAGCGCACGAGGGGGGTGTGTCCGACTGTTTCAACGATGCTATTGTAAATTCGCGCCATAAAATTCTCCAAACCAGGATTTCCGATCCGCGACTGTCCGTAAAAAGAGTCAATCAGGTCAGGCGGCAGGGCAAGATATTTTTCACGCCTTTCCATCGCCACCACCCGCCTTTTCTGAAATACTGGAAACCGGGCGGGCGGCAGCGGCGTCTTTGTTGGTGTCTGGAGGCTTCAGGAGCGTGGCCCTGGAATTTTTTTATTATGAATTTGATTAAATCGTGGCGGCAACAGGCGGTGATCGGGCTGGCAACCGCCCTAATGGGAGGGCCTGCCCTGGCGCTGGCGCCGAATCCGGGCACGGGGTCCTTTGCCGCCACCACCGCGACGGTGGGACGGCTGCCCAATAATGAGTTCGTCACGCCGGTGAATCAACGGCTCTCCCCGGCAGGGAAATTGGTCGAGTTGGCCGGGCTTCGTCCCCAGGCGGTGGCGATCAGCCCCGACAACCGGATTGTGGTCACATCGGGCAAAAATCACGCGGTGATTGTGCTGGACGCGGCCTCGGGAAAAATTTTGCAAACTGTTCCGTTGCCGGAGGATATAATGGACAGCCGGTCGCCAAAGGAGGTCTCGGAACAAATCCTGGATGCGGACAGCAGGGGCCAGCTTAGTTTCACGGGCCTGACTTTTTCGCCGGACGGATCGCGGCTCTACATGGCCAATGTGAACGGCGACATCAAGGTGTTTGCGGTGGAAAATGGACAGGTAAAAGGACTCTATGCGTTTGCCCTGCCGGAGGCGCATGCACCCGAACGCGATGCCGAGATTCCGGCGGGTATTGCTGTCTCGCCGGACGGAAAACGGCTTTACGTGGCGCTCAACCTTTCCAATCGCCTGATCGAAATGGACGCGGCAACGGGAAGAAAACTGCGGCTGTTCGATGTGGGCGTGGAGCCTTATGACGTTGTCCTCGCGAAGGACAAGGTGTATGTGAGCAACTGGGGGGGGCGCAGGCCGGGAAGCGGGGATTTGACCGATTCGGCGGGAGGCGGAATGGTGGTGCGGGTCGATCCCGTCCGTCACATCGCCTCCGAGGGGTCGGTCACGGTGGTGCCTCTGGGAAGCAACACTCCGCCAAAGGAAATATTGACCGGTTTGCATGCTTGCGCGATGGCCCTTTCGCCGGATGGACGGCGGCTGGTGGCGGCGAATGCGGGCAGCGACACCCTCAGTGTGATTGACACCGAAACAGACCAGATTGTAGAGACGATCTGGGCGCGGCAACAACCGGGCGACTTGTTCGGCGCGCAACCCAACGCGCTGGCCTTCGACAAATCGGGCAAAACCCTTTTCGTTTGCAATGGAACGCAGAATGCCGTGGCGGTGATCCAATTCAGGCCGGGCGAATCGAAGCTGGCGGGCTTGATCCCGGCGGGCTGGTTTCCCGGCGCCATCGTCTATGACAGGACGCATCAGTCGATTTGCGTGGCGAACATCAAAGGGTTTTCGCCCGGAGTCGTCAATAAGAAGACCGGACGGACGGAATATAATTCCAAAGAGTGGTATGGGTCGCTCTCCTTCGTCCCCGTGCCGTCTCCCGCGCAGTTGGCGGGGATGACCCGAACGGCGCTGGCGAATTTGCGTTATCCGCTCCTCGCGCAGGCGGCGTTGCCGGCGCGCCCCGGCCAGCCGGCCCGCCCCGTGCCGCAACGGGCAGGGGAGCCGAGCACGATCAAACATGTCATATACATTATCAAGGAAAACCGGACTTACGACCAGGTGCTGGGCGATGTTGGGGAGGGCAACGGCGACCCGTCGCTTTGCATTTTCGGCCGGAACATCACGCCCAACGAACACAACTGGGTGAGCCAGTTTATCTTGCTGGACAACACGTATTGCTGCGGCAGCCAGAGTTGCGACGGGCATCAGTGGACGGACACCGCCATGTCCACGGATTACATGGAAAAATCCTACGCCGGATTTCCGCGCAGTTATCCGGCCGGTGGCGGCACGGACAATGGGGATGCGATGGCTTTTTCGCCGGCGGGATTTATCTGGGATAACGCCCTGACGCATGGCAGGAGCATCCGCGATTTTGGCGAATTCACCAGTTCGCGCCGGGAATGGACGGATCGCAAGCACCGGGGCCGGCCGGGCTATCTGGATATTTATCACGATCTGATCCACGGCACCCAAAACGTCAAGGTCTGGAGCGAGCCGGGCGCGGGGTCGATTGATCCGTTTGTCATCACAAGCACGGTGGGCTTTGACTTGAATGTGCCGGACCAATTCCGGGCCACCCAATTCCTCAAGGATCTGAAGAAGTCCGAGCAAGCGGGGCGTTTCCCGGATTTGACCATCATGTGGCTCTCGAACGACCACACCTGCGGCGCCAAACCGGGCGATCCAACCCCTGCGGCTTACCTGGCGGACAACGATCTGGCCATGGGAAGAATCCTGGAGGGCGTCAGTCACAGTATTTTCTGGAAGGACACCTGCATCTTCGTGATCGAAGACGATCCGCAAGCTGGTTGGGACCATGTGAGCGGCTACCGGACAACGGCTTATGTGGCCAGCCCGTATTCGAAACGGCGGCAGACGGTGCATACGCAATACAACCAGACAAGCTTGGTGCGGACGATTGAATTAATCCTCGGTTTGCCGCCCATGAACCAGATGGACGCCACGGCGACGCCCATGTTTGACTGCTTCGTCGATCAGCCGGATTTGACCCCGTTCGACGCTGTGCCAAACAAGGTTCCGCTGGATCAGATGAACAGCGAATGGAAGAAAATATCCGACCGGATGCTGCGCAAGGATGCGCGGGTATCGGCCCGCCTGCCCTTTGACCGCGAAGACCAATGCCCGGATGATGTGCTGAACCGCATCCTGTGGCGGTCGGCCAAAGGATCACAGGTTCCATACCCGGATTGGGCGGTGCAAACAGGGGACAAGGATTGACCCCGAAAATTAGAGCTTGTCAAAACCCGTGGGGCTGCTAACTTGGCCGACCTTGCTTTATGAAGGATAAAATTCATCCAAAATATGCGGAAGCAGAAATCCGATGCGCCTGTGGCAACGTGATCAAAACGCGCTCGACGAAGCCGTCGGTCATGGTCGGTATTTGCAATGTGTGCCATCCGTTTTACACGGGCACGCAAAAATTCGTCGATACCGCCGGGCGCGTGGATAAATTCCAGCAGCGCATGGCCAAGACGCAGGCCGCCCAGGCCGCCGTTGCCGCCAAGAGGAAAAAGAAGTAGCTCCCTTTCAATCCAACCCGCCCGTGGAGTTTTTATTGTCCACGGGCGGGTTGCTTTTTGCCGGAGGAGGGATGCCGCATGAATTTGCGCCCTTACATCGAAAAATTCGCGCGCCGTCATAGCGAAGTCGAGGCCGCTTTGAGCGACCCGAAGGTGTTGGGCAATTCCGCCAAGCTGCAGGAGTTTTCGCGCGAATACTCGCGCCTGAAAGACTTGAACGAGGCGGGCCTCCGCTTCCTTAAGGTCGAGCGGGATTTGGCGGAAAATGCCGAATTGTTGAAAACCGAGCAGACAGGCAGCGAAATGGCGCAACTGGCCCGGGAGGAAATCGACCGGCTTAAACCCGAGGAGCAACGTCTGACCCGCCAGTTGCAATTCGGCCTGGCCCCCCCCGACCCCGCTGATTCGCGCAATACCATCATTGAAATCCGCGCCGGAGCGGGCGGTTCCGAATCGGCCCTCTTCGCGGCCGATTTGTTCCGCATGTACACCCGTTACGCCGAAACGCGGGGCTGGAAGGTGGAAGGCATGGACAGCAGCCCCTCGGATTTGGGCGGATTCAAGGAAGTCATTTTCGGGGTGAAAGGGGTCGATGTTTTCAAACGGCTCAAATACGAGAGCGGAGTGCATCGGGTGCAGCGCGTGCCGGCAACTGAGGCCCAAGGCAGAATCCACACCAGCACGGCCACCGTGGCGGTGCTGCCGGAGGCGGAGGAAGTGGATATCGAAATCCGCCCCGACGACCTGGAAATCAACGTCTGCCGCGCCTCGGGCAAGGGCGGACAGGGCGTTAATACCACCGATTCGGCGGTGCAAATCATTTACAAACCGACCGGGATGATCGTCCGTTGCGCCGACGAACGGTCCCAGCAAAAAAACAAGGTGCGCGCCATGACCGTGCTGCGGTCGCGTTTGCTCGAAGCCAAGGTTGCGGCCGAAAACGCAAAATATGCCGCGCACCGCAAGGAACAAGTGGGGACAGGCGAACGCAACGAACGCATCCGCACTTACAATTTCCCCCAAAACCGGATTACCGACCATCGCATCGAATTGACGCTTTATAATCTGCCCACGTTTATCGAGGGGGACATAGATTGCGTGATTGAGCCGTTGATGGCGGATGACTTGGAGCAACGGTTGGCCGCGTTGCAGTTATAAGTTTAAATATGGTTCCCAAAGCGTTGATTTTTGATTGCGACGGCACCCTGGCTGATACCATGCCGTTGCACTGGCGCGCCTGGCAGGTGGTGGCCGGACGCTACCATCTGGATTTTCCCGAGGATCGTTTTTACTCGCTGGGAGGAGTGCCGTCGCGCGACATCTTGAAAATGTTGAGTCAGGAACAAGGCAGGGTTCTTGATCCCCTGGCCGTCTCCAAGGAGAAAGAGGCGGCTTATATCCCCTTTTTGTCCCAAGTGGAGGAGATCAAGGAAGTGGCGGACGTCGCGCGGAAAAATTACGGCATCGTGCCGATGGCGGTGGCGTCGGGCGGAATGCGCGAACACATAGACGCCGTGCTGACCCATCTGGGCCTCCGGCACCTGTTCCAGGCGGTGGTGACGAGCGAAGCGGTGCGACGGCAGAAACCGGCGCCGGACATTTTCCTGGAAGCGGCCCGGCAATTGGGGGTGGCGCCGCAATTCTGCCGCGCCTACGAGGACACCGACCTTGGGCTGGACGCCATCCGCGCCGCCGGCATGGACGCGGTGGACGTCCGTCTGCTGCGCAAGCCGGCCAAGCAGAAGTTAGTGCATTGATTTATATCCTTCAAATTTAGAGCGCCCCGTCACGCCATGGGGCCTGTTGACTCACAGTTCCAGAGTTCCATGGGAAACTGTTGATGGCCGGCTCTTGCCTTTTCGACCGCAGCGCGCAGGCCAGGCTTGCCGCTTCGGCAACCATTCCGTTATCAGGACCGGCCCGCTATTATTTCGAAACCGCAAGCGCCGGGGAAAACGAGTCCGGACAACAGTTTAGATTTGAATGGGTTTCCGTTCCCGGTTATAAAAAAGCGTGACTGTCACCGATCACTCCACCGTGCGACCAGAGAAGCCATTGCTTGTCGCCAACGAAAAAATTCGATTGGGACCGGTTCCTGGTTGGGTGAAGCTGTGCTCGTTTTCGTGCGATTTCGCGGGGGACGCAGGGGCGTCCATCATCCATTTGCTTTTCGAGCAGCAGATTCATGCGGAACTTCACCAGACGGTTTTCCATGGCGCGCGGCGGTTGCAGACCGCGCAAGCGGTGCAGGAACAATCGCCATGGCATCTGGATTTCGACGCGCGCCAGGAGCGGGTGATCCTGCATTGGATCAAAACCCGGCGGGGCGGGAAGCAGTTCGAACACACGAACCTGTCCTCGGCGCGTGTGGTGGACGAGTCGGCGGTGGGGGCGGCCGGGCCGGGCCGGATGACTCTCGCCCTGATGTTGGAGGATGTGCGCCCGGGAGACATTGTGGAATGGTGTTACACCATTGAAACCCGGCGGCTGATTTTGCCGGAGGTTTGCGCGGCGCTGTTCCGGATGCCGGCGGAGGCGCCGGTGGGAAAGTTTTATTTTTCGGCGCGGTTCAATGCGGCGCGGCACATGCAATGGAAGGCGTGGGAGCCGGAATGGCGACCAACCGAGCAAAAAGAGGGGGGCGAGGTTTGCTGGATTTGGACGCGGGAGAATTACGAAGGATTCCACGCGGAAGACAATTCGCCGGGATGGCTCATGGCGTATCCGTGGATTCAAATTTCCGACGGCGGAGATTGGGGACGGGTGGCGGCGGCGTTTGTCGAGGCGTGGAAGAAACGGGACGAGAACACGGCGGCGGGGCTGGTCACGCCTTCGGGCGGCGAGATTCTGGAACAAATAGCCCGGATCATCCGGATCGTGCGGGACGAATACCGTTTTTTGCCGGCGGATGGGGAATTGGACGGCGAACTGCCGACGCCGGCCGGGGTGGTGGCGCGGCGGCGCTACGGGTCCGGGAAGGACTTGTCATTTTTGCTGATCGACCTGTTGAAACAACTGCAAATCCCGGCACGCCCGGTTTTGGTCAACACGACTCTGCGCCGCTCCGTGGCAGGGTTGCTGCCCTCGCCCGGCTTGTTCAATCATCTGCTGGTGGAATACGAAGCCGGCGGTGAGACGCGCTGGGCCGATGTCGCGGGAGAACAGCAGGCGGGCGGTTACGGGGCGGGACTGACGGCGGGCGGCCTGCGGTCCGGGCTGATGGAGTCGCCGGACGAGGCGGAGGGGCGGAATGTATGCGAGTTGAAGGAAACTATTTTGATTGACACTACCGGCTCATGGTCGTGGCTGGAGGTGGTGGTGGCGGCGCGGGGCGTCCAGGCGGAGGCGTTGCGGCGCGAGCTGGAAAGCGAAGGATTGGAGGCGTTCGCCCGAAAACGGCTGCGCCAATACGAAAACCGGTTCAACAAGGCGCGGCGGATGGGCGAGTTGAAATACCGGGATGACCGGACGGCCAACGAGTTTTTTCTGGCCGAAGTTTTCGAGATCAGCGATTTCCTCGTGTTGGAACCCAAGTCGAAGTGGTGCAGGCTGGAAATGTCCAACAATTTCATCGCCGACTTCCTGCAGAAGCCGGGAGGCGGGCCGCGGCGGATGCCCTTCGGGCTGCCGTATCCGTGCCACATCGCGCACACGATTGAGCTGTATTCGGTCACGCTGCCGCCCATGGCGTCGCAGCAGTTAAGCGTGGGGACGAATTATCTGCGCTTTATGCATCACCGCCGGGCGCACACCGGAAACTGGACGCTTAAGTTGATGTTCTCGACGCTGGCGGATGCGGTGCCGCCGGAAGCTTTGGATGAACACAGCCACGCGCTGAAAAAAATCCAGGCGCAGTCAGTCTGGTCGCTGCTTTTGCCGGTGGGAGAATCACGCCCGCATCAGCGGGGGGACTTCGGGACGCTGCCGGAAAAATGGACGCCCATGGTATTCACCCGGCCACCGGCGCGTGCGGCGACACCCGGGGCAATCACGACAGCGACGCCGCCGGCGTCAAAACCCGCCACGGCAATTTTGGCAACAGGCGCGACCGAACCGAAAAAGACGGGACGCAGACGGCACAAACACTGTCGCCGAAAAGACGGCCGGGAGTTGGAGGTGCGGCGAATGATCCCGCTGGCCTGCTTTTTGGGGTTGACCTTGATTATTATCGTGGTCGTGGTGGCCCGATATGCCGACAACTGGAATATATTCCAGACGCATACCTCGCCCATATCCCTGCCGGAAAATCACATCCCGGGTCACTAAGGTTGGAGGGTGATGGCTTCCCACTTCATTTTGTGACGAAGAGCGTAGGCGGAGAGAACCCGTTCGTGCTCAAATAGAACCATGCGCACCACCGCCGAATCGTCCGCCAAACCCGCATTCGGAATGGCATTGGGAATCAAATCAAATTGGCGATGGGAATGAATGATGGCAAACGCGACCGCCGCAACCGTGTAGTAGGGAAGTTCGTCCTCGACCCCCTCGGCAAAATCCTCCAGAACATCGGCGAGGAATTCCAACTGGTCGGTTAAATGGGGAAAAGCCGGATCATCGAACTCGGTGTATTTGAGCTTCAGGTAGGGAAGCTTCTTATGCGTCCTTTTGAGAATGGTGGGCGTGACCATTGCCGCCCCATGATGCACAAAGTCAGCTATATCTGGCATGGCGGCAGCATTACCAGACCGGGAGGGAATGACAAGCCCAAATCGCCCCCCGCCGCCATTTTTTACCGGTTGGGATGATTTGGTCTTGCTCCGGGGGGAAATGAAGGTTTTGATGCGGCACCATGCGAAGGTTGTTTTTATTGATTTTCATCGGACTGTGCGGTGGCGGACTGATCGCGGGCGCGCAGGAAAATTTGGTGGCCAACGGCGGTTTTGAAGAACCGGCCGGCAAAACCGGATTGCCGGGCGGCGGCTGGTATCTCGCGCCGAGCGCGGGCGAGCCTGCGGCCAAGGTGGATCGCACCCAGGCGCATCAAGGCCAGGCGTCGGTGCGCCTGACATCGGGCGGGGAGGAGAAGTGCGTGCTGGTGAGCCGGAAATTCGCCGTCGCTCCGGGCGATGTGATTCAATTTGAGGTGTGGGCGCGAGGCTCCAACCTTCCGGCGGGGCGGAATCATACTTATGCGGGAATGGTGTTCCGGGACGGGGACGGAAAAATAGTGGCGCGGCGTTATACCGCGTCGCCGCCGCTGGGCGGGGATTGGCAGCCTATTACGGGATCGGCCGAAGCCCCTCTCCGGGCGGCCTTCGCGGAGATGCACCTGGGTTACACCAACGGGCCGGGAACAATCTGGTACGACGACGCCTCAGCCGGTTTTGCCGGCGCGTTGTCGCTTTCCTTGTCCAGGGAGGCCAAACCGTGGTCCGGCCCGCAAAAGATCGCGGTGCGCGCGGCCAGCCGAATGTCAAGCGAATTCAAGGGGAGCGTGACCGTGGAAATCGGGCGCGAAACCGAATCGGCGCCGGTTGACCTGGCGGCAAAATCCGGCGGGATCTTTGAAATCCCCATCACTTTGAAGGGTGTGGGGCAGCACGCTTACACGATCAGTTTGCTGGATCAGGCGGGCCAGGCGGTGAAAGTGATCCGGGGCAAATTCCTGACCGCGCCGCCGCTGACGCTTTGCCCTCCCTGCCCGTGTTATCAGATCGCCGGCGCCGGAAATGGCGACACCTTGATTGACGCGCGGATCAACATCAACCCGGCGGAGCGCGAGGGTCTGAAGTTGGACGTGACCCTCCGGAATTCCGACGGACAGGAATTGAAATCGGCGCTCACCGTCATTTCCAAGGGCGACTTGACGGAACTGCATATGTCCATTCCGCTGTCGGCCACGAATTGGTTCAAGGTGCAGGCCCGGATCGTTGACGCGTCGGGGCATGAAGCGGCTGCGGCGGATAGCGAGATTCACGTCATTGCGCCCGGGGAGGCGGAGGTGCGGGTCGGGCCGGACGGTTTCCTGCGGGTCGGCGGAAAGGCGGAATTTCCCATTGGTCTTTACAATTCGTCCCGCAACGAGGAACTGAGCGCCGCCGGTTTTAACGCCACCCACGAATACGAGATCAGTTACGGCGATGCGTCCAAGGCAATCGACCCGACTGACACGGATTTGCAGGGTTTATTGGACAAATCCCGGGCCAATGGATTGCGCATGATGGTGGAACTGCCGCGGCAGGCGATTGAAAAAGGGCAGTGGGCCCCGGTGCGGCGGCGGATTGAAACGTTCCGGCATCATCCCGGTTTGTTGTGCTGGGGATCGGAAGAGCGGGTGGCGCGGGGTCTGACATCGCCGACCAACATCGCCGCGCTCTACGCGCTGATCCACAAACTGGACCCGGACCATCCGCTGGTCTTGGGCGACACCCGTGATGCGATCGAAAAACTGATGACGGACCGGCGGGATTTTTTCCCGGACAACGCAATGGACATCGGTATTTGGTGGTGGTACCCGATCCCTGAAAAGGCGGCCAAAGGCGCGGCGCTGGAAGGAAACGAGAACTCCGGGGACATCATGGAAGCGCCAACCTGGCTGACCACCACCCATTCAAAAAAGCCGTTGTGGATTGCGATTCAAGCCTACCAGAAGCCAACGCAGGGAGCGCGTTTTCCCACCCCGGAAGAATACCGCTGCCAGGCTTATTCGAGCCTCATTTACGGAGCGAAAGGACTTTTCTTCTATTGCGGATCGGGCCAGAAAGATTACGCGGGCAAACCGTCCGGGATCCTGAACAAGCCGGAAGCCGGGCGTTGGGATTATGTGAAACAACTGGCGGGCGAACTGCGCGACTTCAGCCCCGTGCTCATGGCCCCGCCCGCCGGGGTCGAAATGGCATTGACCCAAACCAATCTGCCGGTGATTTTCGCCACGCGGAAACTGGACGGGGCAATTTACCTGATGGCGGCCAACAAATCCGGCCAGGCGCAACACGCGATTTGGCGCGGGGAATTCCTGCAAGGCAAAAAAGTGTCGGTGTTGTTTGAAAAACATGCCGCAAAAGTGGACGGAGACAGCCTGGCGGACGACTTTCCCGCCTACGGCGTGCATGTCTATAAGCTGGAATAAAAAGCGCCGGCCCGGAACCAAACGTTACCGACCCTTGGGAACAAAATGGATCCACCTGGGAAAAATGAACCAGTCAAAGAAAACTTGCAAAAATCAGAAATCAGCTCAGAGTCGCTTGAAAGTTGTTTTACAGACTTGGATGTTCCGTCATGCAGGACAACTCACAGAAACGAATGTAAAAAACATAAACGAACATAGATTTGCGTAGCTTTGACTACGGGCTGGCTGCAAAACCGCTAATTTCTCTCCTGCCCCAAGACTCTGTCGAGCCGCGCGCCCATCGGGCGCGGCTTGGCGTTACCCTTGGGGAGGGCGCTTAGCGGTGCCTGCAGCCGGGGTGCGTTGAGTTCGCGCCCCTTCAGCTTCGCGGACACAGCCGCGCGGGAAACAAAAAATGAAAAAAATTGGAATGGTTCTTTTTGGGTTGGGACTGCTTTTTTCACCTCTGCTTCATGCGCAAACAACACACTTGACCCCCAAGGTTGTCGCCGTTGCTGCTGCCGCCCCACAAACCGATCCCATTGCCTTCTCCAATGCGCCCATGGTGGGACTGTTTTATTCCG
>CAZLEE010000045.1:0-26626 GCA_964558455.1 uncultured Verrucomicrobiota bacterium | reverse complement strand
CCGAGACCCCAACAGGCAATGGAAAAGAAGTGCATGTTCAAGCCAGTTGCCACGCCGCCCAAGAGGCAGACGGCCGGGCTGAATTTCAACTGGCGAAAAAAGACCCAAGCGCATAAGCCGGCAAAAAACTGGGTGAAGGGAGCGTAGAGTTTAAGGAAAATCTCGGGCGGGAAAATAAGCGCGAGGAGGGAGGAAACGGAGGGGGCGATGGCGGGTCCCTCAATTCCAGTCCAAGACCCGGGATGCCATATTCCCGTGAACCCTTCGGGCAGATGATTGGCGGCGGCCTTCATCTGGCCGAGGGTGGTGTCGTTGACAAAAAGAACCCAGCCCGGCTGGAAACTTTGAACGAATAAGATCGCGAGAGTTGCACCCAGAATGGCGGCAAGCCAAAGACATTGCCGGCGAAATTCGCCACCGGGTTTTTGATTGGAGGATCGAGTTGTCAGGTTCGTTGCGGACATGGCTGAGTTTCTATTTTCCGAATTATCCGAAGATAATCTTTGTTTGGGAGGCGGGCAGGTTTCAGGCCGGCACCGCTACTGGTTGGGGCTGGTTCGGTGATTGCTTCATCTGGCGTTGATTTATTTCGCCCATGAGTGAGGCTGTTTTTTCAAGAACTTCCTGCCGGGTTGATTCCTGCAATTCAACGCGACCGGAGCCGGAGCGGCCATGCCGGAAAAAGAGTTGTTGTCCCGGACCGGCGCGCCGCGCTTTATTCTCCTGAATTTCCATGGCTTGCAGTTTGTTAAACTGCATGTTTGAAACGGCGCGTTCCACCATTGGTTTGTCATGCGGCAAGCCCACCCAGCGGAGCACTTCGGCCAGTACCGGCTCCGCCTTTCCCAAAAGCTGTTCATAGGAGATGAAGACGATGGGAAAGCCGTCGTCGGCCGCGCGCAGATAACTTGAAATGTTGCTGGCCCAGCCGGAAACCTCTTTTCGGCAAAATGCGTCGATCCCGCAGGTTGTCTTGGAGCGCCATTCAGGTTCGCGCAGGCACAGGTGGTAAAAGGAAACCAATGCGTCATCGGGAGAGCGGTACAAATACAACGTCTTGCAATTGCGGGCCGGCGCGTTGGACGCCTTGAAAGGATGCCATTGGCTGCCGGAAAGAATCTCTTTCACGCGCGGATAGGGGACGTGGGTCTTGACGAAAGCGACCGGGGGCCGCCTGGCCCAAGAAGGGCAGCGCTTGAGCCGGTTGAGAATTGAATTACCGCGAAATTCCGGAATCAGATCATCGGGATGAACGGGAAGCTGGGTGGAGGTTGGGATGTTTTGCGTTTGCAACAAAACATCCGCCAGCAAATAACGCATCCAAGTATTGCCGGAACGGGGGAACGAGCTGACGAATACCACCTCTGTTCCGTGGTCGAGCCACTGGTTGATGATCGCGGTGTTGCTGGCCTGGATCAAGGCATGGACCACGGGGGCGATTCCTTCGTGCCAGAACCTGGGACACTGGCGAAAGGCGGACGGGTTAAGGAACAGGCGCAGAGCCGAAACGAGACTGGGAATCGACAGTCCAGCGAGTTCCGAGAGGGGAATGTTATGGTTGGTACGTCCGTTTTTGGTCATAACCGGGGAGCAAAAGGGTTGGGTGGGTGGGTGTTCTCAATGAAAAGGCCTGTTATTCCGAAAGATTACTCTTCCGTGGCTTCTGCTCGCTTGAGAGGCGTTTCCTCGCATATGTAAGGGAATACATTACAGGAAATGCGAATGATGTCAAGGGGCCAAAGTTTAATTTTTATTGCTGGTTTGAAACACATCCCGCTTGTTTGGAGTGTATTGGACGTTGAAAGGTTACAATGAAAAATCTAAATCGTCTGCATGTGTTTTGTAGGGTCTTGCATGATATAACTAAAACATAATATAATACTATTTTAGCATAATTTAATATGAAGGCCGGAGACGGAACGAAAGGGAAAAAAGAACGGGGGGGGGATCAGATCAGCTTGAGAATTTGGACGGCCAAATGCTGGCCGGAGGTTCCGAGGCGTCCGAGAAATTTTGGGGTTCCCTCCAGACAAACATGGATTTGATCGGAGAGGCTGGAGGTGATGGGGAGAATGTCCCCCGGTTTGAGATTGGCGATATGCTTGGTGGTGAATTCCAAGCCGGGCAGTTCGGCGCTGACGCGTATCCGGACGTTGTCCAGCGCGGGATTCCATTTGACCGGTGCGGGGGGGTTGGGGGCGGCGACGGCCATGCCGCTGTCGTTTTCGGCGTTTATTTTGGCGATGATCGGTTTCAACGTGTGGCAGGGCAGGGCAAACCGGATCTGTTCGACGATCTTGCCAATGTGGACTTCGATGCCCACGGCGAGCATGACTGTTTCGGGCAAATGGATGCGGAGGAATCGTCCGCTGTTCTCGCAGCGGAGAAGGGCGGGGCGCAAATCGAGTATGTCACTCCAGACACCGCACCATTCGCTGGCAATGATTTCAATGACTGGGGAGGCGAGGCGGGACTCCATGTTGGTCAACTCCCGGACTTCGTCGGGGCTTGAGGCGGGGCCGCCCAGTTCGCGATCAACAATGCAAAGGGCGAGGCGCGGGGGGACATCCATGAGACAAATTCCCCGAAGCGGCTCAAGGTTGAGGAGGGTGAGATGGGTTGGGTTGGAAAGGTTTTCCGTGAATTGTTGAAAGGACGTTGTTTCGAGTTTTGTCATCTGGAGGATGCATTCCAGACGCAGATAAGATGAAAGCCGGCCGGAGAGCGAGCGGACAAACTCCTCATGCCTCATGCGCAACTTGCGCAGTTCACTGGCGGAAAAGGATGAGGCTTGAGGGAAATTGAGTTGGTGAGGCGAGTCCGATCCGGGGTCGTTTTGCGCGGCTGCGCCGTTGGAACCGCTGGCAGCCGCCTGGTCGCCGCCAATGCTGGCCAGAAGGCTTTCGATTTCAGATTGTGAAACGATTTCGCTCTTGGCGGCGGCAGCGGCGGCAGGGGTTGCGGTGTCGGCGGCTTCCATATTACGCGGTGGCCTGGCGCAATTCTTCGAGATCAATCTCGCCCTGGCTTTCGAGGTTCTTCACCGCCGCGACGACCTGGCTCTGGGCGGCCTCGATTTGACTCAGTTTAAGCGGTCCCAGGAAGGAAAGTTCCTCGCGGACATTTTCGGCGGCGCGTTTGGAAAGACAGGAGAACAGAGTGGTCTTGAGTTTTTCGCTGGCTGTCTTGAGCGCGACGGTGAGGGTGGGAAGGTCGATTTCCTGCATGACCTTCTGAAGGGTCTTGGCGTCGAGCCGGGCGAGATCCTCAAAGGTGAACATCTTGTTGGAAACGGCTTCGCCCAGTTCCGCGTTTTGTTCCTTGAGGGATGCGAGTATGGAATCGCTCAGGTTGCGGGGCAGGGCGTTGAGGACTTGGGCCGCGACCTTGATGCCCCCGGTCTGGTTGAGAGCCGGGGTGCGGTTATTGGACAATTTTTTTTGCAGCATGCCGGCCACATTCTCCACCACCTCAATCGAAGTGGGGGCGAGGGTGGCCAGACGCTCGACGACTTGTTCGCGAACCTCCGACTGGAGCAGCGACAAAAGTTGCGACGCCCTTTCAGGGGACATGTAACTGGCAACCAGCGCCACGGTTTGAAGTTGTTCGTGGCGGAGGAGGTTGAAAAGATGACGGGGTTCGATTTCGACGATCTGCTGCATGGCCGCGACCTGGGTATGAGCCGGGGCGACGCGGCAGATGATGTCGGAGGCGCGGAACAGGCCCACGGATTTTTCCAGGCGTTCTTTTACCGGCCCGACCCCTCCGCGGACAGAGGTGGCGGCATCGAGCGCGACGGGGGAAAATTCTTCCAGGACCTGGGTTTGGAGTTCCTGCGAAATGGTGGTGAATTTCGACATTTCGGCGGAGACGGATTCCAAGTCAACTTCTTCGAGCTGGCTCATGATTTTGGCCGCGCTTTCAACGTTGACGATCAGGAGGAACGCCGCCAGCTTCTGAGCAGGGGTCAGATTGGCAAAATTTTGTTCGGTCGAAATTTCTGCTTCAGCGGTTGTATTCATGGGCTTGGTCTTTGGATGCCGGAGCCGGTCATCCGGGCGCGCGGGCAGGGAGGAACCGGAAGCATCGGCGTTGATACCGCAGGTATCACGCTCCGAAAAACATCCTTTGATTCCGCTCCGGCCAAATCTTCTGTCTGATCAATCTGGACAGTCATATGTAGAAATCACTCATGACGCAATCCATTGTCGGCGGAATTCTTGAAAGACTTTAGCTCGCGCTTGAAAACTGTTTGATATGTCTAAATAAAATGGGCGCCAGTTTTCGCAAAAAGCTCGATGCGGAGGATTTGGGGGGATCGGCTGGTCTCCCCGAAAGGGTTGACCAGACAGCCGCGGACGCTGGGGAAAGAAAATAAAATCCACGCTCCGAACTGTTCATGTAAACAGCCGGAGTCGCAATCGATATCCGGTGCGGGGAAATTTTTGGCCGCCGCACCGTTATGACAAAAGTCTTAGGCGGCGTGGACCAATTGCCTGCGGCTGGCTTTTGCCGCTTTTTTGGGTGCCGGGGCCGGGGCCGGGGTTGCGGCTGGCACCTCTTGCAGATAGAGATAGCGTCCGCAGTTATCGCACAAACGGACGTCGGTGTCGGCGACTAAATCGACATACGTCGCCAGCGGCACACGCATATGGCAACCGGTGCAGACTTGGTTGTGCAACGCTGCCACACCTTTCTTGCCCTTGCTCATCAAACGGTCGTAATGGGCCAGAAAGGGCTGGGGGATGGTCGCGCGCAGGCTTGCGATGCGCTTTTCGGCATCGGGCGATGCCACCTCGTTACATTCCAAGGTCTGCAGCTCGATCATGCTTTTTATCGTAGTATTCATAGTAACAATTGAACCAAACATTTTCCATCGCAGTCCGGTTTCGATGGGGCTGATGTCGGCGGACAGGAGACTCGAACTTCTGGCGGGCTATCATCCACTGGCGCTCATGCCTCCGCCGACATCAACCCCACAGCAACCGGCGCCAGTTCCTCCTGTTAGCGCCGGCTGCTGCGTATCTGTTGCATTCTTCAAATGCAACAGGGGTTCTTTACCTTAATGCTGTTGCTGTTGTTGTTGTTGTTGTTTGCGTTGGCGACGAGCATTTTTGAGAGACCCTTGGGGGGCCGCCGGGGTGGCTGACGCAGGAGCGGCTTGGGCCGGCTTCTGGTTGCAGCAGCACGAGGTGGACGACGCAGCAGGCGCCGGAGTTGCGGGTGTCTTCATGTTCGATTCGTTCATAATGATAAGTTCAATTTCAAGTTCAATCTTTGGGCTGTGGTTAAACAACCTCCTCATTTCTACGCAAACGCCATGCCAGCTATCGCTTTCGGCGTAAGTAGCCTGATTTCAAATAGAAACATAAACGGCTCAATCCATGCCCAATTTATGATTGGTCGTTTTGTGCATATTTTGCACAAGCAGACACAAGTTGGTGCAACGCCAAAGGGTCAATCAGGCGTTCTCCAAGGGTTTGTCCCCATCCAGCAAGCCGTATTGCTTCAGTTTATATTGCAATGTGCGCCGGCTGATACCGAGGGTCTTGGCTGCTTCTTCCCGGTTGTTGGTCACGTGGGTCAACGTTTGGCAGATCAGGAGTTTCTCAACTTCCGCCAGGGGTGTTCCGGGCCGGACCGTGAAGGTGGTCGAGTTCTGGTCAAATTCCCGCAAATAATCCGGCAGCGCGGAAACATCCACCACGCTGGCCCGGCTCGTAATCACCATGCGCTCCACGGCGTTGCGCAATTGCCGCACATTTCCCGGCCACGGAAAACGCTGGCAAAGCTGCATTGCCTCCGGCGACATCCGTTTGCGTCCCCGTTTGTGTTTGGCGGAAAAATAATCAAAGAAGTGTCCGATCAACAGCGGAATGTCATCATCCCGTTCGCGCAACGGCGGCATGAGGATCGGCACCACGTTCAGCCGGTAAAACAGGTCCTCGCGAAATTTCCCTTCCGTGACGAAATCGTGCAGGTTTTTGTTGGTTGCCGCAATGATGCGGACGTTGACCTTGATCAACGCAGAGCCGCCCACCATGCGGAAGGCGCCGTCTTCCAGCACCCGCAACAAATCGCCCTGGCCTTTTGGCGAGAGGTCGCCAATTTCGTCGAGAAAGAGCATCCCTCCATCGGCCAATTGGAACCGGCCCTGTTTTTGGGTCGCGGCACCGGTGAACGCGCCTTTCACATGGCCGAACAATTCCGCTTCCAGCAACGTCTCCGCAAATGCGGCGCAATTGACTGAAATGAACGGCTTTTCGCGCCGCTGACTGTGGGTATGGATCAGCCGGGCCGCAATTTCCTTGCCTGTCCCGCTTTCGCCTTCGATCAGCACGGTCACATCGCTCTGCGCCACTTCCTCAATCAATCGCGCCACCGCCCTCATTCTTTCGCTTTCCCCGATAAGCGGATTGGGTTTGGATCGCTTTTGCAAACGGGTGCGCAGTTCGTTGTTTTCGACCACGACCGATTGGTATTCCAGCGCTTTTTGCACATGCATGCGCAGACGCTTGAGATCGACTGGTTTTGGCAAATAATCATAAACGCCCAGGCGCATCGCCTCCACCGCGTTCTCGACCGTGCCAAAGGCCGTCATCAAAATAAAAAGCGTGTCCCGGCTGCGTTCGCGGAATTGGGTGAAAAGTTCCAACCCGCCCATCCCGGGCATTTTGATGTCGGAAATCACCAGGTTATAGAGGTTTTGGCCGGCAAGTTTCAGCGCGGCCTCGGCGCTGTTGGCCGCGTCCACGGAATAGCCTTCCCGTTGCAAGCCTTCCTGCAACCCGGCGCACAAGCCTTGCTCATCATCCACGATGAGAATCTTGATTTTGGAATTATCCATTGTCATTTCGCCCGGACGAACGGGAGCTTGAGTGTGAACAATGCGCCGCCCGTCGCCGCGTTTTCCGCCTGCAAATCGCCCCCGTGCGCCACCGCGATTTGCTGCGCGATCCACAATCCCAGCCCGCTGCCTTCGGGTTTGGTCGTGAAATAGGGATCAAATATATCGCCCAGGTTATCCGCCGGGATGCCGGGACCGGTATCCTGCACTCCGAGCAACAGTTTGTCGCCGCATTTGGACGCGGTGACCTTCACCCGGCCGCGCTCGCCGATGGCTTGCAATCCGTTGATGAGCAGATTGAGCAGCGCCTGGGATATCTGGACGGAATCGATTGTCACCAGCGGCAGGTTGGGTTCCAGCTCGGCCACAATTTCGATTTGGCGCGTGGAAGCTTCCGGGCGCAGGAGGGCGCAAACGTGCGTGATGATCTTCTCAATTGCCACCGGTTCCAGTTCCAGCGCCGATGGGCCGGCCAGTTTCAGAAAACGCTCCACGATGCTTTCCAACCGGTCCAATTCACGATGGATGATTTCCAGTCGCGTCGCCAATTGATTTCGCGCCGGCAACGGCAACGCGCCGACATCTTCCTCAAGAAGCTGAAAATGGACATCCAGGGAACTGAGCGGATTGCGAATTTCATGGGCCAGCCGTTTGAGCAGGCGCGCCAGCAGGCCGCTTTTATCCGTGGCGGGCAATTGGGTCGCATCCTGGCCGAGGGCTTTTGCCAATACATTCTCCATCACAACACATCAAATATCGGTTCATTCCCGTCCGGGAGCCAACCGTGTTTTGGCAATTGTCCTCCCACTTTTGTCAGGTCCCGTGCCGCTGCGGCGCCGGCAAGGAGCCTAAAATTCGCTCTGAATTGGACAAGCACCAGTGGGGATATGTTTGACTCCGATGACACGCAAGCACGGGGTGATTTGTGTTCAACGCCAGTTCAGACAACAAACAGGGCAACAAAATGTTGCAAAAAAAAGACGACTTGCGAATTCCTTGCCGTGTGGAACGATGTCCCAAACATATACAATGATGTCCTAATTTGGGATAGATGGCTTGTGCAGGATTGTGGTTCAATAAGTCCACGTGTGAGTCGTGGTCCTTGATTGTGTTTCAAGGATCGGTTTGAACCGTAATGACTTGGAGAAGGGAATTTAAAGAACATGAAAACCATGATAACAAAGTTGGGCATTTCGGTGGTGGCTGTTTTGGCGGTTGGGCATTTGGAGGCTCAAACGGTGGATATGACGTTGGAGAGCACCATTGCCGATACCGGATTTAGCGCCACCATGAGCGGGGACGGCACGATGATCAACACCGATGATTTGATCGGCATTTATGCCTTTCAAGTTAACTCTGTCACCCCTGCCAGCACCTTGATTGGCAGTGCAGGCAGCACGCTTTACGCGATCTGCCTCAGCCCACAAGGAAACTTGGGCTTCGGTTATGAAGGTTCCTACGCTCTGCAGACCTTCGCGCAGGCGGGTAATGGCCAGTATCCTACAGCGTGGGTGACTCCTCAGGGCATTCAAAACGCCAATTATTTGTTCAGCACCTATGCCTCGCAGCTTGAAGCCGGCAATCTCCTTGGCGGCAGCTTTGGCGGGTCGGTGAACGATCAGGCTGCGGCCTTGGCTTTGGCCATGTATACCGCGCTGTATAACAGCACCGCATATGGCGTGGCTGCGAATGGAACTGTCAGCAGCGGTTTTGACGTTACGTTGAGCGGCGGCAGTGTGGCTACGGATTACAGCGCCTTCCTTAGCGCCCTCACGGGGTACAATGGTTCTCCGCTGGCGGTGGGTTACGTGTTGACTCCTGATGCGGGTCAGCCCAATGCGGAGCAGACCATGATTTTCACTCCTGTGCCCGAGGCCTCCACGATCATCGCCGGTGCCTTGATGGTGCTGCCGTTTGGTGCAAGCACGTTGCGGATTCTGCGTAAAAAGTGCGCGGCATAGTAGTCTCGCCATAGGCGAGTTCAGGTTTTGTTTCACAGGCCGGTCCCTCGGGACCGGCCTTTTTTCTGTTGGTTTTTCGACGTTTTCCAACTTGATGTCCTAAAGATGAACAACGATGTCCTAATTTTGGATGGACATCCGGGGCGGGTTGTGGTTTAATGTTCAACAGTTAAGAGCACGCAGGAGCACGCGATCCTTGGTTTCGTTTCAAGGATTTAACCCCATTGAGCATGGAAACAGAAGTATGATAGATAGAAAAAATGTAGTCGCAAAGTTAGGGATTTCGGCGGTGTCTGTTCTGATGGCCGGACATTTGGAGGCTCAGACGAATGTGAATATGACGTTGGAGAGCACCATCGCCGATAGCGGATTTAGCGCGACCCTGCAAGGGTACGGCTCGATAATCAACACGAGCGATTTGATTGGTATTTATGCCTTTCAAATCAACTCTGTCACTCCTGCCGACGCAATGATCGGCCATCAAGGCAGCACGCTCTACGGAGTCTGCCTCAGCCCGTTGGGGAACCTGTCTTCAGGTTATGCCGGCAACTATACCTTGCAGACCTTCGCGGCAGCGGGTTCGGGCATAAATCCTTCCGCTTGGGTGACTCCCACTGGCATTCAGAACGCGAATTATTTGTTCAGCACTTTTGCGCCGGCGCTTGAAGGCGGCAAAACTCTTAATGGCTTTGTCGGGTCGGTGAACGATCAGGCTGCCACGCTGGCGCTGGCCATGTACACCGCCCTGTATAACAGCACCTCATACGGCCATGCCTCGGATGGAACCGCCAACAGCGGTTTTGACGTTGCGTTGAGCGGCAATCTTGCCACCGATTACAACGACTTCCTGAGCGACATCGCTACCGGGTACAACGGTTCCTCGCAACCTGCGGGCGCCGTGTTGACTCCTAATGCGGGTCAAAGTGGTGCGCAACAGACCATTATTTTCACCCCTGTTCCTGAGGCTTCCACGATAATCGCCGGTGCTTTGATGGTGCTGCCGTTCGGGGTGAGCACGTTTCGGATCATGCGGAAAAGACGCACGGCATAGCCGTCACGTCACCAGGCGTTTACTCACAAAGGCCGGTCCTCAGGACCGGCCTTTTTTCCCTTGATGGTGCCGATTTGGCTCAAAAAAATGGACACATGTGTCCCGGAATGGGATGGACAGTATTCCTTGATTCCGGTCTAATGGGCGAGGTTTTGGCGCGGCGGGCGACACGGTTACCAAAAGCAGTAAAACCAAACTGCATAAATCGAATATCCCAAGGCGTGGTCAGGGTGGATATGGGGGGTTGAGCGGGGGACCGGGTTTTTGCAGTCAAGAAAGCAGTGGAATAATATGCAAATTGGAAAATTAGAACTCGCAGTAATGACAGGCGTTTTGCTGGTCGCAGTTCAGGCCGGCGCCTCATTGTGTGACGTATCGTATGTTCAGACTACCGATCCGGGAAGCTATCCTTCCGGTGGTGTTGCCGCCATTGGGGTGATTGATGTTGAAAATGGCCTTGCCGTCAGCGGAAGTATAGACGTCACTGGCGATGGGGCGTTCTCGGGGGTCTATGGTTTGGTTGCCGCCAGCGGATACACCGTCAACGCAAACAGCCAGTTCTCATACGACGATGCGGTTAATATCGCGAATCCTGGCGGCCAGTTCCTTGGCTCGAATGGCGGTCTTTTGTTTATGGATGCAGCCGGCGACCAAATGAACATGTGGTTCAATGCCACAGCCATTAACTACCCTTTTGCCACGCCTCCCAACGTCGATCAGCCCGCGGGTTCCTATAGCTTATGGGGTTGGCAGGTTGGTTCCGGTCAAAACAACGATATTACGCAAACCTATGGAACAGCCAATTTGACCTTGTCCGCCGTTCCCGAACCTGCCGCGATAATCGCCGGCATCCTGGTAGCGCTGCCGTTTGGGGCGAGCACATTGCGGATTTTGCGCAAAAGGCGCTCGGTGCAATCACTACGCCATTAGGCGCTTTCGATTTATTTCGGATTTTTCCCGATTGATATATCCCAAAAGCGTACATAAGTGTCCCAAAATTGGATAGACTGAACTCTCAGATTCTGCTTTAATGGGTAAAGATTTGGTGCGGTCAGGGTTGCAAGCATCGGCACGCGATAGAAAATGAAACTGCATGAGTCAGATATCCGGGGCAGGGGGCGGGCCGGGATTGGATTTTTGCAACAAAAAAAAGGAAATATGAAAAAGAAACTAAGTTTGATTGGATTAGCGGCGTTTGCTGTGCTCGCATTCTCACCATCACAGGCCAGAGCAGATCTCCTCTGGGATTTCTCTTACGTGGATACCGCCACCGGGGGGAATAACATTACAACCATCGGAACGCTGACAACCGCTGATACCCTCACGCTCCTTACCGGGTACGAAGTTCCGGCAAACACGTACGGTTACCAAATAACCGGCATGACGGGCACAAGGAACAGCGTTGCCGTCAGCCTCCAGAGCAATCCGGCCTTTCCCGGTACGACAGCCGCCGGTAATTATTTCGATGACGCGCTGGTTGTGAACCCGGCGGGAGTCGACATTGACGGCCTCAACTTCTATGCCGGAGGGATCAATTACAATCTGTCTGTCTATGATCCGTTTACTAGCACAGGCGGGTATTACGACGCCGCTAATGCGAATCTGGGGAATGATGCGACTTTGACTGAAGTGACGCTTACCCTTTCGGCCGTTCCCGATGTGAGCAGCGTTCCCGAACCCTCCTCGATCATCGCCGGTGCCTTGATGGTGCTGCCGTTTGGTGCGAGCACGTTGCGGATTCTGCGTAAAAAACGCGCGGCATAGCCATATCACGCCATCAGGGCGCTTTTGGATTCTTTTTTCAAAGCAAAGGCCGGTTCTCAGAACCGGCCTTTTTGCTTCCATTACATTCGATTTATTTCAACTTTCAGTTCCCCCCCAATGGTTTGGCTCAAAAGTGTACACACATGTCCTAAAAATGGATAGATGGGATTTCAAGGTTTTGTTCTAATGGCTCCAGTGTTAGTGCGGTCAGAGTTGCCGTGTTGACGAATAGTTAAACCAAGCTGCATAAGTCGAATATCCGGGGCAAAGGTGCTGGTGTGCGGAGTTCTGTGCCGGGATTGGATTTTTGCGGCAATAAAAAACGAAAGGGATAAAATGAAGATTGGAAAATTAAAACTCGCAGTAATGGCCGGCGTCCTGGTCATGGTGGCGCAGGCTCACGCCACGCTCTATGACATAGGGTTTACGGCTTCAGACAACACCATCTTGGCCGATGGGGTCGTCAGTGTTAATGGTGCCGGTCTTGCAACCAGTGGCTTTATCACGATGGACAAGGGGCCGGTGCTTGGGACCTACAGTTTGGTCGCTACTTCCGTTGGTGGCGTTAACACAGCCCCCATTTTGGGAGGACAGACGATTCAATACGACGATGAGATACTTGGCTTATTGACTGTTCCTTATCTCGACCAGTACGGTCTGCTGTTCAGTAACGGCACATCAGTCTTGGATATCCAATTCTGGGGTACCGGCACCGGTAATGATGGTTATGAAACGGCGGTAATAAATACTGGCGGCGTAGTGGAGACGGTTTCAGGCGGGATGTCGCTTGGCTTGACTCCGGTTCCTGAACCCTCCTCGATCATCGCCGGCGCCTTGATGGTGCTGCCGTTTGGTGCGAGCACGTTGCGGATTCTGCGTAGAAAACGCGCGGTATAAGTCATCGCGCCGTTAGGCGCTTTTGAATCCTTTTTTCACAGGCCGGTCCTCGGGACCGGCCTTCTTGTTTCCACCACGCTCGATTTTTCTTCAGCTTTTCAGCTTTCCTTTGGTTGGTTTGTCTCAAAAGAGTACAAACTTGTCCCAAAATTAGATAGACTGGATTCCCTGATTCTGTTTCAATGTAAGCGTACCCAATGGAGCAAGGTCCGGTGCGCCGGAGTTGCAGACATTGGCAGGCAGCAGCAACCAAACTGCATAAATCAAATACCCGGGGTAGGGGTTTCAGGCCGGGATTGGTTTTTTGAAAAAAATGAAATAAACGGAAAAATATGCAAAAAACATTAATATTCTCAATCAGTTTAGCCGCAGCAGTGAGTGCCAGCGCGTCGGTTACCACCTATTCGGACACCGACTTTAGCACCATGGCGTCTTCCGATGGCACCTATATGCCAGGTTCTCCCGGCTATGAGTTGTTGAGCTACAGCAGTCCGGATGTCGACGCGGTGGTTGGGGTCAGAGGCCCGCTGGGGACATTGGACAATCTCAACATGAGCTTTCAGTATTCCGGGTTAACAGGCGGTGTCGGCAATGCGCCGTTTGCGGCCTTCGGCGTGTCTGTTAATGGCACTTGGGGCGCGGGTGCACAAGAATACGATGTCATCTCCGAAGACGGGAATCAGCTTATCGGAACAAGCCTCGTTCATGTATGGGATTTCAGTTTAAATGGTGGTGCCGGTGGCGATGTGCCTGGGCTGTCCGGAGTAACTTTAGACTCTGTTCTTGGCACAGGCGATAGCTACAATGGCGTTGCCTACGGAGATCTGGAGGTTATGAGGGCTTACGCCTATATTGGCGATGAAGGCGCGTCAAGCGGAAGCGTCGATATTAATTCGATCACCGTATCTTCAGTTCCCGAACCCTCGTCGATCATTGCTGGCGTGGCAATGCTGTTCCCGTTTGGGGCGAGCACGTTGCGGGTTCTGCGTAAAAAGTGCGCGGTATAAGTCGTCGTGCCGCAGGGCACTTTTAGGTTCTTATTCAAAGCAAAGGCCGGTCCTCGGGGCCGGCCTTTTGGGTTCCTCCACATTCGATTTTATTCCAGTTTTTGTTCTGACTATGTTTCCACTTTCTGCTTTCCAAATTTCTGCTTTTGTTTTGGAACCTCAGGACTGGCCTGTTTTTTGGTGATGTTGAACTTAATGGCGGTGACGGCGCGAAGTCTTCGGTCTGCGGGTGGTGATAATAAGAAAGGCGGCAGAATCCCGATGGGATCTTGCCGCCTTTATTTATCGTTGCCTAAACCGGGTCTGAGCCAGGTTGCTTGATTTAGATTCCCGCTTTGGCTTGGGTGAAGAGCTTTTGTTCTTCGGGGAGGAGGCGGGCCTTGGAGGCTTTGTTCAGGTAAACTTTCGCGTTGGCGCGGCTGCCGGTCGCCTTGAGAATGATCCCGTAATAGCCCGCGATGGATGGATTATCAAGGTCCGACGGTTTGACCTTCTGCATCACCTTCAGGGCCTCGTTGCTTTTCCCTTGCAGGTATAGGGAATATGCGTAGGTGGCGGCATAGGATGAATTGGTGGGCGCTTGCTGATAAACCTCCCGTGCCAGATCATAAGGGTTCAACGTTTTATCGCCCAATAGCAGGGCAACCATGGCCAGATTATTCTTGGCGCTGAGATTTGCAGGGGTGGCCTTCAACTCCTGGTTGAACAGTTGCATGAGTGATCGGGTCTGGCCGCCCGCAAACAACGTTTGAGCCAGGGTCTGGGAGGCCCATTTTTCCTGGGGATAGCGGGTGATGATGGTCCAGAGCAGGTCTTCGCCTTCGCTGACCCATTTCCATTGTGCGGCCAGCCGCAGGAGCATGACCAAGCTCTGCTTTTGGCCGTTGGCTGATTTAAGCGCCTGCTCCCATTCGGTTTTCGCGGTGTCGGGCAATTCCAGACCGCGGAAGGCGCGGCTCATGAACGCGTGACGGACGAATTCCAGTTCGGCCCAGCGCTGTTTTTCAAGCCAGGTATTGAGCGCGCGCCAATTTTTCGACGCGGCGTAATATTCGGCGATCAGCATGGTTGTCGGCTGGTTGGTCTGCATGTTTGCGGGAAGACTGTGCAGCCAAGTCAGGGCACTTTCGGGGGAATTTTTCGCCATCTCCCACGAGGCCAGCTCATATATGTCGGTTTGATTCGTGGCGGCTGAGCGTTGGCAGGCGGCCAGTTCCGGTTTGAAATCCACGCTCTTGGTTTCCCGCAGCACTTCGAGCCGGAGGATTCGGTCTGTAAAGGCGGAGTTGGTTTCCTTTGTCAATTGCCTGGAGTAGGCCAAGCCCAGGTCCTCACGTTTGTGGCCCATGGCATCCAGCGTCAGTTCGCGCAACGCCTGGCAACGCAAGGCCGCATTGGTCGGGTTGGAGGAGAGGCGTTGGAGCACGATCCGGGCTTCCTCCAGGTCCAGCGCGTTGGTTCCATGAAGGCGCACGACGGCGAGATTCAATTGCGGGGCCGGGTTGTTCGGCTCGATCCGGGAGGCCGCCAGAAAATGACTTTCAGCTTGTTCTGGATGATTGGCCGCCGCCGCCACCGTGCCGGCGATGTTGTGGTAGGAGGCTGTTTCTTTGTCGCGGGCGTCCACCCCTTCCAGGGCATTGGTGGCTGTCTGGTAATCACGCAGGGTCAGGGCGGTTTGGGCAAGGGCCAGCCTGTCTTTGAGCGAATGCGGATCGAGATCCACCGCGCGGCTGCGCCATAGCAACGCGGCAGGCAAATGAGAAGCCTCGGCGAGTTGGGCCATCACCCTGATGGCATCGAGATTGTTGGGGTCGGAATGAAGGACTGCCTGCACGGAGAGCACGGCGTTGCGCGCGTCTGATTTTGCCAGGAACTGGTGGCAGAGGGTCATCAGATGCTTGTTTTTCCACACCTTGTAACTGCGATGCCCTGCATACCCGGCCAATAATAATGCGGCGCAGGCCACAACGATTATAAATAATTTACGCATAATTTTTTTTCCTGGAATTTCAATGAATAGCGCCAAACCCTATGCAACTGTCCGTACTTGATCCGAAACAACATTGAGCGGGCGGGTTTCAAAGCGCCACTCGCTCAGGGATAAGCCATATTGGGCCGCCATGTCCTGCACCGCCTTGAGAGCTTCGGGTTTCAGTGTCGTCGTGAGAATGATGCCGGTGATCCGGTGGTGCGGGATGAGTTGCGGCAAGTCGCCCGCCCCTCCTAGCACCATGTGTCCGTAAACCCACTTGAAATGCAAAGCCGGCTCATCGTCAATCAGTCCCACAATGACGCGGTTGTCAAAGCTGGAGGAATTGTTAAAGCCTCGTTCCTTGAGAAAAAGCTGGCAACGCCCGCCGGCTCCGTAAAGCACCACCCGTTCCTGATTGGAGCTCGCGTCGCTGGTTGACCTCAGGTAAAGCACGATTTCCTCCATGCAACGATAAAACACCCTGGAAAAAACCATGGAGCCAAGCCCGACCGTGGCAATAACCAGCGTGCGCAGGCACCATTTTGAAGCGCTGTAGGGATCAATGAGCAGCGCAATACCGAGGCTGAAGACCAAACCGGCCAGAAGAGTGAACAGGAGCATCACGACATCCAGAATGCGCGCGCGGGTCCAGACGGTGATGTAAGCGCGCGACACCGCCAGCAGGCAGAATGTGGGCGTGACCCAAATGGGAAGATCAAGAAACCAGGAATGCCAGAATCCCGTCTGCACAGGCTCGAACAACCGCATGGCGATCGCCAGTGATCCCGCCAGACAGATAACGTCCCAGACAGGATAGGCCAGCGCCTTGAACAAGGAATGGGTTGGGCGGCGCAATCCGGTCAACAGAACGCGGCCCGTTTCACGCAACTCGATCACCGCCATGTGGCGCAACAGCACGTAAACACACGCGAGCAAGGCGAGCAGAAAAATTCCGGACGCATGGGATTGAAACGTCGCCAACAACAATCCAAACACCACCAGCACCGCGTTTGTGATGCAAAGAACCAACGCCACCCGGCGCGTGCTCAGCCCCGCCTTGGCCAGCCGGTGGTGCAAATGTTCCAAGTCAGCCGACATGATGCCGGCGGGCTTCCCGGAGCCGTCCGGTTTTCCGATGCTGACGAAGCGCCGCACGGACCTTCGCCAGATGGCCAGCAGCGCGTCATAGATAGGCACTCCCAGAACCAGCAGCGGGATGGTCATCGAAAGAAAGAAAGTGTTTTTGGTGAACGTTTGCAGGGAAATGACCCCCAAAACAAGCCCGATGGACATGCTGCCGGTGTCGCCCAGAAAAATGGTTGCCGGCTGGAAATTGTAACGCAGGAACGCCAGGCACGCGCCAATGAGGGCTATGAGCGGCAAGAAAACGCCGGGCAGATTTCCAAGAATAAGAATGCCGCACAAGCCGGTGGCGGAAATGACGGCCAATCCCGACGCCAGCCCATCCAGTCCGTCAATCAGATTGTAGGCGTTAATCACGCCCACAATCCAAAACACCACCAGCAAGCCATCAAGAAACGGCGGCAGCGTGTGGCCAAACAAACTGCCGAAATGCGTCCCCGAAAGAGCAATCCACAGCGCGGCCAAAGTCTGGCCTGCCAGCTTCTTCCAGGCGCCCAGTCCAAAAATATCGTCCACCATTCCGACGGCCAGCAGGGTCAATGACGAGGGAAGGAAGGTCAGCCACCAATGAAGATCAAAACCGCCCGGCCAGGCGTCCCCATGAAATAACAGCCCCACCACGCAGGCGGCATAAATTCCCAGAACAACCGCCAGACCGCCGCCGCGGGCCGTTGGACGCTTGTGCGGACGCCGCTCATTGGGCAAGTCCACGACGCCGAATCGCACCGCCAGTGAACGGACGGCCGGGGTGAGAAGAAAAGTCACCACGAACCCCGTCAGAAAAACAGCTATATATTTGTCAAAACCGCCAAACATAGGTCATAAAATCAAAAGCTGAAACGCTGAAATACTGAAAGCTGAAATAAATCGAGCCGGCGCGCCAACGAGCCTGACTGAATTTCTGCTTTTCCAATTTCTGTTTTCTGTTTTTTCCCCGTTTTTCATCCTAAAAAAATCGTTCCGGTTCCTGCCGCCAGTTGAAGTTACCATAAAGAACGCGCCTGATTTCCGCGCCATTGCCAGTCGGCTGGTAGAAAATCAGCCAACGGTTGAAGGGCGGTGCCAGAACAAAAAAACGCGCGCCCTTCAATGTCCGATGTTTGAATCGCGCTTGCGACCCCATCTCCGGGAACCGCGCCAAGTGGTCGAAAGCCTCAAAAACGGCATCCAGAAAATTCAGCGCCGCCGGCTCGCTGTCAACGGCGATGAAGCCGCGCGCGGCGATCAAGTCCTCGTCCGTCTCCGGTGACGCCTGCCAGTTCATCGTTTCAATTTTCCATAGATGCGCGCCTTGCGTTCGGCGGTCATGGGTGCGGCAGGACCGGCCTGTAACTGCAAGGCTTCCAATTCATCCGCATTGCGGAAGCTTGTGCCTTCGGGGCCATTGCCCCGGGTGACGGCATCCAGCAACGCCAGGGCCTGATGAATGACCTCGCTCTTATTCGAGGCCCGACCGGCGCGAATCTGTCGCTGGATGATGGTTTCGTAGTAACCAGTACGCGTGTAACCCATGTCGTTAAATTAATCTATTGGCAAATGCTGTCAAGGCAAGCAAAAAATCAGTTGGGCACACCGGCACGCTGACCCGATTTATTTCCGATTTCAGCATTTCAGTTTTCAGCGTTTCAGCGTTTCAGCGTTTAATTTGCGCCCCTTCCAACAATTCGGCGATGCGCGCGCAGTTCTCCGACATTCGGAAATTCTTCAGGGCAAACTGAAGCGCCGCCTGGCCGCGTCTCCGACGTTCGTCAGGGTTGAGGGCCTGCCCGATCGCTTTTAACAAGCCGTCCAGATCATCTTGATCGACGATCCATCCCCCGCCGGACTCCTGAATCCAGGCCGCAGGCGGATAAAACTGGTTAAGCAACAGAAAGCGCATGAACTTTGTCTGGGTGCAGATTTGATTGGGTTTGATCCGGTTTGATTGGGTTTGATCCGATACCGGATGCGGCCTGTATTTTGGGATCGGCCTGCCCATCCTGGGCGCGACGAAGGCGGCCGCTCGCTTCAAGGCAGGCTGACACATCTTTGGGAAGCCTCCTGGCCAAATCCGGCAGAAGATTGCCGAAGAGTAGAGGAAACCAGGCCGTATACATGGCCACCGTCGCAGCATCTGCGTGCTTTTTATCGATGGCCTCAACCTGCTTGGTTTTCCATCGCTCGCGCTCCAGACGCACGCGTTCCGCATTATGGCTCTCGCGGCGGAGCCTCGCTAATTCCCGTGCCACTTCCAATTGTGCCTTTTGCTTGTCTGCTCCATCGGATAATTCATCGGCCTGCCGCAGCAAACGGGCCAGCGCAATGGCCATGGACGCGGCGAGCCGGTCCTCCAAACAAATATCGCCAGCCTCTTTTTCAAGTTCCTCCGCGTTTTCCGTCAACTGACGCGCAAAAGCGCTATCTTCCTGATGCCGAAGCCAGTCCTCGTAACCGCTCTGTTTCCACTCAGTCAGGTTCTGCGCATTGATCGGTCGTCCTCCGAACTTCGCGGCAAGAACTGCCTGTGCTTCCGGCAGTCCGTTGAGCCATTCAACCAATTGTTTGCCCTCTTCGCCGTCGCGCAGGCGGATGTTCAATTGTTCGCGAATGTCGTGCGGTAATCGGGCGATTTTTCCGAGTCGTGTCATGGTTTAGCGATAGCGGCCCCGAATGTTTTGGTTGTAATACGTCCCCGGCGACGATGCGGTTATGATGCCTTGAAACACGGATTCAGGCACGCCGTGAAAGGTGTATGAGCCGCCGCTGGTGAATTGAATTGTCATGTCCATCGACCATGGGTTGTAATCCACGGCCAGGATGGCGGATGAGTCAAGATAAGTCATTGTCCCCTCCCACTTCACGGCGAGGCTCAAAGACCGCAGACCGGCATGACGATGTATGTCGCACGCGCCGATCATCGTACTATTACCGCGTGGCAGCAGGTAATCTTGTTGCGCGGGTTAACCGCCTATGCCACACAGCCGCAACCTCAGAATTATCCGCAGATCACGCAGATGGACGCAGATATGGGCAAGGAAAATGCTTTGTCTGCGGGCGTATTCTGTTCATTCGGAGCGTTCACAACCATCGATTCTTCCGGTCAATCTGCGTTAAACTGCGTGTTCTGCGGGCAAAAACTCCGTTCAACCGGGGCGTCCGAACCGCTGTAACGTGTCCGTCACCGCGCTGTGCAGCCTTGACTGAAAAGTTGCCCGGCTTTTCACCGATTTATGCTGCCAGATGTTGCGCAATGCCGGGATTTTGCATGTTTCCCGATCCGCCGCATCTTTAATCATAATAAATGGAACGATTACTTTGCGCGACCATTCCCGGGCCGCCTTTTTGGTCAATGGAGGAAGATCAAGCACCCGTTTGAGGATGGCGACGATTTCTGGCGTCAGTTCCTCTTTGGGAAATGACCACCAAAACGCGCGAACATAGGACGCAAAATTTTCATGGATACGCACCTTGTCTGTTTCATCCCACCCTATATACAGCACATGCAATCCCGAAACCAGCGGTTGAAGATAGCAAAACATTGGAGTCTCCGTGCCACGCCGCTTGCGCGGCCCGGCATCAAGGGGATAATCAGCGCCGAGTTCGAGCAACTCCGCCATCGTCTCGAACTCGTGCGTGCCATCCAGATGGTGTGAAACAATCATCGGCCAGCCGGGCATATACCGGGCGCTGTGCCTGATGTGCTTTGGATATTGTGCCGCCAGTTGCCTCAGCGCGGAAACACGCTGATAGGTGTCCCATGCGAAAATATCAGGCAAAGTATCCGGTCCAACCTCACCGTTTTTTTCGGTCTCGTCCCCGAAAAGCGAATGATATCGCCGCATTAGACGCAAAGCATCTGGTCCGTCGCCCGTCCGATTAATAACGACATCAAGCAACAGATCGTGGACCCTTGTTGTCTCAGCTCGGGCGCATCTGCAAGATTCAAGCCGCCTGCAACAATCATTCAGACGGAAATCCACCTGATCCCGCACCAGAGCTAAATCCCGTTTTTCCGATCCTTCGGGATATTGTTTGGCATCGCCCAGCCAATCCAGCTCGCGGGCGAAGCAAACCGCATCCTGCGCCCATTCAGTCAGCTTCTGGAGCTTTTGGGTTAACGTTTCTGCGCTAAACTTTGGTTTGGGTTCGGACATAAAAAATCAGAAATTCAGTTTGGTGTGCTGGCGCGCTGACTCGATTTATTTCTGCTTTCTGCTTTCCAAATTTCTGCTTTTGGTTTCTCGACCCTGATCATGGTCTGGAGTTGGCGGGCGAGGGCCGCTTTTGCCTGCCTGGCATCGGCACACCCGGAAATGATGACTTCCAAAACCTTCTGCCCTTTGTTGCCCCGGCCCGCCCATATCGCGCGGATGAGATTGAAGCGCGCTGACTCGTGCGCCACATAGGCATTTGCGCTGGCGCCGGCTTCCCAGCGGCAGTGAAACACATATAACATGTCGCCTGCTGTTTCGAATTCGTAGCTGCGCACAGGCAATGCCACGCCATTGATATTCATCATCGTTAATGCCGGGCCTGCGACCATTTTCCAACCCGTTGCGGTCAAACAAATTTCCGGGGTGTGCCGTTTTGCCAAATACCCCGCCACTCTGCCAGACCGCCAATCATAATAGAAGGCCTCCCACCGTAAGCCGTCGGAATCAGTCCAGGCAGCCTGTTTGCCCTCATCAAAGCGCAACAGGTATCTTGTGTCTGCGTCGATGGGCAAGGTGGTAAAAGTTGGGTTGTTGCTTGGAAACACCACCGACCATTTGGGACCGGGCGCGAGATGTGATTCCACGCTACGATACCAAAGCGCCGCGCCCGCCTCGACAACGACCAGCCAGACAATAAGCCCGAATGCAAGGCGAAGCAGAGAGGAAGAGCGGAAAGCAGAAAGCGGAAAGCAGGAAGTAGAGATCTGACTGCCGACTTCCGGTTTTTGTTTTGTATTTTCTACTTCCTTATTTCTGTATTCTACTTTCCCAATTTCAGCTTTTTCCCCCTCAGCCGTCCCACCGCTCCCCGTCCACCGTCCACCGTCCACCGGATTACTACTTTCAACTTTCCAATTTTCTGCTTTTCCCCCGCTAGTTTCCCCACAGCCCACCGTCCCACCGCTCCCCGTCCACCGCCCACCGCCCACCGGATTACCGCTTTCTACTTTCCTTATTTCTGCTTTCTGCTTTTCCTTGAAAAGGACTGCCAACCCCCACAATCCCGCCGTGCAGACCACTGTGATCGTGATTCCCGCCGGATCATGATACTGGGCAATGGCGGCGACGCCTTTTTTGGCGGCGACCATGGTCAGAAAAGTCATCCGGCACACATTAAACGCCATGGCCAGTATAAAACCGGCTGGAACAAGCAGCAGCCGGCGCCAGAGACCCATGCGATAAAACTCTCCGAAGAAAAGCGAGATCATGAGGCTGGTTTGAAAAGACCGGATTCCACTGCACGCTTCACTCACCCCGACCGTTCCTGTGCCGACCTCGATCAGATTGCCATGCTGCATGGCAGGAATGCCCATCCAACTTAGTAACTCAACCGTGATTGCGGAATTGATTCGGGTCAACGACTGAATGACGTGCGCTTCGATAAGAGTTGGCCATGGAATCGCCACGAAGAAGAAACAAATTGGGAACGCCACTTGCCGCAACCACCCCTGGCCTTTGCCCATGTAAGCCACGCAGAGCGTCAACCCAATCGCCTCGATGCCAAGCGCCCATTGAATCGGCCGCCATTCGGGAGTCGCCTCCTCAATCAACCGAGTCGGCAAGTAAAGAAAAGCCAGCAAAGCAAACAACAGGACTACCGTCCGCCGCCCACCGTCGCACCATCCGTCGTGCCCCGTCCCTTGTCCACCGCCTACCGCCCCCCGTCCACCGTCCACCGAATGTGCCAGCCACCGGCGGATCAGCAATCCGACGCACAATATCGGCACCACCCACCCGTAGCTGTACTGGGGATTGGTGTCCCACTCCACCCGGAGATTGTCAATCAACCGCAACCAAAGGTAACCCAATGGGAAAAGTATCAGCGCCAATTTTGGTGCGGAGGAATAATACCAAGGAGCGGATAGACTGTCAGCCTGATGTGACTGTTTGGCCTGCGATGAAGCGTCAACAGACCTTGGTTGGTTGTTTTCCATTTTATGTTAGAGTCAAGATTGCTATCTTCCTACGTCTGGCGGACGATTTCCCTGCGCTTTTCGTCCGCCACATGATTGAGCAAATTATGGTATTTCAGAGTGATCTGTGATCGGCTATAATTTCTTGCGATATAATGCCGAGCCCGTTCTCCTTTGCTTGACCAATCGCTACGGTTCTGGAAAGCACTGTAGATTGTCTCTGCTACCTCCTCATCACTAGTGGCGCTAACCACAGTTCCTCCCAATGAATCTACAACCATTCCGGCGAGATCGGAACCGGAGTCAGTGGCTGCCAGGACGGGCCTGCCGCAGGCCATGATCCGGTAAACCTTGGATGGCACTCCGTCGCTGCTAGTCCCGGCGGCCTGCGGTACATACGAGACATCAGACGCGGCGTAAATCTCATTCATCAGCGAGTAGGACTGGTATGGTAGAAAGCGCACATTCGATAGTTTCCTGCTTTTGGCCAGTTCAAGCAAAGCAACTCGTTCAGCGCCATCGCCGATGAAAAGAAACTGAATGTGGGTGTTCTGCTTCAGGCGGGCGGCGGCTTGGAGTAGAACATCCAGATGTTGCGGTTTCCCCATGTTTCCAGCATAACTAACGACGAATTTGTCAGACAGACCCTGCTGTCGGCTAAAATCGTTGTCCCTGGGCAATGGACGAAACGAATTGGTATCCGCGAAATTCGGTATCAGTATGACTTTTTCTTCGGGAACACCCTTTTCCAATATTCGCATGCGCATGCGCTTGGAAATCGCAGTAATTGACGCAGCCTTTGTGTAGGTGAACTTCTCCAGAGCACACAATCCCTTAATCAGGAATTTGTTGCGCACGGCGCCGAGATTGATGGCAACGTCTGGATAAAGTTCCTGGGCATTATAGACAAATGGGATTCGGTAATATTTTCCAAGCAGATAGGCAGTGATAGCTATGGTGGGCGGCGGTGATGGGCAAAGGATAACGTCGGGACGCGTACGCAGCATCAGGCCAGCCAGGGTGCTGGCAAAATGAAACCAACCCCAACAAGCGATCCGATACAGTGTATTGCGTCGTTTCTTCGGCATCCATGTTCGACAAACTTTAATTCCGGAATGGTCGGTCGTGCGAAAAGGAAACTTAACGTCATTTGCATTCTGAAGCCATGCCTTTGCATTGGAATCCAGACTGTAATGCGGAGAGGTGGTTAGCACCGTCACGTGATTGCCAAGTGCGGAAAGATCCAAAGCCAAGTCCCCATACAGTTGTGCGGTCGCCACATTGTCGGGTGGAAAAACCTGAACCAAAATTAGAATGTTTGCCATTTATAAAGCCCTATCTTTTGCAACCCGCGAATGTTTCTAAAGCCAATCGTAGCGGCTGAACGTATCCATGTTGAGCCAGCGATGAGCCAGTTTGGCGGTGCCAACGATCAGTTTAACAACACGAAGCGAGGTGTTTTCCACCTTGTATTCTTCTGGAATTTCTCGTTTGGGAAACATATCCCTTTCCTGAACGGTGATTTTGATGGCTGAAAGAAGAGTATCCGGATCCAGGCCTGTCAGCATAATGGAACCGGCATCCAAAGCTTCTGGCCGTTCCAGAGAGTTGCGGATGGTAACTGCCGGAAAGTCGAGGATGGCCGATTCCTCGCTAATTGTTCCGCTGTCGGAAACCGCACAAAAAGCATTCATTTGCAGTTTGTTGTAATCTAGAAAACCGAAGGGCTTAAGAAAACGAATGTCACGCCCTTCCACCGTCAGACCTATCTTTTCCAGCCGGTTGCGGGTCCGCGGATGCGTTGAGACCACCACAGGGTATCCGTAGGCATCGTGGAGGCATTCCAGACAGCGCACCACCTGCTCCAAATTTTCCCTCTTGTCCACGTTCTCTTCCCGGTGCGCGCTGACAATAAAATATTTTCCTCTTTCAAGATGCAATTTTTGTAAAATGTCGGAAGCGGCAATCTGCGAAAGCCGGCTCATGAGCACCTCGCGCATTGGAGAACCTGTGAGATACACGAAGCGATGTGGAAGTCCCTCACTCAGCAAATGGCGGCGGGCATGCTCGGTATAAACAAGATTGAAATCGGCCAGATGATCCACCAGCCTGCGGTTGGCCTCTTCAGGAACATTCGGGTCGAAGGAACGATTGCCCGCCTCCATGTGATAGGTTGGAATCTTCATTCGTTTTGCCATGATTAACGATACAGCGCTATTGGTATCGCCCAGCACCAGGAAAGCATCCGGCTTCTCCTTAAGAATCACTTCTTCAGTACGAATGAGCAATTCTCCAAGCATATGGCCAAGAGAGGATGTGTCAACATTGAGAAAATAATTCGGCTTGCTCACGCCCAGATCATCGAAAAACACCTGGTTCAGATCATAATCGTAATTTTGTCCGGTATGCACAAGCACATGGTTTGTGTGTTGTTCAAGTGTCTTAATCACGGCAGCCAAACGGATAATTTCCGGGCGGGTGCCGAGCACCGTCATGACTTTCAATTTCGGAGCAGAAAGTGGTGAATTAACATTGGGAGGCACGATGCTTGGGGTGAAATCGCTCATAGATTTAACCTTTGGACGGAGGCGCAGATCGTTTGACTTTGTTCTTTAAATTCAAGACTTCCGCGAAGTAGGTATCAGGTGTTGCGGGGTCAAAGATTTCACTGGCCCAGAATAGCACCACCATTTCAGTATGACCGATATTCTCAATGGAATGGATGTAGCCGGGCGGAATGTCCACGACCTTGAACTCCCGCCCCGAGACGCGGTGCTCAATCACCTCTATGCTGTTAATTTGGCGAAAGCGAATGATTGCCTCTCCTTCGACAACCAGAAACTTTTCAGTTTTGGTGTGATGATAGTGGTTGCCTCGGGTTACGCCGGGAAGGGTGCGGGAAACAAAAATCTGCCCAAAGCCTGGAGATTTGACAAACTCCGCCAAGCTGCCGCGCGAATCGATTTTCTGAGCCAGATGATAGGCGAAATCTGGAGCGGCCAGATAACTCAGGTAAGTCGCGTATAGACGCTTGGTAAATTCATCATCAAATGTGGAAATCAGCAATGATTTCCGCGATTCTCGGAACGATTGGATCCGTGCCGCCAGCTTGCCGAGGCTGAGTTTGTAATATTTCGGAATTTCGCGATGCTCAAAGGCACCGACTTTTGGAAGCTCATCAAGCACGGCTAGAAAACCAGCCGCCACGTCATCAATATAGACCAACTCCAATTCGCGATTTGGATCGGAAATGGTAATCGGCATATCATGCGCGATATTGTGGCAGAAGGTCGCGGTGACTGAATTGTAGTTGGGCCGGCACCATTTCCCGAAGACATTTTGTAAACGGAAGACCACCACGCTTGCCCCTGTCTTCGCCGCCCATTGCGCCAAAGCGTTTTCCGCTTGCAGTTTACTCGCCCCGTAGGGATTTCTGAGAACGGCTTGGATGGAGGAGGCAAATACAATGAGAGGTTTTCGGTCAAAGGCCTCAAGTCGGGCGCAAAGAACCTCCGTAAACTCGGTGTTACCGGTGCGAAAATCATCTGGATTTTGAGGGCGATTTACTCCCGCCAGATGAAAGATCACATCCGCCCGCGCCAGCCCATCTTGCAGCATTGCGGGATCGCTGTCGCGGTCATAGCCAATAACCTCCACGTCCGGCCGGTGGCTAAGGGCTTCTATCAAGTGTTTGCCAACAAAGCCTGCGCTGCCTGTAACAAGAATAACCATATAATGCAGGAGACCAGAAAACGGCAGAAACGCCAAGGACTTAAATTGCTGGCCCCCTGCTTTCCTGAATCCGATTTCTAACCAAAACAAACTCTAAGAGCCTGTTTGAAAAGTCAGTATTTCTCAGCCGAGACGTTTGAGCA
>CAZLEE010000044.1:0-26633 GCA_964558455.1 uncultured Verrucomicrobiota bacterium | reverse complement strand
TGGACATTTTGAAAATCTCCTGCTGAAGCAAAAATGACTCCTGATAGACTTCCATATCCCGGAAGCTCTGCGCAAATTTGCTCATGACTTTTTCATCGGATTCTGCCGTTTACCGGTTCACTGCCTACCGTCCACCGTTCCCTGGCTTTCTGTTTTTTCCTTGAACACACTCCGTGCCGGTCGATTCGCAGGGCCTGTTTGCTTTGGCGTGCGATCTACTGATAGCCAACTCTTTGCTTCCATCATGATCTGTCGGGGGATTTTAGAGCGAAGGTCCTCGCTCTTTTTTCAAATCCACCCAGCTCTTACACCGCAAAAACTTTCAGAATGACGATTCTGATACGCTCTCATCACGCTGTCTTGGCGGAGGGATTGTAGTCCGCGTACTTATAATAGTGATAGTTGCGGGACGTGGCATCAACTCCGTTGAAAACCACGCCAAGCACCCTGGCTTGCCGCTGAGCCAGGAGGTCGAGCGCTTCGCTGACCGCGCGGGCGCTGGAATGGCCCCGGCGCACGACGAACAGCGTGCCGTCCACCTTCGGCGCCAGACAACTGGCGTCGTCCGCGGCGAAGACCGGGCTGCTGTCAATTATCACGAAATCAAATTCCCGGCGCCATTTCGCCAAAATTTCATCAAGCCCGGACCCCAGGAAAAGATCGCCCGGGTTGCCGGAGCGGGTTCCGCAGGGAATAAACGCAAAGTTCGACAATGAATCCCGCTGCATGATTTTGTCCGCGTCGCAGGTGTGGTGCAGCAGTTCCGTCAGTCCCGGCTCGCTTTGCATGTGCAGCAAATGATGCAGGTGGCCCTTGCGAAGGTCGCCATCCACCAGCAGGACGCGGGAGCCGGAAAGGACCAGGGTGCGAGCCAGATTGGCGGCAACGGTGGATTTTCCCTCGTTGGGCATCGCGCTGGTGATCAGGAGGACTTTGGGCCGCTCGCCTTCGGTTGGCAGAAAGAGCAGGGCCGAACGAAGACTGCGATAGGATTCAGCGTAAGCGTGACGCGGGTCATCCAGCTCCAGCAAACGCATGGGTTCCTTGCCTTTTTCCCGGGGCACTTCCGGCAGCAGCCCGACAATGGCATCTCCCAAGGTTGAATTCACATCAATGACGGACGTGAAACGGTCGTCGCGCATCTGGATCAGAAAAATAATTCCCAAGCCGAGACCCAATCCGCCGAGGATGGCCATGGCCACAGCTTGGAGAACTTGTTCATAGCTACGTCTTGCGGGTGACGCTGGTTGCAGGATAGACAGGGTTTCGAGGTCTGTGTTCCGGGTGATATCCACGCTTTGCAGCAGGTTCGCCAGCCGGTCGTACAGGCTTTGGGCGCGAGTCACACTCAGCTTAAGACTCTCGGCTTCGGCAATGCGGGCGTTGGCATCCGTCACCTTGGCTTCCCAATCTTTGATGGAGGCCAGGACGCTGTCCATCTTCATTTTGATAGCCTCCTGGGAGGCAACCAGTTGATCGTGGTTTTGATTGCGGAACAGGTCGAGAAGCTTCTCGCTGCGGGCGATTTGCTCATCCAGAGCGACGATTTTGGGATGTTTGGGCCGCAAGTATTTGCTCAGTTTCTCCCGTTGGATATTGAGGAGCTGCAATTCCTGATAGGGCGTCAACTGTTCATTGCCAGCGGCTGGCAAGCCGGTCGAACCTAAATTTTTCATGAAGTCAGCCGGGTTCTGGCCGCCGGAGCTATTTCCGCGCACGGATGCCTTTTGTTCCACCGCAGTTGCCTGCAGCAGTTGGGATTCCAGTTGCAGATCGGAGATCTGAATTTGCAATTTTTCGAGGTAACCTCCCGCCATGGTTCCCTCCTCCTGCAAAATGGCCAGATTGTTTGTGCGCTGAAACGACGTGAGCGCGTCATGGGCGGCCTTCAATTCCCCTTCCCGAGCCTCAACCTGCGCCGAGATGGAAGCGGCGGTGTCGCCTGAAACCAATTTGCGAACAGTTTTTTTGTATTCAAGGTATTCGCTCATGAGGGCGTCGAGAAAGTTCCGGCTAAAGGCCGGGTCAGCGCTGCTGGCCGTGATCGAAAAGACCGCGCTCTTGGGGGCCTCCCTAAAATTGAGGGAGACTGCCAGTGGCAAACCGTCTTTGCCAAGCGGGACGGAGTTGGTGCCAGCGGCCTTCAGACGATCTATGGCCAACTGCCACAGCCGACCGCTTTTTAGCAATTCCATCTGAGTGCCGATGTAAGTCTGTGAATCATCCGTGAAAAGGGCGCCTTCCGACAAATGAAGCTTCTCCGTTTCCCACATGGTGGCGGAGGAAGCAAAAACCGGGGGCGTCCACATAATGAAGGCAATCGCCGCTCCGCTGGCAAGCAGCAGGGTGATGAGCGGAATCCACCAATACCTCCTGATAAACACGACGAATCGGCGCAAGCCTTGGGACGAGGCCGGCGGCGCTCCGTAACCATCCATCGGACCCGGAGTTGAATAGTCCTGGCCTGAAGGCGTTGGAGGTAATGATTTCACGGCAAAAATACTTTCATAGTTTCATCAAAAACGGATCAGCCGGTCTGGAACAAAGATGAGATCGCCGGTTTCCAGGGGCAAATCCGTCTCGATCTTGCCTTTGTCAAATATCTTTCCCACGTCCACGATGAATGTCTTTTTGTCATCCTTGTCCGTGGCGCCTTTTCGCGTTACTTTCACATGACGCCGGTCGGCATAATCCGTGAATGCCCCCGCGCGAAGGATCGCCTTGCTCAGGGTCAGAGTCTCGTCGCTCGGGAGTTCCACCGGGCCCGGCGTTCGCACCGCCCCCACCAGATAGACCCTGCCGTGGCTTTTCGTCATCACATCAACCGCGATGATTACGGTGGCTTGGTAGTAATAGTCCTTCTCCAATGCGGTTTTGATTTCCGCCCCCAACTGCCGGCACGTCTTGTTCTCCGCGGCAACGCGTCCAATATACGGCACTTCAACATCTCCCGAGTCAGTGACATAAAGCTGCTTGGAATCTCCCTCGTCTTCCACAATCCGAAAACTCAGACGGTCGCCAATTGCCAGCTTGTGTGTGTCGTCCAGAGCGGAAGCGGAGTTGGTCGCGCCGGCTTTGGACAGGTTGGTGGATGCGGTTGCCGTGTTGGTGGTTGAAGTGGGCGTGGCGTTGGTTTGCGCCTTGGAATTTGTGTTTGAGCTGGTTGCCGCCGCATTGCTTGGTGTGATGGCGTGGGGCGGTTCCGCAGCCTGCGCGGCGGCATTCAACCACAGGAAGACCAAGACGCATCCGAAAAAAAACGTCGCACGAACCGGTCTGGGAAAAAATTGTGTGATGGGTGAAATCAGGTTCATTGCAGTTGGTAGGTAAGGGTCAATCCCACCAGGTTTTGCGTGTATGCCATGGCGGAGATGTCGGAGGAGCGGAGGGTCAAGCGATAATTCAAGCCTGCAATAAGCTTCTTCATGATCGGATATCTGAGCGTCAATCCGCTTTCATACCAATCATACGTTTCCACAAGATTCCCCGTTATGTTTCCCATTCCCTGGTTCCCGTATTCGTAGGAAAAGGATGCCGCAAGGGTCAGGTCTTTGATAATCGCCCAAGTTACGCTCGGACGAATGTAATAGTCTTCACCGAGATCGGATCCGATTCCGGGAAGAACCTCGTGACCGGCGCTGAAGGCGTAGGTGATGGCCTTGCTGATTTGGTGTGACAAGGTCAAATCAGCGTACCAAGAGTTCACGTTTGCGGTTCGAATGGGTTGCCCGACGGTTGTCGGATATCCGTTAAAGTAGAAAACGGAGGGGAGGCCGGATTGGCTGGTCTGTTCGAATTGATAGATGGTATAGCCAGCCCGGGGTTGCACATGAAAACCGGGACCGGGGCTCCAATCGGCGTAAAGGCCGGCGCTGTAATTCTGATTGTTGTTCAGGACAGCCTGGTCGTAGGTCATGAAAGAGGCGGTGCCCTCAACGCCCGCAGTCAGGTCGGGGGTGAATTTGAGCCCGGCGCGGGACAGCAACTGTTCTGAAGAGGAATTATCGTAGCTGAATTGTTTCGTTGACGAAAAAGTATTCTGGTGGTTGTAGCCTAGAGTCAACACAACATCCTCCAAATCCCAGGTGGTGGTCAGGCCCGCCGTATTCATGAAAGTCGCGTATTGCGCCGTGTTAGCCAGGGTGGGCTGTGTGCCGGGATCCTGGGTAAATGAGAAACTGTCATGAAAATTAAACAGAAAATCCTTGACCCGCATGTCCAGTGAGAGCAAGGAACCGGAATCCAGCCGGTAGTCGCTATATTGACTGTGTTGCAGATATTCGTCATAGCCCGCTCCAATGGAAAAACTGAGCAGACATTGTTGCGATATGGGATAACTCCCTACCAATTGCAACAGCGGTCGTAATATGTAATCCGATTGCACGCCCGTCTTTGCCAGGTTTATATTGTCGTTGTAATCCATCTCCATCGAAGGCGTGACCAACACCTTGAAATCGTCCACCTTGAAGGTGTAGGATTGATTCGCCATCTGTTTGCGCTGGGCCTCGGCCGCCGCGTCGCCCGCCATGGAACTGCGCAACGCATCCTGGGCGGGAGCCAGTCCGGCGACCAGCAGCATCGGGGCGGTCAGTAACAAAAATGATGATTTCATGGGTCTAGGGACGATCATGCAACTTGGTTTCAGGCTCGGCCTTGCCGACCGGTTTTGCATCCCTCGCCTGCATGTTCTTCATGATAATCGCCCGGAACTTTGGATCGGCGGGGCCGTTTGGCCGGGTCAACTTTGAACATGGTGAGGTCTTTTGCGTTATGGCCGTATAGCGGTCCGGTTCTGCCTTCCATGGGCACAAGCCGTGGCTGCGCATGGGACAGGTCGGATTGCCTATATCCGAGCTGGCAACGGAGTTCTCTCCATTCAGGGCCGACTTTCGCCATTGCCCTGGCGTATCGCCAAAGCGCTTCTTGAAACAGGTGTTAAACAGTCCCAATTGGTTGAATCCGCATTGCTCGGCCACATGAATGATCTTCATGTCCGGATCGCGCAGCAACGTCAGCGCGTTCAGAAGGCGCATCTCCATTTTCAGGGAAGCGGCCGAACATCCAAAATGTTGATGAAACAGTCGATTAAGATGGCGGCGGCTGCAGTTGAACTTTCCCGCCATATCCCCAATCGACAGGTTTAAAAGTTCCGCCGCTGATAATCCCTCAAGAACCTGCATTATATGGTCTTCCAACCGGACAAACCCAGCCCGTTTGCTGCGCGCATTATTGAATTCGGCGGACAGTACAGCGGCGGCGATCCGGAGGACTTGGCTTCGGTGTTCGATGTTGCCTGGCGGCGGCGCTGACGCGACCAGACGGTGACATTCCTGTGCCAGCGTACTGGCGGCCGGGTGGAACTTGGGGCCTTTAAAGCTCTCTATCGTGTTCTGTAACAAGCATATTTCACCAATGGAGAAAAGGGGCGAGAAATTCTCAAAGCACGCTGAAAAGCACCAGAAAACCATTTCACCGCTCGCAACCACAATCTTGCCTGTTTCTGTGGAGCTGAGGACAAGAACATCGCCCGGCAACAAAGCCTGTGCGGTTGAAGCGGAAATATACTGCCCATGACCGCCCTTTACCAAGACAAACGAAAAACCCGGATCCTGATTCAGCCATGCATTAGGCTGTATCAGCCGTATCAGTCTTAATGTAAGATGTTTACCTTCCAGAAGTTGCATTTTATCTCATTTTTTTCAGCATGGGAGCAAGCATACTTACCGCGCTGGAAATACAGAACCCTTCTGCTTCCATCATAACGGTATCGGTTAATTGACCACGCCGCTTAAACGCTCAAAAACAACGTGCCTCTGGTTTGCTCCGGCAAATCCAGCCTGAGTTGAATACCTTCCGACAAATTCCCAACCCATTGAACTCGAACAACGCCGGGCATAAATCCCGAAATCGGCATACTTTCAAGCCATGAAAATACACATTTAGGACATGCGCGTCAACAAAAAAATATCATTTAAAAAGAATATTGCCAGCGCGGGAAATTCTGTATCTGATACTGGCGAGCATTATGCATACGCAATTAGGAACACTCGATTACGCCGTCCTCCTCATTTATGTCGGCTTTGTCATCGGCATTGGCTTTGCCCTGACTCGCTACATAAAGACTTCCTCGGACTTTCTTACTTCCGGGCGGTCCATTCCAGCTTGGGTCACGGGGTTGGCCTTCATTTCCGCCAACTTGGGGGCTCTGGAGTTGGTCGGCATGGCCGCGAGCGGCGCGAAGTACGGCATTGCCACATCCCATTTTTACTGGGTGGGCGCCATCCCGGCGATGGTTTTTCTGGCTGTTTTCATGATGCCGTTTTATTACGGGTCCAAGGCCCGTTCGGTGCCGGAATACCTCAAGATGCGCTTTGACGAGCGTGTCCGCGCTCTGAACTCGGTTTCTTTTGCGGTGATGACGCTCTTCGCTTCGGGTATTTCCATGAATGCCCTGGCCAAGCTGCTGCATCAGCTTTTGGGTTGGAATTATGATGCCAGCCTGTGGATTTGCTCGGCTGTCGTGCTGCTCTATGTGCTCAAAGGCGGGCTGACCTCCGCCATTTATACCGAGGTGCTCCAGTTTTTCATGATCGTTCTCGGCTTTGCGCCTGTTGTTTATCTCGGGCTTAAGGATGTGGGCGGCTGGGATGTGCTCAAGGTCAAATTGGCCGGGGTGGCGGCGAATCCGGCGGCTGCGGGCATGATTGACAAGGCGGGGAAGGTTTTTCCCGCCGATTCTTGGACGAGCGCCTGGAAACCGCTTCTGGGCGGGACGGCTACCAATCCCATGGGAGTGGATTTGTTCGCCATGGTTTTCGGATTGGGCTTCGTTCTTTCGTTTGGCTACTGGTGCACGAACTTCCTCGTGGTGCAGCGCGCCATGGCCGCCAAAAACATGGGCGCCGCCCGTCGCACGCCTCTGATCGCCGCTGTTCCCAAAATGATCTTTCCCGCGTTGGTCATCCTGCCGGGCATGATTGCCGCCGCCCTGGCTGTCACGCACAAGGACGGCTATCGCCTCCCGCCCAAACCGCTCGACGCCGCGATCTACCAAAAAGCGCTTCCGGCAGTCAAACAGGCTTCCGCTTCCGGCTTGCAAGGGGAGGCCGCCTTTCAAGCTGTCAACAATGCCCTGGGTGCGGATGACGCCAAGACTTACAAGCTGAATCCGGAAAAAATCGAGGCCATCGTCGCAGATGATAAAAATGGCGCGCTGTCCGACAGCGTGCTCGAAACCCGAATCCAGGACGCCGTCGGCGAGACGGATTATGACGGGGTTATCCTGTCGCTGGTCAAGCGCTACTGTCCCACTGGTCTGCTGGGGCTGGCTTTGACCGGTCTGCTGGCCTCTTTCATGTCCGGGATGGCGGGCAACGTGACTGCTTTTAACACCATTTGGACTTACGATCTTTACCAAGCCTACCTCGCGCCAAACAAAACTGACGCGCATTATGCATGGATGGGGCGGGCCATCACGGTTGTCGGCATCGGCTTGAGTATTATTTGCGCCTACTTGGTGAGCAGATGGTCCAACGCCATGGATATCATCCAGCTTGTGTTTGGCTTTGTGAACGCGCCGCTTTTTGCCACGTTCCTGCTCGGCATGTTCTGGAAACGGACGACCGCAACCGGGGCGTTTCTGGGGTTGCTGGGCGGCACGGCCACTTCGGCTCTTTTCCACGCGCTGACCACCACCACTGGAAACGTGCTGGGAATCAAGGGCGGCTACCTCTGGCTCTGTATGGGCAAGAATCTCGCCGACGTTCCGCAATGCCTGAGGTTCCCGAGCGACATGGCCCAAAATTTCTGGCTGGCCAGTTTCGCTTTCGGGGCCTGTCTGGCGCTGACGCTGGGAATTTCGCTGGCCACCCGGCGGACCAAGACCGACGAGGAACTCAAGGGGCTGGTTTATTCGCTTACCCCCAAGCTCAGGGACGAAGGCCAGGCCTGGTACCTCAAGCCGGCGGTGTTGGGTGTGGCGTTGCTGGTTTGCTGTGTTATTCTCAATATTATTTTCTTCTAAAGAAAGGAACAGAAATTTATGGGTCTTGATATTCGATGGCCGATCGGCCTCATGTTCTCCCTCATCGGCGTGCTGTTGACTGGTTATGGCGCGATGACTTGGTCGGATGCCGCCTTGTACAAGCGCTCCCTGGATATTAACATCAACCTCATATGGGGGGTGGTCTTGCTTGTTTTCGGCGCCATCATGCTGGCCCTCGCCTGGCGCGGCATGATCCGGGAAAAACAGCAATCCGGCCCTGCCAAATAGGTTTAATATGACATTAACCGAGCTTGGTCAGTCCGCCGCCGCCCAATTTGCCGCCACCTATGGCCACGCGCTGCGTTGGATTGCGGCCGCCCCGGGGCGGGTCAATATCATTGGTGAACACACCGATTACAACGACGGTTTCGTGCTGCCGATGGCCATTGAGCGTTACACCGTCATTGCCGCCGCTCCGTCCGTGCCGGGATCGTCCCGCGTCCGGCTGTGTTCCGCGGAAAGCAAGGGACAGCCGGTGGTCGTTGATTTGAGCAAGCCACTGCAACCGCTGGCCAAAGGCAGTTGGGCGAATTATCCGGTCGGCGTGATGGCGGGTTTTTTGGAACGGGGCGTTCACTTCGACGGGTTTGATGCTCTGATCCAATCCACCGTGCCGATGGGGGGAGGATTGTCCAGCAGTGCGGCATTGGAAGTGGCCATGGCCACTCTGCTTGAAATCATCACCGGGCAAACGCTTGATCCGGTGGAGAAAGCGTTGCTTTGCCAGCGCGCCGAACATCAATACGCCGGTGTGCCTTGCGGCATAATGGATCAATTTATTTCCGTGATGGGCAAGAAAAACCATTTGCTCTTGCTGGATTGCCGGTCGCGCCAGACTGAATTGGTGCCGATGAATGATCCTGCCGTGGCGTTGCTGGTGACAAATACCAATGTCAAACACGAGTTGGGCAGCGGTGAATATGCAAAACGGCGCGCGCAATGCGAAGCGGCCGCGAAGTTTCTGGGCGTTTCGTCGTTGCGTGACGCATCCGCCAACGCGCTGGATGATGCCGCAAAGCGGATGGATGACGTGGTCTGCCGCCGGGCGCGGCATGTGATTGGCGAAATTGCGCGCACCACGCAGGCGGCCCGCAAAATCCGGGCTTCGGATTGGACGGCGGTCGGACAATTGATGTACGCCAGCCATGTTTCTTTGCGGGATGATTACGAGGTGAGCTGCCCGGAATTGGATGCCGTGGTGGAAATCGCGCGCTCCATTGGCGTGCCGGGAGGCGTCTATGGCAGTCGCATGACGGGCGGGGGATTTGGCGGATGCACCGTCACGCTGGTCAAGGCGGATGCCGTCGATTCAATCCTGAAAACCATCGGGGATGCTTACCAGAAGAAGACGGGGATCGAAGCGACTTCCTTTGTCTCCCGGCCGGCGGCGGGGGCCGTGGTTCTGAAAAAATAACCATGAATTCGGGGTTGTTCGATCAGATCAAGCTCGCCCGCCAGCGGTTGAGCGGGCAGGCCCACGTCACGCCCATCGTGACTTCCCGCACGCTCAACGCCCTGACCGGCGCGGAGGTTTTTCTAAAATGCGAAAATTTGCAGCGGGTTGGCGCCTTCAAATTTCGCGGCGCGTTCAACGCCATTTCCAAACTGGATGACAAGGATAAACAAAAAGGGGTCATCACATTTTCATCGGGCAATCACGGCCAGGCGGTCGCGCTGGTTTGCCAGTTGCTCGGCATCCATGCCACCGTCATCATGCCGAAAAATGTGTCGGTGTCGAAACGCGCGGCTTGCGAAGGTTACCAGGCCGAGGTGGTTCTGTTCCAACCGGAACATACCAGCCGCGAGGAGGTTTGCGCCGCATTGCAGAAGGAACGGGGTTGTGTGCTTATTCCGCCGTTCAATCATCTGGACGTGATCGCAGGGCAGGGGACGGTGGCGATGGAAATGTTTGATGAGTTGAAATCCCTCGACTTGTTGCTTGTTCCTTGCGGCGGCGGCGGACTGTTGAGCGGCTCGGCCGTCGCGGCCAAACATCTCTGCCCGCATTGCCGTGTCATCGGGATTGAGCCGGATTTGGCCGACGACGCCACCCGCTCGTTTCGCACCAAAACGCTGCAATCGGTCAAAAATTCGGCGACCATTGCCGACGGCACCCGCACCACTTGCCTGGGTTCGCTGACCTTCCCGCTGATTTTGGAGCATGTGGACGAAATGAAAACCGTTTCCGAGGAGGCCATCAAGGAGGCGACACGCTGGTTGTTGATGCGAACCAAACTGGTGGTCGAACCGTCGGGCGTGCTGGGCGTGGCGGCTTTGCTCAGCGGCGTCATCCGGTCTTCCGGCCGGGCGGGCGTCATTCTCAGCGGCGGCAACATCGACCCCTCCGTCCTGGCGGATATTTTACGGGGCAAATAGGCGGGCGTCTTCGCAAGCCCTGCCGGCTTTACAGGGATTTGACAAACTTCTCGATCCGGTCGAGTCCCTTTTCGATGTTCGCCATGCTGGTCGCGTAACTGATGCGCATGTAATCGTCGGCCCCGAAAGCGACTCCCGGCACGGCCGCCACTTTTTGCTGGTCGAGCAACTTTGCGCAAAAATCAATCGAACCCAGACCCAGTTTGGAAATGTTCGGGAAAAGGTAAAATGCGCCCTTGGCGTTGACGCAGGAAATGCCCGGGATGCTATTCAGTTTTTCCCAGGCATAAGACCGGCGGCGGGCGTATTCTTTCAACCATCCGGCCAGGTGATCCTGCGGCCCGTTCAATGCCGCCACCGCGCCTTTTTGGGCGAACGAGGTCGGATTGCTCGTGCTGTGACTTTGGATGGCGTCGATGGCCTTGGCGATGGGTTCGGGCGCGGCGGTCAAACCGATGCGCCAGCCGGTCATGGCATACGCCTTGGCCAGCCCGTGGACGACGATGGTGTGATCGTAATGCTCCTGCGAAAAACTGGCGACGCTGGTATGACAGGCTCCGTCATAGACGAGCTTCTCATATATTTCGTCGCTCATGATCAGCACGTTTTTCTCCACGCAGACATCGCCCAGCGCCTTGATTTCTTCGGGGGTGTAAAGCGTACCGGTGGGATTGCTGGGCGAATTGAGAATGAAAAGACGGGTGCGCGGGGTGATGGCGGCGCGGACCTGGTCCGGCGTGACCTTGAATTGCGTCTTGTCACTGGTGGGCAGGATGACGGGCACAGCCTCGGCCAATCGCGCCATTTCCGGGTAGCTCAACCAATACGGCGCCGGGATCAGCACCTCGTCTCCCGGATTGCATGTGGCCAGAACCACGTTGCAGCACGCATGTTTGCCCCCGCAGGAAATGATGATTTGCGACCGTTTGTAAGTCAGGCCGTTGTCGCGCTTGAATTTATCGGCTGCGGCCTGGCGCAATTCCGGGATGCCGCTGCTGGGGGTATATTTCGTAAAACCGGCCTGCAACGCTTCGATGGCGGCTTGGGTGATGTGTGCGGGCGTGGCAAAATCCGGCTCGCCCGCTCCAAAACCGACCACATCAATGCCGGCCGCCTTCATTTCCTTGGCCTTGGCGTCAATGGCCAGTGTGAGCGACGGTGTGAGCGTGGCAGCGCGGCGTGAAATATTATATCTCATATCAACGCGTTCATGATGCCGCCAGTGCAGCCCGCCGTTCAAGATTTTTTCTCCGCCCCAACCGTCGCGATCATCTTTTTTGGCTGGGCACATAGAAAAGGCCCGCGACTTGTTTTTTGGAATCGAAAACCACTTTCATGTCCAGAACGGCCTGCTTGAACTGGCAGGTCACGAACACAACTTTATATCCCTGCACTTCTTCCACGCGCATCCCGATTTGCTTTTGAAACGGGCCGGCTTGTTGCTGGAGGGTCTGCCAGACTTCCCGCAACTTTTGTTCTGGCATGGCGCTTTTCATGGTCGTATCAAACTGCGCAACCGCCCCGGCGAAATCCTCTTTGACCAACAAGTCAACAAAATGCGCTCCGGCCCCGGTAATATCACCGGCTGCTTCAGCGGATGATTCAGCGGATGATTCAGACGGAGCAACTTGGACGCCGGCGGCGGCGACAGGCGTGGAGACCGGCCTGGCCGGCATCATCACATGAGCAGGCATGTGATGCAGGACCAGGATCAGGCACAATTTGGACAAAATTTCAGCGACAACGAGGCCCGCAACGAACGTTCCGATGGCTTTTCCGCCCTTCACATTGCACGAAACGCTGAACGATTTATACATCAACGCCACCATCCAGCAGGTGAACGGAATTATCGCGATGACGATGCAAAAGAAGATGATGGCATCAACCGTGTTGAACTGGAATTTTCCCTGCTTTAACTGTTCAATCAATTCATTGGCGAATCCCCGAAAGGCCTGCGGGAGCGTGATCAGGCTTATAAACAGGGTGGGCCACCTGGCCAAAGCCTGCGTGCCGAACAGATCAACCGCGCGAAAAGCGCTTTGGGAAATGATTTTTCCGCAAACCCACAGCACGACGCTCAGACACAGCCAGTCCATGATTCCTTCCGCCAAAAAAAACCAGAGCGCAGCCGTTGCCCCGACGTGCGTGTCCAGCACCCCATCAAAATGAACATGGCCCCATGACCCGATCAGGCCGGCTAGTAAAATTGCGGCCAAGCCCAGCCCCAGCGCCTTGAAGCCCGCGATATAAAAAGAGGGATTGAACAGCAGTGTGATTGATTTGTTTTGTGTATTCATGATTTTTCCTTCGATTTCGTTTCGTTGCGTGTCAGCCTCCCGATGATTTCGTCAAGCCGGTTGCGAACGGTGGGGTAACTGACGTTGAGGAGCTTGGCCATGTCTTTCAAACTCCCGCTGGCCTTGATGAATTCCAGAATGAACTCCTGGTCCTCCGGCCCCAGACCAGCCAGCGGAGGCAGCGCATACAGCCCCTCGACTTCGGTCTCACATTTATCGCAACAAAGCCGCCTGACCGCGAGAGCGCCGCCGCAGCTCGGACAGGACGTTGGTAAACGTTTCACAAACGAAATATCAATAATATTAATAAAAAAATCAATAAAATAAATAAATTATTCAATAGTATTGAATAAGGATAATGATAAAAGTTAAAACGGCTAATATTTGACTGGAATGGAAACCGCTGTTTAGGGAAGGCCGACCGCCCGGTAAAAGGCGGCGGCGGAGTTGGTGGCGTAGGTGTCCACCAGGACGGCTGATGAGTTTGTCAAAAGAACGGTGCCAACCGTTGCCCAGTCGGCCCCTGCCGGCGCGGGCGCGGACTGCAATTGATAACGCGCCAGAGGCGTGCCTTGAATGGTGATGGCGGGCAATCCGCCCTGCATCCGCGCGGATAATTGCGCCGGCCCGGGCGGCACATGGCCGATGAACGGCGCGCCGTCCGCAAATTTGAACAAAGCCGCATCGCCCCCGTTCAAGGTGAGGATGAGTTGTCGCTTCGTGCTGGCGCCGCTGCCGCTGATGACGGGCATGGAGTTCGTGGTCACCATCCCGGCTTCCAAGTCGAGCATGTTGACTGCGGTTATGGCGTTGGTGCCGGTTTCAAAATTGAGTTTGATCACCTGCTGGCAGGAGGCGGCTGTGCCGGTGTTGGCCGTCAGCGCGTTGACCACCATGATATAAACTTCGTTGGTGTAGCCCGGCCCTTCCAGATTCGTCCCCAGCGGTTTGAACCATGAAATGATCACCTGACCTGCCACGCCGCCGTTGTTGGTGCCGGGGTTCGTTACCGTCCAACCGTTCAAATAGGGGTCGTTCGCTTTGAATTCCCACCAGCTATAGGACTTGGACGCGGCAACGCTGTCTTGAAACCCAACCGGCGAGGCCGTGTTGCTGGAGGTGCCGGGGTTGCCCTTGAGAATGCAAATGCTGGTGGTGGTGCTGTCGGGGAAAGTCGTGTAGGCGCTGGCCGGTCCGGGTGGGGGATTCGCATCGCCGGGGTTGTGCAGGTCATAAACCGGCTGCAAACAAGCCAATGACCGGCCCAAAATGGTGGCGCGATGGTTGATGTCCGCCTGATATCCGTAGAGGGCGTTGGTATAGGTGTCCCCGCTGTAACCGTTGGGCAGGATGTTGAATAGCGCCGCCGCCCCGGCATTGTATTCGAACCCGATCAGCATTTTGGCATTGAAGGCCAGCGCCGCAAAATTGTTGAAGCGCATCTCCGATTCGGACGGATTGCGATAGACCGTCGTGTCGTAGCTTTCCACCGAGTTAAAAATCTGCATGTAGGTCGCAAAAGGAACGCCGCAGTTCATGGCGTCCTGCCGGTACCGCCGCAATTCGTTAAACCAACTGGTGAACGGCCATGTGTTCGGCGCGCCGATGTCGTCCTCGTAATTTGTGTCGTATTGAGACTGGAACGGGTAATTGTCAAAGCAGATCATGTCGCAATGACCCTGCGTAATCATGCCGACGAGCGTGGCATCGCTCGCCTGGCCGGCATAATTGTTGATGTAAAGAATGGTGTTCGTGAAATCAGGTTGGAACGTGTTGAACCAGTTGACTTCGTTGGTGAACGTGGCGCCGTCGTTCAAGTTCAGCTCATCGCCCAATTCCAAGTCGATGAGCTGGCTCATGCAAGGCGTTTCGGCGCTGAATCCCTCGGCTGTTTCCTGGTCCACCGGCGGCATATCTGCCGGGTCCGACACCCAGCGTCCCCAGGGAAAGCCCGGTGCCGGACCGATCAGCGGCTGATAGCTCGTGCCCAGCCAGTTGACCGAGGTGTAATTGGCGTTGGAATAGGTGGACAAACTAAAGATGTCGTCATACTCCACCATGGACTGCAACTCCACGCCCCGGTTGAGCAGAATTTGCGTGGCTTTGCTGAGTTGCGCCCCGGCCGTTCCGGCCAGGATTGTCAGGGTCGCGATGACCGCTGACAACCAAATTAGCGTGAAGGCGTTACGCCTTTCTTTGAGCGATCCTGGCGATTTCGACTTCAAACACATTGCAAAATCGTATTGGGCCACTAAACACCAATAGTCCCACAGCCCCGGGAATACTTCTCATTTAGTGACCGATTGCGATACTTTTGTGCTTGCAAGGAATCAGGGTTGTTCCGGCTCGACCCATTTGTGGTGCTCGCGGATCAAATCGACGAGCCGGTCAACGGCTTCCGCTTCCGGGATGTTGAATTTCACCGGGGTCTTGCCAACGTAAAGATTGATCTTGTTGGGCGCGCCTCCGACATACCCGAAATCCGCATCCGCCATTTCGCCGGGACCGTTGACGATGCAACCCATGATGGCGATCTTGACTCCCTTTAAATGCCGGGTGCGTTGCTTGATGCGCGCCGTGACGGTTTGCAGATTGAAAAGTGTCCGCCCGCAAGAAGGGCAGGCGACATAATCCGTCTTGAAACTGCGGCATCCGGCCGCCTGTAAAATATTGTAAGCCAGCCGCAAGCTCTGTCCGCCGCCCGCTTCCCCGCGAACAAGAATCGCGTCGCCTATGCCGTCGGCCAGCAACGACCCGATCACCAACGCCGCCCGCAGGAGGGCGATTTTCGGTTCCAGCGGGACGGCATCAAAATGAATGCAGTCTTTCAGGAGGATGGGATTGTTCCGCCCTTGCGCCTTCAATTTGGCGCACAAAAGACGAAAGGCGGCGATGGCCGGCAACGCCACGCCGTCCTTGACCGTGATTAATTGCGTTTCGCAATTTACCTGAAAATCCTTGGCCGGATCGACTTCCAGGATGTTCAAATCTTCATAGACCGCTTCCGGCCGGACGTCGTCGCGCGGACGGATTCGCGGCGCGACCTTGTCCCATGTGGCGCGGGTCACGACGACTCGCACGGTTTGGGCGCCGCCGCATTTGCCGGATTCGCCCAGGGCAATTTCCGGCGTGGCCCGCCGCTCGAAGGCAAAGGGATCGAACGGCCAGTCTGAACGGGATGGAATGGGGGCCGTTGCCGTGACCATCGATGGAATTTGCGCCAGCAAATCCGTGCAAACGGCAATTTCGTTGGGCGAATCCTCGGTCAGCGAAACCCGGATGGTGTCGCCCAGCCCGTCGCACAGCAACGAACCGATGCCGATCGCGCTCTTGATCCGCCCGTCTTCTCCTTCTCCGGCTTCGGTCACGCCCAGGTGAATGGGATAATTCCAGTCCGGCCCAAGCTCGTCCAGGCGGGCCGCCAGCAGGCGGTAACATTCGATCATCACCTTCGGATTGCTCGCCTTCATCGAGAATTTGAAATTGTGAAAATCGTTCTGGCGGGCGATGCGGGCGAATTCCAGCGCGCTCTCCACCATGCCGAGCGGCGTATCCCCGTAACGGTTCATGATCCGGTCGCTCAGCGAACCGTGGTTGGTGCCGATGCGCAGGGCGCGGCCCAGTTCCTTGCATAATTTGACCAGCGGCGCAAACTGCTCCTCGATGCGAACCAGCTCGGCCTCGTATTCATGGTCGCTGTATTCGTGCGCGGCAAATTTCTTTTTGTCCGCGTAATTGCCCGGGTTGACCCGCACCATTTCAACCCATTTGGCCGCTTCCATGGCCGCGTCGGGCTTGAAATGAATGTCGGCCACAATGGGGGCCAGACAACCTTGCGCGCGCAATGCGGCGACGATGTTCTTCAGGTTGGCGGCATCCTTGACTGTGGGGGCGGTGATGCGGATGATCTGGCAGCCCGCCGCCGCCAATTCTAGTGATTGTTTGACACATAGCGCCGTATCCATCGTGTCGCAGGTCAGCATGGACTGTTTGACCACGGCATGATTGCCGCCGATGATGACACCGCCTCGGGCCGGGTCGCCGACCACCACTTCACGGGTTGGACGGCGCGAATAAACGTAGGGAGAATGACAAAAGCGCATTGATTACGGTGAGGGTTTTGTGGCCGGCGCCGGCTGGGCGACCGGTTTTTCGGGCTGCTCGATCTGTGTTTCCCGGTTGAACATCATCCGGAAAAGAGGAAAGCGTAATGTGATGTCAAACCAGGTGACGTAAGCCATGAATGAGATCAGAGCGATCGCAAATGCCGTTGTGGTGTATTCGACGAGACGCGCGCTGAGCGGTCGGCGGCGTACCCGCTCAATCACAGACATCAGAATGTGGCCGCCGTCCAATACCGGGACCGGGAGCATGTTCAGGATGGCCAGATTGATGTTGAGCAACACCAGAAAATGCAAGGCCAGGCGATAGTCGGTATTCCATTGCACGGCCAGTATGCCGATAATCCCCACCGGCCCGCTCAAGTCGCTCGCCTTGACCCCGCTCTCGTGGGAATGAGCCAAGGCCGAGATCGTCCGGGACATCTGGTCCAATACCTCCTGCACTTGCGCCCAAGGCGTCGGATGCTCTATGACGTAAACGTCCTTGCCGAGGGAGAACATCAGGCCGACGTGGCTTTTCTTCTCCGCAGCGTCGAAGGTTGGCGTGACGTTGAGGGTCAATGGCAGGCCGCCGCGTTTCACCACAATCTCGGTCGGCTTTCCTCCCCGCTTTTGAATCAAATTAATGAACTGCTGCTGGCTGCTGATGGGAACTCCGGCAAAATTAACCACCTCGTCGTTGACCTGGATTTTGGCTGCTTCCGCCGGTTGGCCGTGTTTGACTTCCTTGACCAGCAAATGGTCCATTGGGTCCAGATTAAAGGCTTTAATAGCGAAGGCGTTGTTCGTATCCGCCCGCAGCATATAGGTGTCCGTCTTGCCGGCGAGACCGCCTTCGCCTTCGTGACGAATCGTGACCGGCAGGGTGTTGGTCAAGGCCAGCATGGTGCTGTCAATGACTTCCTCCCAAGACTTAACCGGCTTGCCATCCACGGCAATAATGCGATCCCCGTGATGAATCCCCAGCCGGCTTTCCGCCGACGCAGGATCAACATAGCCGATGACGGAAGGATTCACCGGAACGGGAAGTCCAACACAGTAAATGACGCCTGCGACAAAAAAAGCGAAGACCACATTCATGGCCGGCCCCGCCGCTGCCACCAATATTTTTGAGAAAGGCGGCGCCGGAGGGACAACCTCCGCGGCATTGGCCCCCTCCACCGCCGATGAAGTGACCATCTGCGGCAATTTCACAAAACCGCCGGCCGGAATCCAGCGCACGGAATATTGAATTCCGTCCCGGGTCCACGAGAAAATCTTGGGGCCGAATCCAATCGAAAACTCCTCCACTTTCAAGCCGCGGCGACGAGCCACCCAGAAATGCCCGAACTCATGAACAAAAATGGCCGCGCCAAACAAAAGGACCACCCCAAAGGCGACGTAAATTGAACTTAAAATCGTATGAATCATGCATTTCGCCCCACTTGGCGCGCATCGAAATCTACCTTGCGCGCGCCATTCTGGCAACCCATTGCTTTTGGGCATTGCGACCCGGCGGTGGGGCAGGGGAACGTTCTACGGCAGCGAGGTGCGATAGAAACGGGTGGTGAAAAGACCAGCGTTGGGATCTTGAAATTCGAAACGGCCATCCGTACCGGTGGCCACGCTGCCAATGGGAACCCAGGTTTTCAAATCGCTGGAAACCTCAATTGTGTATGTCACTTCGGGAAGACCGACGAATTGCAGGGTCGCTTTCCCGCCATTCACGCATCCACTCGTCACCCGGCATGCGTCCACCAAAACGGAAATTGTCCCGGTGATGTTGGAACCCGCCCCCGGAGTCAGCACGTAATCAAACATGTCCTCGCCCGTGAATCCCGCAGGCGGAATGTAGCCGATCACACCGTTGGTCCATTGCACCAGACCTCCCTGCAAGCTGACGGAATCCACGGAACTGACGGCAAACGAGTTTTGCGGCTGGACGGTGGAAGGAACGGTCAAATTGCTGGTGGCGATCTGCTGCGCCTGTCCTTCTCCTGTCGCAACCAGATAATCAACCGCCAACACCGCGCTGGAACTGGTGGCGGTTCCCATGCTGTTGCTGACAACGACGTTATAATTTCCGCCATCCGTAGGCGCGACGCTGGCAATGGCCAGAATTGCATTCGTGCCGCCCGCTATATTCAAGCCATTGACCTGCCACTGATACGCCGGCCGGGGATACCCCGCAACCGTCACCCCGAAGCTCGCGCCTTCCCCAGCCAGAACCGCCCGGTCACAAGGTTGAGAAAGAATCACCGGGGCGCCATCGACCGTCAGGAAGGCATTGGAGCTGACGGTGAAAGCGACCCCGTTGCTGACAATGACAGAATAAAATCCAAAATTGGTCAACTGCACATTGGTCAGCGTCAATGAGGAATTGGTGGCTCCGGCAATATTTGTGCCGCGGTACTGCCACTGGTAGGTCAGATTGCCATTTCCCCCGACCTGGAAATATTTTTGCAAAAGATAACCCGTCACCGCCAGACGGTCCGTCTCGTTCAAATAACCCTGATAACAAATCAGCTCCGCGACATCCCCATTGAAATTCCGGCTCGTGCCCACGAATGGCAGGGAAGTATCCAACCCGCCGATGTAATAACCCGCTCCCGGCGTGTTTGCGCCGGAGACCGCCACGGTAAAATTCGTGGCCGTGTTCGCCGTCGCGTCAAACATGTTCAGTGTATCCAGATTGGTATCCAACCTGTCCGTCCTGATGCGATACGTATTGGTCGGCACGATGAATGGCGCGCTGTAATCAATCGACCAAAATGTAAAGCGCATATCGCCGCCGGTGATCATATCCCCCCGGCTTACCGCTTCCATGCCTGGCACCCCCATATCCCAGACGGCATTTTCGCTATTGGTGGTGGAAAAGGCGTCATACACGGTGAAATCGGTCATGGCATTGGGAACGTTCACCAAGCCTGTGCCATGCAGGTATGAACCGTTGACATTATTTTGAACGCCATTGAACCGGACAGCGGCGTTGCCATTGATTCCGGGAGCCGATACCAGCATCGGTTGCAAGTTCGTGTTGTTTTGCGAAGCGCCATTGGTGTTGCCCGACTGGTCCTGCCATTGGCTCACCAAACCGGTGCCGTTGGTAATCACCCCGGCATCCGCCTTGAGCCAGAGTTGAAGCGTCCCGGAACCAACGGCTGGAAGCGATGGTGTTGTTGTTGCGGCTGTCACCGAAAAAGTCACATTGCTCCCCGTTGACATGGTCTGGCTACGCGGTTGAGTCGTGATGATCGGTGGCAGTTCAACTGTCAGCGTCGCATTGGAACTGACAGCCAACCCGAATGGATTGCTTGCCACGAACGCGTAGGCGCCGGAGTTCGAGGGTTGGGCGTTGACAACCGTTAGGAATGTGTTGGTGGCACCCGGGATATTTGCGCCGTCAAATTGCCACTGATATGTGAAGGGTGCCGAACCTGTCGCAGTGCCGCTGAAGGTCACGGTTGTGTCCGCCACAGCAACCTGGTTGGCAGGCGGGGCGGCAATAACCGGCGGATAACCTGCTTCAACCACGGCGTTGGAACTGACCGTGATTCCAAACGAATTGCCTACCAGAACGGTATAGGTTCCGCTGTTGGCGGGTTGTATGTTCGTGAAAGTCAGGGTGAAATTTGTGGCTCCGGCTATGTTGGTCCCGTCAAACTGCCATTGATAACTGATGCTGCCGCTGCCGCCGCTCTGATAATATTTCTGCTGCAAATAGCTTGTCACCGCCAGTCGGTCTGTCTCACTCAAATAACCCTGGTAACAAATCAACTCTGCAATATCGCCGTCAAAATTCCGGCTTGAGCCTACGTTTGGCATGGAAGAATTCAAACCGCCAATGTAATAGCCTGCCCTCGGCGTCTCAGCCCCGGAAACAGAGTAGGTAAAATTGGTTGATGTCGTCGCCGTTGCGTCAAACATGTTCAGTGTATCCAGATTGGTATCCAACCTGTCCGTCCTGATGCGATAGGTGTTGGTGGGGATGACAAAGGGCGCGCTGTAATCAATCGACCAGAAGGTGAACCGCATGTCTCCCGACGTAATCATATTCCCTCGGTTTATCGCCTTTTCCCCTGGCACCCCGATAATCCAGACGGCATTTTCGCTATTGGTGGTGGAAAAGGCGTTGTAAACCGTGAAGGCCGTCATGGCTTTGGGAACGCCCACCAAGCCGATTCCGTTCAGGTAGGAACCATTGACGTTGTTTTGAATGCCGTTGAATCGAACCACCGGCCTGCCTCCCAGCCCGGACGCCAAGGCAAATGAGGGCTGCAAATTCGTGTTCGCTTGCGAAGCGTGATTGATGTTACCCGACTGATCCTGCCATTGGCTCACCAAACCGTTGCCGTTGGTAATCACCCCGGCATCCGCCTTGAGCCAGAGTTGAAGCGTCCCGGATGTGATGGACGGCAATGTTACGTTCCCCGCGTTGGAAACCACGACTGACAAGGTTAAGTTTGTTCCCGCCAGCACGATTGTGCCTTGGGGTTGGGTTGTGATAATTGGAAACAAATCAACCGTAAGCACGGCGTTGGAACTTATCGCAGATCCGAACGGGCTGCTGACGGCCACACTATACGTGCCGCTGTTGATGGCTTGGACATTGTTGAGCGTCAGGGTCGAATTGGTTCCTTGCGCCAGGGCCGCCCCATCAAAATACCACTGAAAACCCAGCGGCCCGGTGCCGCTGACCATCGCCGTGAAAAATGCGTTTGTTCCCTGCCTGACTTCCTGGCTCAGTGGTTGGGTCGTTATGACCGGCGAATTTCCCACCACCAGCACGGCGTTCGAACTGACTATCACCCCCACCAGATTGCTGGCGATCACCGTATAGGTTCCGTCATTGCTGATTTGCGCGTTGGTCAACACCAGCGTCGCATTGGTTGCATTGGCTATATTGGTTCCGTCAAACTGCCATTGGTAACTGACATTGCCGCTGCCGCCGCTTTGATAATATTTCTGCTGCAAATAGCTTGTCACGGCCAGCCGGTCCGTCTCGCTCAGGTAACCCTGGTAACAAATCAACTCCGCAATATCCCCGTCAAAATTCCGGCTCGAGCCTACAAATTGCAAAGATGAATTCAAACCGCCAACGTAATAGCCCGCCCCTGGTGTGCCCGCGCCGGAGACCGAGTAGGTGAAATTGGTCGATGTCGCTTCCGTCGCATCAAACATGTTCAGAGTGTCCAAATTGGTGTCCACCCGGTCCGTCCTGATGCGGTAGGTGTTGGTAGGCACAATAAAGGGCATGTCATAATCAATCGACCAGAAGGTGAACCGCATGTCTCCTGACGCGATCGAGTCTCCTCGAAGCACACCCATTGAACCCGGCACCCCGATGTCCCAGATTGCGTTTTGACTGTTCGTCGCGGAAAACGCGTTGTAAACCGTGAAAGCCGTCATGGCATTGGGAACGTTCACCTGGCCCGTGCCATGCAGATAAGAGCCATTGACGTTGTTTTGAATACCGTTGAACCGAACTACCGGTCTGCCCCCCAGACCGGGCGCCAGAGTGAACGAGGGCTGCAAATTCACGTTCGTTTGCAAAGCATGATTGGTTTTGCCCGACTGGTCCTGCCATTGGCTCACCAAACCGTTGCCGTTGGTTATTATCCCGGCATCCGCCTTGAGCCAGAGTTGAAGCGTCCCGGATGTGACTGACGGCAATACCGCGTTCGGGCCGGAGTTGGCAACCGCGACGGAGAAAACGACATTCGTGCCCGCAAGAACCGTCTGGCTTTGGGGTTGGGTGATAATAATCGGCAGTGAGTCAACCGTAAGCACGGCGTTGGAACTGATCGCAGATCCAAACGGACTGCTGACGACTACGCCATACGTGCCGCCATCGGTGGCTTGGACATTGTTGAGCGCCAGGGTCGAATTGGTTCCTTGCGCCAGGGCCGCCCCATCGAAATACCACTGGAAACTCAGCGGCCCGGTGCCGCTGGCCATCGTTGCAAAAGAAACGTTTGTCCCCTGCATGACTTCCTGGCTCAGCGGCTGGGTTGTTATGACCGGCGAATTTCCCAGCACCAGCACCGCATTTGAACTGGCCGTCATGCCAACCAAATTGCTGACCGTAACAGTGTAGGTTCCGGCCTCCGTCATTTGCAGGTTGGTCGGTGTTAATGTCGAATTGGTGGCGCCAGCGATATTCGTTCCGTCGAATTGCCACTGGAATTCCAAACTGGCGTTTTCGCCGCTCTGATAGTACTTTTGTTCCAGATAAGTGGTCACGTTTTGGCGGTCTGTCTCACTCAAATAGCCTTGGTAACAAATCAACTCCGCAATATCGCCGTCGAAGTTCCGACTCGAACCCACAGCGGGCAGGGATGAATCAAACCCGCCCACGTAATACCCGGCGTCCGGTGTCTCCGCGCCGGAAACTGAGTATGTGAAATTGGTCGAACTGTTGACCGAGGCGTCAAACATGTTCAGGGTGTCCAGATTCGTGTCCAACCGGTCCGTCCGAATTCGATATGTGTTGGTGGGAATGGTAAAGGGAGCGCTATAGTCAATCGACCAAAACGTAAAGCGCATCTCTCCGGCTGTAATCATGTCTCCGCGGCTAACCCCCATTTCGCCGGGACTTCCGATGTCCCAGACCGCATTCTCATCGTTTGTTGTCGAAAATGCGTTGTAAACGGTGAAGTCCGTCATGGCGTTCGGAACATCCACCAATCCCGTGCCGCTCAGGTAGGAGCCGTTTACGTTGTTTTGAATGCCGTTAAACCGAACGGCTGCCTTGCCGCCCAAACCGGCGGCGGAAACCAACATCGGCTGTAAATTGGTGTTCGCTTGGAAAGCGTGGTTGGTGTTGCCCGACTGATCCTGCCACTGGCTGACCATCCCGGCGGCATTTGTGATCACACCCGCGTCCGCTTTCAGCCATAATTGCAACGTCCCGGAACCGACTGGAGGCAACATCGGGGATGCTCCTGTGGCGGTCACAGAAAAAGTCACACTCCCTCCGATGGCGGCATCCTGGCTCTGGGGTTGTGTCACAATAATTGGAAAAGTATCCACCATCAGCAACGCATTGGAACTCGCAATCGAACCAAATGGACTGGTGATGACAACATTGTAGAAGCCGCTATTTGTGGCCCGCACATTTGTGAGCGACAAAATCGAACCTGTCCCCTGGGCGACGGTCGTGCCGTAAAAATACCATTGATAGCTCAGGGGGGCTGTTCCTCCGGCTGTCACGCTGAACGTGGCGTTTGATCCCTGAATCACTTGCACGTTTTGCGGTTGCGCGGTGATAGTCGGCGCATAGCCTGCCGTCAGGGCGGCTGTGGCGTTGGTCGCCCCATGCGTATTGGACACGGTAACAGTGTAATTGCCCGCATCGTCGAAACCGATATTGGTCAGGGTCAATGTCGCATTCGTGGCGCCGGTGATGTTTGTCGCATTGACTTGCCACGCGTAATTCAACGGCGGCGTGCCGGCGGCAACCACGCTGAAAGTCACGTTTGAACCCACCGCAATTGATTGACTGATGGGCGGCGTCACAATCGTCGGCGGCACACTCGGCACCACCTGCAACATGAATTGCCGGTTCTGATAAATGCCCGTCGTGGCATTGCTAAAATACACGGTGTTGCTGTAAACCCCGATTGGCAGGCCGTAGGCGTTGGAACTCAAGCCGGCCACCGGGGTGGAATCCGATCCCCCGGCCGCCAGTGTGCCGCTCAACGGCGAGACGCTCAACCAGGGCGCAGTGTTGGCAATCGACCATTGCAGCGTGTTCGTCCCGGAATTGGTCAGGACAAAGCTCTCGGACGTAACGGTGAACGGTCCCCCGGAACCGCCAATGGCGGTAAAACCGGCGTCCGGCGTGACCCCCAACGGGTCCGGCGTGGCCAGCGCGTTGATCAGATTCTGGCCGGCGGGCGCGCCCCATCCCGTGCAGAGATCATACCCGGCCACCGCGTAAAACTTTTTCGGACTGGACGGGCTGGTGTTGTTCCCGGTGGCAATGTCATGAAAGCACGACGCATAAGTGGCGCCGGAGCCGATGGCATCTATCGCCGGATTGACAAATCCCACCACGGGTCGTCCGCTCGTCACTGCTTGCTGATTGACCAGCGCCGTGAACGCCGCCCACAAGGGTGAAGCGCAACTCGTGCCGCCTACAATTCGATTATATCCATCCGCGCGCACATAGACGTTCTCTGCCGTCAAAGCAACGTCTGGAACGTTGCGCATGGTGGTCGATCCCTGATTGGCCGACATGCTGATGTTGGTTTGCCAGATTGGAATAGGGTAGTAAGTGCTGATGCCTCCGGCACTACCAACGCCGTCTCCCTCATTCCACGTTGTTTCGCTGACCCACGATCCGGCCGGCCCGCTGGTGGTCAGAGTGGTTCCCCCCACCAAGGTAATGCTCGGTGAATCGTCCGGAAACGGCAGCGATCCCGTGTAAGCATCGTAATCGCCGGACGCCGCATAAAATGATTGGCCTTGCGCCGCCATTTCCTGGAAAATCTGCTCCGCGGTCGCATCCGGTCCCGTCGGTTCATACCACGAACAACTGAGTTGTTTGGCGAGGTTGTCGGTGGCCATTCGATTTAAAATATCGTGCCAGTTGCCATACGGGCCGGCCTCATACACCACCACCTTGGACAGGCCCGGCGCCATGGAAATTGACATTTCAACATCCAAAGACACCTCCACTTCGCCACCGGTCCCGGTCGGTTGTCCAGTGAACCCATCCAGAAGGACATTGGACAACGTGACACTCGGCAACCCGGCCTGTGTCTCGTAGTACGTGATGTCGCTTGCCGTATAACCGTCAAACTGCAACAGGCCAACCACCTGTCCCGCGCCGGTCATCGTTGTGTTCGGCACGTATGCCGCCCGAAAATCTTTTCCCATATACGATCCTTCCCATCCCGATCCGAGGTTGGGCGACGCGTTTTGTCCCGCCACGAGCGGTTTTTCCACCAGGCACGGTTTCGGCCTCGAATAGTTGTTCAAACCGCCGATATGCAACACCGGGATAGCCAGGTCCAAGGTAGGCTCCGTGTCGGCCGCGTAAAATGTGCGTGCTTCGGTGGGATGTTGATAGACCTGCATTTTCACATGCAACGCCTGCTCCACGTCTGCCACCGTTCCGCTGACATCGACCAACATGCGATTGGGGTGTCTGGCGCTGATCGTTAAGCTGTGCGCCGTGGCAAAGGCCTGAACCGCGTCGTAATCCGCCTGGCTCGGCCCGAATTGCTCCGTAAATTGGGCCGGCGTCAAATAACGATGGTAACCGGGGCTGGCCGGGTCATAAATCCGTTTGATAAGAGATTTCAAACCATCCTCGTTGCGCAAGGGCAGGCTGATGGACAGGTTTAGATGGTTCGTCCCCGGCAGGCGGCCTGTTGGTTTCAACGATGCCACCGCGCCGGGAATATTCCTTTGCAACACCTGCGCCGATGAGCCTTGCGTGGAAGCCGGCCAATACAACAATACAGCCGCCGAAAATATGGTTTTCAGAAAAAATATCGGTGAACGCATAATATCCCGCCCTGCCTTTCTTGGATTTTTGAGATGGAGACAGCCCGTTAATCCTGAATACCTTGAATACCTCCCTGGTTTATTTGGGGCTGAAACAGCGTGTGAGTGACACTAGACCGGTTTGGGATTTTTTTGCAAGCTTTTTAATTCCTGATTCGAATCTTAATCCTAATCCTAATCTCTTGAATTAGAACGGACTAATACGGGTGACGCCCCCTCCGGAATGCGGAGGAATAGGATTTCTTCGGGGTGTGAGACATAATTCTTCATTTAGGCCGCGAGGGGCAGCGCGTCGTTGCG
>CAZLEE010000043.1:0-27284 GCA_964558455.1 uncultured Verrucomicrobiota bacterium | reverse complement strand
TTATCCAGACCCGTCACTTTCTGGTTCAGGCGCAACAATGCCTCAAGCAAATTCGAGCCAATGAAGCCGGCCACGCCCGTGACCACCCAGGATTTGGGAGCGGCGATCAGTTCGGATTTTATCTGCTCAAATTTCATAAATGGGTCAGATGTCCCCGCCTGAATCCGTGTTTTGGGCGGCTGGCTTTTCGTGTTGCTCCAGATACTCAATAATCCGCGCGACCGATTCCGCAACGGTGAGTTGATGGGTGGGCAGTTCCAACTCCGGGCGTTCCGGCGGTTCGTAGGGGGCGGAAATTCCGGTGAATTCCTTGATTTCGTTGGCGCGGGCCTTGGCGTACAACCCCTTCGGATCGCGGCGCTCGCATACTTCCAGAGGGGCGTTGACATAGACCTCGACAAACAGGCCGGGCTGCAAGATTTTCCGGACCAATTCCCGGTCAGACCGGTAAGGCGAGATAAAGGCCGTGACGCAGATAATGCCCGCTTCCGCAAAAAGTTTGGCGGTTTCGCCGATGCGCCGGATGTTTTCCTTGCGATCTTTCGGTGAAAAACCGAGGTCGGAACAAAGGCCGTGGCGCATGTTATCGCCGTCGAGCACGTAGATATTCCGGCCCTGGCTGAAAAGCTCGCGTTCGAGTTCGGTGGCGATGGTGGATTTGCCGGAGGCGGACAAGCCGGTCAGCCAGACGACCCGTCCGCTGTGATTGTTGCGCGCGGCGCGTTGCTCGGCGGTGATTTTCCCCTGGCTCCAATATATGTTATGGCTCTTTTGCAGGCGGTCGGCGGTGCATTTGGGATAATCGCCCGCGGCGACGATGCCGCCGCCCGCGACCTCAAATCCGTCAACAATAACGAATCGGCCGGTGGCAATGATCGCGGCGTGGGGATCAAAGGCGACGGGGTGCTTGGTGCGCAGGGTCAATTCGGCCACCTCGTTCCGGTCCACCCTGACCTCCTGGCGGGCGATGGTTTCCAAGGTGGAGGAATCAATGATGCGCTCAATGGAGTCAATACTGCATTCAACCTCCTGGGTGGCGAGCTTGAGCTTGTAGGTCTTATCCTGGCGGAAAGGGGAGCGTCCGAGCCAGAAGAGGCGGGCCTTGAAGCGGGACAATTCGCAGGGAGCGTTGGATTCAAGAGCGGCCACCTCGCCGCGCCGGACAAAGATTTGCTCGGTGAGGGTGATGCCGATTGATTCACCCGCGCCGGCTTGGGTGGCGGGGGGGGCGTTCCAGCGTTCAATCGTCTTGACGGTGCTGGTTTTGTTGCCGGGGATGAAGATAAGGCGGTCGCCCACCTTGATCGTGCCGGATTCGACCCGTCCGGCGAGGATGCGGCGGGCGTCAAAGCGGTAAACATCCTGGATGGGGAAGCGGAGCGGTTGCGCGGTGGGCGGTTCGGCCAGGTTGAACTCATCCAGGATTTGCAAGACAGTCGGGCCGGTCCACCAAGGCATGTTCGGGCCGGGCGCGGCGAGGTTGTCGCCGTTTTTGGCGGAGACGGGGATGAAGCATTTGGGTTCCACGCCGAGCGATTTGAGGAAGGCGCGAAATTCCTGTTCGATCTGCCGGAAGCGGGTTTCCGAGTAATTTTCCAAATCCATTTTATTGACTAAAATGGCGATTTGGCGGATGCCGAGGAGATTGAGCAGATAGCCGTGGCGGCGGGATTGTTCCTGCACGCCTTCGTGGGCGTCGATGAGCAGGAGGGCGGCCTCGGCGTTGGCGGCGCCGGTGACCATGTTTTTGAGGAATTCCTTGTGGCCGGGGGCGTCGATGATGACGTACTGGCGTTTGGGGCTGCGGAACCAGATTTGGGCGGTGTCGATGGTGATGTTCTGGTCGCGTTCGGCCTGGAGGGCGTCCATGAGGTTGGCCCATTCGAAGGGGACGCCGCGTTTGGCGGCGACGGCCTGCAATTGTTCGAATTTGCCATCGGGCAGGGAGCCGGTGTCGTGGAGCAGGCGGCCAACGAAGGTCGATTTGCCATGATCGACGTGGCCGACGATGACGATTTTAAGCTGTTCCGAGGGAGGATTTAAATTTTTATCCATGATAGACCCGCGGCTCACATGTAGCCGTCGCGGCGCAATTTTTCGAAGGCGTCTTCGCTTTCCTTGTCCTGGGCGCGCCCGGCGCGTTCGGACGTTTTGGTCTGGCGCAGTTCCTCGATGACTTCGCGGACGGTGCGGGCGTTGGACTTGATGGGGAAAGTGCAGGGCGCGCAGCCGATGCTGCGGTAGCGTTCCCCTTTTTCGTTGGCAAAGTAGAGCGGAATGACCGGGATGTTTTCCCGTTCGATATACTCCCAAACATTCAATTCCGTCCAGTGGAGCAGGGGGTGGATGCGGATATGGGTGCCCGGGGCAAAATCCGTTTTGAACTGGTTCCACAGTTCAGGCGGTTGATCCTCGACATTCCACTCCATGTTTTTGTCGCGCGGGCTGAAATAACGTTCCTTGGCGCGGGTGGGTTCCTCGTCGCGCCGCACGCCGACGATGACGCCGGTATAATGATGTTTTTCCAGGATGGCTTTGAGGCCGTCTTTTTTCAAGGTGCCGCAGCATTGCACGCGGGTGGCCTTGTTATTGGGAAAGGTGACGCCGCTCTGGAGGACGGCGGTGTTTTTCCCGACGATGAGGGTGAGTTTCCAATCCTTGGCCAGGCGGTCGCGATACTCGATCATGCTGGGGATTTTGTAGGAAGTGTCCACATGAACGAGCGGGAATGGGACGTGGCCGAAAAAGGCTTTGCGCGCCAGCCACAACATGACGGTGGAATCCTTGCCAATGCTCCAAAGCATGGCGAGATTTTCAAATTTGTTGAAAGCCTCGCGCAGGATGTAGATGCTCTGGTTTTCGAGTTTTTCCAGGTAATCCATTTACTTCATGAGCCTCAAGTTGAGCGGTGATCGCTTAAAAACGCGGCGATGGAATTCACGACATGCGCGGCTTGGGCGTCCGACAATTCAGGATAGACGGGCAGGGCCAGCGTCTCGGCCGACGCGCGTTCGCTTTCCGGGAAATCCCCCCGGCGATAGCCCAGATAGCGGAAACATTCCTGCAAATGCAAGGGCAGCGGGTAATAAATTTCGGTGTCGATCCCGGCTTTTTTGAGGGAGACCCTCAACTCATCGCGGTGGGGGACGCGGATGACGAATTGGTTGAAGATATGGCGGGTGGTGGAAACGGCAGGGAGAACGACCGGGACGCCGGCCTGGCGAAAGAGCGATTCGTAACGGCGCGCGTTGTGTTGGCGGGCCTCGGTCCATTGATCCAGACTCTGCAGTTTGGCTGTTACAACAGCGGCCTGGATGGCGTCCAGCCGGAAATTACCGCCGACCCATTTGTGGTAATATTTCTCCTTGGAACCATGCCCGCGCAGGCAGACCAGTTTTTCCGCCCGGGCCGCGTCGTTGGTCACCACCATGCCGCCATCGCCCGCGCCGCCGAGGTTTTTGGAGGGGAAAAAGGAAAAGCAGCCATAGTGGCCCGATGCCCCGGCGCGCCGGTTTTTATTCTCGGCCCCGATGGCTTGGGCGGCGTCTTCGATCACGATCAGATGATGTTTTGCGGCAATGGCCATGACCGCGTCCATGTCCGCCAACTGTCCGTAAAGGTGGACGGGGATGATGGCCTTGGTGCGGGGGGTGATTTTGGATTCTATTTGATTGACATTAAGATTGAAGGTGGCGGGGTCAATATCGACAAAGACCGGTTTGGCGCCAAGGCGGGCAATGGAACCGGCGGTGGCGAAAAAAGTGAAAGGGGTGGTGATGACCTCGTCGCCGGGGACGATGTCTTCGGCCATGAGCGCGATCAAAAGAGCGTCCGTGCCTGAGGAGACGCCCACGCCGTGGGCGCAATTCGAGTAGCTGGCGACGGCTTTTTCACACTCGACGACTTTTGGGCCGAGGATGAAATACTGGCTGGCCATGATTTCCAACACGGCCTTGTCCACCTGAGGTTTAATGGAGGCGTATTGCGCTTTTAGATCCAACAATGGAACATTCATCAATACGAATAGCTTATGGAATTAAGCGCTTAAAGAGCAACGTCTAAAAAGAGCAAGTTGCCCCAATAAAAGGACGCAGGATGGGGAGTTGAGGGGAAAAATCATGAAAAAAAGACGCCGGGAATTGGCGTAACTAAAAAAACGAGCACTGGGGCATCGAGAATACTGCGATGCCCCAGTGCTTATTTTAATAAAAGCTGTGTGTCGTATCAAGGAGAAAAATGAACAGATCAAGGAACGGATCAATGAGCGCGAATAAATGCCTAGGGCGCTAATGGGACGCTGTGGACGCTGTGGACGCCAATAAACGGGGGGGAACGTGGGGAAAAGATATGCGGGAAAACACAGAATCCCGGAACCATGAGTCAACTATAACTTTTCTTCGGTGGTTTTCAGCCATTTCACAAACAGGGCGATGCCTTCTTCAATGCGAATCTTCGGGGTGTACCCGAGCATTTGGGAGGACTTGGAGACGCTGGCCCACGTTTGCGGGACATCGCCGGGCTGGTTTGGTTTTTGCCGTCGGATGGCGCGCTTTTGCAGGCACTTTTCCAATAGCTCGATCAAATAGGACAGAGTCGTCGGGTTGGATCCGCCGAGGTTGAATATTTCGTAGCCCAAGGTCCGGCGGGTGCAGGCCATGATGCCGTCAACAATGTCGGTAACATAGGTGTAATCGCGCGCACTGGAGCCATCGCCGAAAACGTCGATGGGCTGTCCGGCGGCGATGAGGCGGGCGAATTTGTGGATGGCTAGGTCCGGCCTCTGGCGCGGTCCATAGACGGTGAAAAAGCGGAGCATGGCCACGTCCATGCCATAGACGTGATGGTAAACGTGGCCGAGGGCCTCGCAAGCCAGCTTGCTTGCGGCGTAAGGGGAGATGGGGGAAAAGATCGGGTCGCTTTCCGCAAAGGGAACCTTCGAGTTGACGCCATAGACGGAGGAAGAGGAAGCGAGGATCAGTTTGCAGACTTTGGCGGTGCGGGCGGCTTCGAGGATGTTGGTGGTGCCTTCGACGTTGACCCGTTGGTAGAGGGCGGGTTCTTCCAAGCTGGGGCGCACCCCGGCGCGGGCCGCGAGGTGGATCACCTGATCGAATTGGACTTTCCGAAACAGCCGTTCCACCACAGCCCGGTCGGAGACATCGCCCTGGACGAAAACGAACGATTTTTGCAGAGAGCGGATGTCGGCGAGATTACGCTGTTTGAGAACGGGATTGTAAAAGTTATTCAGGTCGTCCAGCGCCCAGACTGCATGGCCGTCGCGCAGGAGCCGTTCGCACACGTGGGAGCCGATGAAACCAGCCCCGCCTGTCACTAGAAAATTCATTATCCGGTTACGCGAATGCGGCCTTCGCGGTGGTCGCGCAGCAATTTGATGTCGGCATCGACCATGAGTTTGACCAGTTCCGCAAACTTGACCTTGGGTTCCCAGCCGAGCTTGCGTTTGGCCTTGCTGGCATCACCGATGAGCATCTCGACCTCGGCGGGGCGATAGTAGCGCGGATCAATCTCGACGTATTTATTCCAGTCCAGCCCCGCATGCCCGAAGGCCAGATCGAGAAATTCCCGGATGGAGTGTGTTTCGCCGGTGGCCACCACGTAATCGTCGGGCTGGTCCTGTTGCAGCATCAGCCACATGGCTTCGACGTATTCCCTAGCATAACCCCAATCGCGCTTGGCGTCGAGATTGCCCAGATAAAGCTTGGACTGCAATCCGGCCTGGATATGGGCGACGGCGCGGGTGATTTTGCGGGTGACAAACGTTTCGCCGCGGCGGGGGGATTCGTGGTTGAAGAGGATGCCGTTGCTGGCGTGGAGGCCGTAGGACTCGCGGTAATTGACTGTGATCCAAAACGAATAAACCTTGGCGCAACCGTAGGGGCTGCGCGGATAGAATGGGGTTTTTTCGGTTTGCGGGATTTGTTGCACCTTGCCGAACATCTCGCTGGACGAGGCTTGGTAGAAACGGGGTTTCACGCCGACCTCGCGAATGGCTTCCAAGAGGCGGACGGTTCCGGTGGCGGTTGTGTCCGCCGTATATTCGGGGGAGTCGAAGCTGACCCGGACATGGCTTTGCGCGGCGAGGTTGTATATTTCTTCGGGCTGGATTTTGCCCAGCAAACGGCTCAGGCCGCTGGCGTCGCTCAGGTCGCCGTAGTGCAGGAAAAGGCGGCTTTGGGCCGAGTGCGGATCGGAATAAATTGGGTCAAGGCGTCCGGTGTTGAAGGTGCTGGCGCGGCGGATCAGGCCGTGGACTTCGTAGCCTTTGGCCAATAACAGTTCCGCGAGATAAGAACCATCCTGCCCAGTGATGCCGGTGATGAGCGCCCGTTTTGTTGCTGTGGTGGATTGAGGCATATTCGATTTAGTTACCAAATCACATTGTCAAAAACCAGAACAGAAGGACACGGGCGCGCGGGATGCGCGGACGCATCCCATCTCAAGCTTTCCCCCCCGCCATGCGGGGGGAAGCACAGCAGCGCGGCTTACTTCGCCAGGCCCAATTCGGCGGCCATGGCTTTTTCGGCCTTCAATTCGTCAACGGTGGCCTTGATTTTGCCTTTGCTGAATTCGTTGAGGTCCAAGCCCTGCACGATCTCCATTTTCTGGCCATTGCTGCGCACGGGGAAGGAGCAGATGAGTCCGGCGTCGATTCCGTAACTGCCATCCGAGCAGACGCAGACACTGTGCCAGTCGCCGGTGCGGGCGGGATTGATAATCGACTTGACGCTGTCAATGGCGGCATTGGCCGCGCTGGCGGCGCTGCCGGCTTTGCGGGCGTTCAGGACGGAGGTGCCGCGTTGCGCCACAGTGGTGATGAAGTCGGTTTTCAACCAATTTTCATCCTTGATGACGGACGTGACGGGCTGGCCGTTGATTTTGGCGTGGAAATAATCGGGGAACATTGTCGGGCTGTGATTGCCCCAAACACCGAGATTCGAGATGGCGCCGACGTCGGTGCCGGCTTTCTTGGCCAATTGTGCCTTGCCGCGATTTTCGTCCAGGCGGGTCATGGCAAACCAGCGGTCGGCGGGGATTTCGGGCGCGCTTTGCATGGCGATGAGGCAATTGGTATTGCAGGGATTGCCGACAACGAAGACGCGCACGTTTTTGGCGGCGTTTTTTTGCAGGGCCTGGCCCTGGCCGGTGAAGATTTTGCCGTTGATGGCGAGCAAGTCCTTGCGTTCCATGCCGGGTTTGCGGGAAACGCTGCCAATGAGCAAGGCCCAGTTCACATTGCGGAAACCTTCGTCCAAGTCCGAAGTCGCGATCAATTTCTGACAGGAGACGGAGGCGCAATCCTCCAGTTCCATAACCACGCCCTGCAGGATGGGGAGGGCCTGGGGAATATCAACCAGGTGAACAATCACCGGTTGATCGGCGCCAAAGACCTCGCCGGAAACGATGCGAAACAGGATGGAGTAACCAATGGCGCCAGCGGCGCCCGTAACTGCTACACGAATAGGAGCTTTTTTCATAAATTAAAATCGGGGGAGCGCCGCGATTATTTGGGGCGGAGCAGGATGACTTTCTTGTTGGTGCCTTCCGCCTCGACGCTGGAGGCTTCGACGCCGGGGGCGTCCTTGAGGGCGCTGTAAACGACACGGCGATCAAACGCGCTCATCGGTTCCAACTCCACCACATCGCCCCAGTGCCGGACTTTTTCGGCGGCGGCGAGGGCTTTTTGCACGAGCGCCTCGCGGGCTTTGGCGCGATATCCGCCGACATCGATCAGGACTTTGGGGTTGCTTTGGTCTTGTTGAAAAAGCATCCGGTTGGTCAGATATTGCAAATCGGAGAGGGTTTGTCCCTGCCGTCCGATGAGCCGTCCGGAGTCGTCGGTTTTGACATCCAGAAACACGCCATCTTCGAGGGCGTGTTCTTCCACGGTGGCTTCAAATCCCAAGAGTTTCAGGAGTTGCTCAAGTATGGCTTTGGATTGCGCTGGCATAAATCTTCAATTTTGTTGCACCGGGTCTCAGGATAGGGCGCATCCCCGCCGCTGGCTACATTTTTTTCTTCAGGACGGCGCCGGGCGGCTTGGCGGGCAGGTCATCGGTCGCCTTGGTCATTTTCGTCTGCAGGATGCTTAATAGATTCTGCACGGTCCAATAAAGAGTCAACCCGGACGACATATTATAAAGCAAAGCAATGAACATGAGCGGCATGTAGCGCATCATTTTTTGCTGTCCCGGCTCCATGCCCGGAGAGGGCGGAAGGACGTGGGCCTGCCATAGTTGGGTTGCGCCCATGATGAGGGGGAGGGGGTTGAGGGGAAAGCCGCCAAAGATCGGGAAATATAAGATGGTATCCGGCTGGGAAAGGTCGCGCGCCCAGAGGAAGGAAACGCCGCGCAGTTCGATGGCGTTGCGCAGCATCCAGTAAAAGCCGAAGAAGACAGGAATCTGGATCAGGGTGGGCAGACAACTGCCCAAGGGGCTGACCTTGTGTTCCTTCATGAACTCCATTGTTTTCTGGTTTTTCTTGACGGGGTCTTCCTTGTATTTGTCCGCAATGGCCTTGATTTGGGGTTGGAGGGCCTGCATCCGTTTTTGGGATTTGGTGCTGGCTTTGGTCAGCGGCCAGAAAATGGCTTTGATGATGAGAGTGATGGCGATGATGGCCATGCCGTAACCCAGACCCAGGGCATTCAGGCCGTTCATGGACAGGAGCAGCATCTTGGAGAAAAAGCCGATGGGGCCGCTGAAATCCATGATCAGGTCCAGATTGTTGTTCATGGCCAGCCCGATTTTGGCCAGGCGGTTGTATTCCTTGGGGCCGGCGTAGAAGGTGAAGGAGGTGTCAAGCGATTGATGCGGGGCGAGCGTGTTTTCCGGGTACCAATAGGACAATTGATAGCCGTTGGTCAGCATGGCGCTGGTGGAATTGGTCAGGCCGACCATATCCGGGGGGGAAATGCGGATGGGGCGGATGACCAGGCGCGGAGCCGGATGTTCGGGAATGGAGGCGAGGGTGAAGAATTGGTTGTGGACCGCAGCCCAGACGACGTTGTTGGTTCCCTGCTCATAAACCGCGCGCGGCGTGCCGGGGAGAATGGCGCAACCGAGCGCATGGTTGGCGAACCACGGTTGTTTGATATTCTGGATTTTGACGCCGTTGTACCAGAATGTGCCCATGGTGGTGGGGTCATCCAGCGGTCCGATGGGTGTGGCCGCGCCCATGACCAGTTCGCGGGCCGGTATTTTCAGCGCCTGGCCGGAGGTGTTTTCCAATCGCACCCGCGCTGTGAAAAGATAATTTGTGCTGATGTCGAACTCCTTGACCAGGCGCAATCCGCCGGCCAGGGTTTTCTCGGCCGTGACTTTCCGCCCGGTTTGAGTCAAGTTAAAATAGTTGTCGCCCTGGCCGTCCGAGAGCATCAGCACGGGGGCCAGCGCCCTGGCGTTCAGGGTGGCCAGGTTGTTGGAGAGCAGCGTTTTGCTGGTGCGGTTGATCGTGGCCGGGGAATGGCGCAAGGCAACGGATTTCAATCCGCCGCCGTGCGAGGTGAAATTGAAGATCAAATCGTCATTGGTGACGGACAGCGTTTGTTCCGGGGCGGACGGCTTGACCCAGGACGACGGAGTTTCGGCGGGCGCGCTGGAAACCGCGCTGGCCGGCTGGGTGTTGGCCGGCGGACGATTGGTCATCATGGCCAGCACTTCCGGCGGAATCGGCTTGGCCGGAAAGAAGTGATCGACCACCGGCGACATGGCCAGCAGCATCAATATGGCTACCCCTAGAATGACGAGCGATTTACGATCCATGGCAATGTCCCGTCTTCCACAATTTTAATTTTTTTCCGCCGGTTGCAAAACTTTGGGGAGCGGGCGGGTAATCCTCGCCAAAGTCGCCCCACGGGTGGCAGCGGCAGAGACGCCGCGCCGCCAAAAGACCGCCCCGCCAGACACCGTGAAGGCGGACGGCGTCGCGCGCGTATTGCGAGCAACTGGGTGTGAACCGGCAGCGGCCGGAGGGTCCCATTGCCGCAGCCAGAACCGGCGACACTGTTAGTTGATAAATCCGAATGAGCAAAATAAAACCCTTTTGGGCAATGTTCATGGTTTTTCCCTTTCCAGCCGGGCCTGCCGCAGCGCGCGCAAAAAGTCCCGTTCCACATCGGAAAATGAGCGTCCGGCAATAGACGGGCGCGCCACCAAAACCAAATCGACGGAGCACGGCAAGTCGTGCTGGTGCAGCCGGAAACTTTCGCGCAACAAGCGCCGGACACGGCTGCGAACGACGGCGTTGCCAATCTTCTTGCTCGTCACCACGCCCAAGCGACGGTTCAGACCGGCGGGCCGGGCGAGCACATTAACAATAAGGCAGCCGCAAACCAAACGCCGCCCGTTCGTTCTGGCGCGCGTGAAATCGCCGGGCGATTTCATGCGGCTGGAACGAGGAAAGAGCAAGCGGTCAGGAGGCAATTCAGCCATGCGGCCATTAAACCGGGGTAAGGCGTTTGCGGCCCACCCGGCGGCGATTGCTCAAAGTTGCGCGCCCACTTTTGGTGGCATTACGATTTAGAAAACCGTGCTGCCGTTTGCGCCGGATTTTCGACGGTTGATACTGGCGTTTCATGTTGATCTTTTAATTGGCGTTGCCTGATTCATCGGTAGGCAACAATCCCCTTTTCACGGTCCATCCGTTAATCACGGGTTCGAGAGAATAACGGGTTGCGCGAAAGTGTCAACCGCGCAAATGACCTTTATGACCTTTTTCTTGATTTGGCGCAGGGGGAGGGCCGTTTGTAAAAAGTTCTGGGACTGGGGTTTCTCAACCAAGTGGAAATGTTATTTCTCTCTGGCCAATCGGCGCAGAACGATTATGCTTAACCCATCGCGCCCAGTCGGGTTCGTGCATGAAGTATTTATTGACATTCATAGCGGGGTTATTGATTCTGGCGGCGTATTCATCCAAACACACCTCATTCCGTGTTCCGGGCGCCGGCCCTGCATTTTTGTCCGAGGCCGCCAATGCGGCGGTTGGGGAGTTTTCCATGAAAAAAGGCCGGTCGCCATTGCAGCGACCGGCCCCCAACAACCAAACTAACCAACCCTTGACTTCGAAATTACAACCGGATGGGAAAACCAAAAACCCACCCAGCTTCATGCTCGAAGCCTACATAAGTGACCCATATTTCGGCACAATGTTCAACTTATTTTTTGCAGAACGTTTGTAATCGCCTTCGGCATCAAATCCCTGCATCGCGACTTTCTCCCTATTTTACGGGGTTTTGCGGAGGTTTTTGGGTTGGAAAAGACGTGTTTTTTTAGGTGTAATTATTTTTTTAATTTTTATTAAATTTTCATGCGAATTGTTAATCTTAATCCCGATACTGACATAGGGGCGAGCGCTTGGTTTGTGGAAATGGAGGGTTTTAAACTCCTCATGGATGCAGGGATGCATCCCAAGCGCGATGGTCGGGCTGCTTTACCCCTTTATTCCGCTATAGAAAATGAGGATTTGGACGCGCTGGCCATTACCCATTGTCACCATGACCATGTTGGCTCGGTTCCGGTGGCCATGCGCTATTTTCCCAAGGCGCATGTGCTGATGACCGAACTGAGCCGGCATATCATCGGGCGGGTTTTGCATAACTCCGTCAATGTGATGATCCGGCAGCGCGAGGAGCTTGGCCTTCAGGAATACCCGTTTTTCAACCACGAGCAGGTCGAAGACAACGAAGATCAATTTCAAGGATTTAAATACAATCGGGCCATTGATTGGGGTGGCGCGGCCAAGGCCCGTTCCGGCAGGCGTTCGCCGGATTTGGAGTTCTTTGATGCCGGACACGCCTTTGGTTCGGCCGGGATCCTGGTGCGGGGGAAGGAGCAGTCGCTTTTTTACACCGGCGACGTTGCGTTTCACGATCAGACCATCCAGCGGGGGGCCCAATTTTCCAAGGTGAAGGCCGATGTTCTGATCATGGAAACAACCCGTGGCAACCGGCAAAATCCGCCCGGTTTCACGCGGGAAGCCGAGATCGCCCGGCTGACCGAATCCATTCTGCGCGTCCTGAAGCGGAACGGGTGCGTGCTCATGCCGGCGTTTGCGTTGGGGCGGACGCAGGAAATCCTCGCCCTGCTGGCGGGGCTGATGGCATCGGGACGGATTCCGCGCCAGCCGATTTACATTGGCGGCCTGGGCCGGATTTTCACTGAAATCCACGATCAGAAGTCTTATTTGATCAACAGCCTGCTTCCGAAATTGAAGCTGACCCGCGACCTGCAACTGATCGTCATGGACAAGGACCAGACGCAAACAATGAAGTTGAGCGGCGGACGCATTTTTGTTTTGACGGCGGGGATGTTGACCGAATGCACGCCGGCCCATGATCTGGCGGTGCGGATGTTGGGCGACGAGCGGCAGGGGATTTTCTTTGTGGGCTACGCTGACGTCTCGACACCGGGCGGAAGATTGAAAGCGTCCAAGCCGGGCGAGATATTTGTATTCAGCGCCAGTGCGGGCGAGGTGACGCGGCGGTGCGAGGTTGAGGATTTTCTTTTGACTGCGCACGCGGAGCGGGAGGATTTGCTGGATTTTGTGGGGCAGGTTTCGCCCAAGACGGTGTTATTGGGCCACGGAGAGGCGGCGTCGCGGCAATGGTTTGAGGAGCAGATTCACGCCCGCCATCCGAAGATCAAAATCATCCAGGCCGCCCCCGCGCTGAACGTGGAAGTCTGACCCGGACTCAACGCGTCCCGATGTCAATGTTGTTGCGTTCTAGGGTTACGCCATCGTCGAAGGCCAGTTGTTCCAGGGCGATGTTGTAGTCTGCCAGGGCGCGGATTTCGGCGGAGCGCGCGGCGGTGAGGTTGTTTTGCAGTTGGAGAACGATGAAGCTGGTGCTCTGGCCGTGGTCGAGTTTGACCTGCTCGGCTTGCAACGCTTCTCCGGCATATTCCCGGGCCTTTCGCGTGGAGCTGACTTTCAACAGGTCCGTCTTCACGGTTTTCACGTCGTTGTCGATGGCCATCACGACGGTGACTTCGACTTTTTTGAGTTGCAACAATTGTTGTTCGAGGCTGGCCTTGGCCGATTTGTAGTTATTGCGGGCGGATGTGTTCCCGAGCGGCACGGTCAGGCTCACGCCGTAGGAATAATACGGGTTGGAGCCTTCGCGGACGGAGTTAAGATTCTCGCCGAAAGTAAGGGCGGTGGCGTTGCGTCCGTAACTGCCGAGCAAATCGATTTCGGGGAACAATTGATTGAAATTGTATTTGATGGTGATGTGTTGTTTTTCGACCGCAGCCTTGGCTTGGAGGAGATCGGGGCGTTTTTGCAGGCCGATGCGCCAACATTCCTGGACGTCGGGGTTTTCGGGGATGGCCAATAATTTTTCCGACGGCACCGGGGTGACGCCGGTCCATTCGCCGATGTGAAGGGCGAGGAGGCTTTTCAGGGTGTTTTCCTGCACGGCGAGGGTGGTTCGGGCGGTCAAGAGGTCCGATTCAGCCGTGGCCGCCTGGGATTCGGCCTGTTTTTCATCCAGCGGGGCCAGCGCACCGACTTGCACGCGCCGTTCATCTTCGCGGGTGGTTTCGCGGGCCAGGTCCACCGCCGCCTGTTCCACCCCCACGTTTTCGCGGGCGAAGATCAGGTTGTAGTAGGCGGCCTTGATGTTGTTGATCACGGTCATGATCTGGAGGCGCAGGGCCAGTTGGTCGATGCGGAGATTTTTCTGGCCGAGCTTGATCTGATAGCGCGCGTTATCAATCCAGAAATTCTTTAACAACGGCTGGCTGAGGGTGACTCCCGGCCCGCTGTTGTAATCGGTCAGGGAGTCGCCGAATTGGGTGACGTATTGACGGGAGACAGGGCCGGAAAAACTATAACCCAGGCCGGTGGGCAACTGGCCGGAGAGGGTGGGGGTGTAGGAATTGATCTCCTCAACCGTTGAACCGTAGATGGTTCCATTTTCGGCAAAAACGCCGCCGGGGATGGAGTCGTAGGTATGCGATGCCGACATGGAAAGACTCGGGTCATAAGCGCCGTGCAGGCCATTGACTGTGAATTGGTCAATGACGGGGTTGATGCGGGTGATGAGGATGTCGAGATTGTTGGTCAGCGCCATGTGAACGACCTCGTCGATGGTGAGGAGGCGTGTTTTGGGCGCGGGGGCGGTCTGGGCGTGGGAGTTGGCGGCGAGGCCGCAGAGCAGGGCGGCCAGGGCGAAGGCCGCCGGCCGGATTTTGCGGATAGAGTCAAACATAAAAAGAAACGGGGCCTTATTCATAACGGAGAGATTCAATCGGGTCCAGGTTGGCGGCTTTGTAAGCGGGGTAGGTACCGAAAATCACCCCGACGAGCGAACAGATGCCCAGCCCGATCCCGATCCAATCCAGGGGCAGCACCTTGGGCAGTTTCATGTAGTAAGCGGCGACATCCCCGCCAACGACGCCGAGGATGACGCCGAGCGTGCCGCCCACTTCGCACAAGACCACGGCCTCCATGATGAACTGGGTCATGATGTTGCGTTTTTTGGCGCCGAGAGCGCGGCGGATGCCGATTTCGCGGGTTCGTTCCGTGACCGAGACGAGCATGATATTCATGATGCCGATGCCGGCGGCGAGAAGGGCGATGGAACTGATCAAGGTGATGCCGATACGGAGCTTGCTGGTGAAGGAATCCATTTGGGCCATGAGGGAATTGGCGGAGATGATTTCAAAATCATCCTCGGCGCCCGGCGGTGTTTTGCGGATGAGGCGCATGATGCCGCGCACCTGTTCGACCGTGTTGTCGTAATCCGCCGGGCTGCGCGCCTGCACCATGATGGTCAGGTCGATCCAGCGACGGTCTTCGTAGCGGCTGATGCCGGTGGTGACGGGAATGATGGCGAAATCATCCTGGTGGCTGCCGGCCATGGCGCCCTTGGGGGCGAGGACGCCGATGACGCCATAATTGACATTATTGAAAGAGACACGCTGGCCGACGGGCGAATTGAAGGGGAACAAGTTGGAAGCGAGGGTGCTGCCCAGCACACAAACATCGCGCACACTGTCCACGTCCGAATCGAGCAAGCCGCGGCCCTCATGCACGACCCAGTTTTGGGCGGGGAAACTACCCGGGGTTTCGCCGGCGAGCCAGACATTGGGCGGGGACTTGGCGTAACGCGAAATCATGGAACCGCTGGCCAGGTAATCATCCTCCAATCCGACACTCAAGGCGAGGGAGGCGTGGCGTTGCACTTCGAGGCCCTGGGCGAGACTGATGCGCTGTCGGCGCCGGTATTTTTGCGCGCCTTTCGGGCCTTCGAAATAGAGCACGGGCCAGCGGCGGATGAGAAAAGTCTGGCCGCCGAGCTGGTTGAGGTCGGCCTCGATTTTTTTCTGCATGGCGCGCATGGCGGTCATGACGACGATGATGGAGAAGACGCCGACGAGGACGCCGAGGAGAGTGAGAATGGAGCGCAGTTTGTGCGAGGCCACGGCGCCCATGGCCATGAAAAAGCTTTCGCGCCACTCCGCCCAAAATTCGCGCCAGACATTCATTCGTTTCTCAAGGCATCCACGGGGTTCATGCGGGCTGCCCGCCACGCGGGGAGAAAGCCGGAGATGAGGCCGGTTAACAGTGACATCAGAATGGCCAGACCCATGACTGGAACGGACATCCTGACGGGAAAATAAGGGAAGAAATGCGAGGCAATCAAGGACAGACCGTAGGTGATGACGAGGCCGATCAGGCCGCCGAGCAGGCAGATGAAGGCCGCCTCGATCAGGAACTGCAAGAGGATGCTGCGGCGGCGCGCACCGATGGCCTTGCGCACGCCGATTTCGCGGGTGCGCTCCGCCACGGAGACAAACATGATGTTCATGATGCCGATGCCGCCGACGAACAGGGCCATGCTGGTGATCATGAGGCCGACGGTGGCGATGGTGCCGGTGACCCGGTTGAACATGGCGATAAACTGTTCCTGCTGGTTGATGGAAAAATCGTCGGGAGCGCCGGGGGCGACGTGGCGGATTTTGCGCATCAGCCCGCGCAATTCCTCCTTGGCATCCTCGATCCGGCGCAGGTCTTTCACTTTGACCTGGATGTCGAAATTGGGATTGCGCCAGTAGCCGATGAGGAACTGCTGGATGGGAATGATCACTTCGTTGTCAAAACTGTCCATGCCGAGGAAACTGCCGCGTTTTTCGAGGACGCCTATGACTTCGAGGTGGCGGGCGCCGATGGTGATTTTTTTGCCCAGGGGCGATTCGCGCTCGAACAGGTTGGTTGAGACGTCGTTGCCAATGACGCAAACCGGGCGGCCGCCCTCCGCCTCTTCAGCCGTCATGAAACGTCCCGCGCCGATGGCAAAGCCGCTGGTGGTCAAAAATTGGTCGGTGGTGCCGACGATTTCGACGCGGCTGGTTTTGAGATTTTTGTATCCGACCGATTGGTAAACGACGACCACGGGCGCAACGGCCAGCGCTTCGCCCATCTGCTGTTCCACGATGCGGGCCTGTTGGCGGGCGATGTCGTTGCGCTTGCTTTCCTGCAACCACTGGTCGTAGCTGCGATCCGCCCAAGTGGAGCGGCTGACGAAAAGGACGTCGGCGCCGAGGATGGAAATGCTGTCATGAAAAGCGCGGTCGAGGGCGTCAATGGCGGTGGCCATGGATGTGACCGTGACGATGCCGATGATGATGCCGAGCGCGGTAAGGACGGAGCGCATTTTATTGGCGCGAACCGCGTCCAAGGCGATGAGCAGGCCCTCTTTGACTTCGATGAGGAAGTTCACGGGGCGTGGGCAGCCGGTTTTTGGACCTCATCGCTGGCGATAAGGCCGTCACGGATGCGGATGATGCGGTGGGCGTGACGGGCGATGTCCTCCTCGTGAGTGACGAGAAAGATGGTGTTGCCCTTGTCGGACAAGGCGCGCATGAGGGCCATGATTTCCTCGCCGGTGCGGGAATCGAGGTTGCCGGTGGGTTCGTCGGCGAGGATGATGGAAGGGTGGTTGACCAAGGCGCGGGCGATGGCGACGCGCTGGCGCTGGCCGCCGGACATTTCGTTGGGTTTATGGTGAATCCGGTCCGCCAGACCGACGCTGGCGAGCGCTTCGAGGGCGACGCGTTTTCGTTCCTCGCCATTGACGGCGGCATAGATGAGAGGCAGTTCGACATTGCGCAGGGCGTTGGCGCGGGGGAGGAGGTTGAAGGTTTGGAAAATGAAACCAATCTCCCGGTTGCGAATTTCGGCCAGTTGATTGTCGTCCAGGTCGCTGACGTTGGAGCCGTTCAGTTCGTAGGTGCCGGAGGAGGGGGTGTCGAGGCAGCCGAGCAGGTTCATCAAAGTTGATTTGCCCGAACCGGACGGTCCCATGATGGCGACGTACTCGCCGCGTTCGACCGAGAGAGAGACATCCCGCAGGGCATGGATGGTCTCGCCGCCCATTTGATAGACGCGGGAAATATTTTGGATGCGGATCAGGCTCACGCGGGGGCGTCTTCTTTCCTCAATTGTTTTTGTTTTCCTTGTCCTGGCCGGCGGCTTGGGCGCTGACCACGATTTTTTTGCCGTCCGCCAGATCGCGGTTGATGGCTTTGTAACCGCCCGAAACGATTTCCTGCCCTTCCTGCAACCCATTCACAATCTCGTAGTAATTGGCATCGCTGATTCCGGTCTTGACCGGCACCATTTTCACATGGTCGCTCTCTACCACGAACACCACTTCGACGGGCTTGGCCGGTTCATCCGGTTTTTTCAAGGCGTTGTCGCCATTGGTTGACAGAGCGTTGGTTGGATGCGCGTTGGTTGACGAGATTTTGGCGGACAGCGTGTTGGTGGAGAGGGCATTGGTGGAAGGAGCGTTGGTGGAATCGTCCTTGGGCAGGCGGGTGGTGACACTCTGGATGGGCGCGCTCAGGACGTTGGTGCGGTAGCGGGTTTCAACCTCCGCGGTGACGGACATTCCGGGCAGGAACGTTTCCTTTTCCTGGATGTGTATTTTCACCTGGAATTTGGTGGCGTCGGTGCTGGTGGAGGAGGCGGCAGCGGCGGTGGAGGTGTCGTTGTTATTGGCCGAATTGGCGATTTCAGTGACAATGCCGTTGAACTTTTGGTCTTTGAAAGAATCGACCTCCAGATGGGCTTTCTGGCCGACGTGGATGAGAGGCACGTCCATCTCGCCAATATCGACGCGGGCTTCCATGTTGGTCAAATTGGCCACGGTCATGATTTCGGTTCCGGCCATGGTGGCGGTGCCGACGACCCGTTCGCCCAATTGGGAGTTTAATTGACTGATCGTGCCGTCCAGGGGCGAGTAGATGACCGTTTTGGAGAGGTCGGCTTCGGCGGAATCCAATTGGGCGCGGGCGATGCTGACCTGCTCGGCGGCGGCGGCCAGGGCGGCTTTGGCGACGTCATAAGTGGTTTTGGCGGCAAGGAAATCGGATTCGGAAATGAGTTTGGATTGGAAAAGAGCCTGGCTGCGTTTGTATTCAAGGTCGGCTTTTTCGAGGTTGGCGGCGGAGCTGTCCTTGTTGGCGGCGGCGTATTTGAAACCGGCCTTGGCGGAGTCGCGGGCGGCGGCATAATTATCGGGCCGGATTTTCAGGAGCAGTTCCCCCTTCTTGACCCGCTGGCCCTCTTTGACCTCCAAGTCGATGATTTCGCCGGAAACCTCCGGGCTGATCTTCACCTCAAGGACAGGCTCGATTTTGCCATTGGCCACCACGATCTCGGTGATATTGCGGCGGAGCGCTTTTTCTTCCGAGACGGATATGGGCGGAATGCGTTTTCCGTATTTGACGTAAATCACCCCGCCGACCGCGGCCAGCACTAGGAGAAAGAGAAGGATGTATTTTTTCCTGCCTTTAGACTTTGCCATTGCATTACTTTCACTTGCGAACTGTGATTCACCGTTTGAGTTGTCGCACACTGCCATCGTCCAGCAGGACAAGGTCATTGCCGTCGGGCAGGTGAACGCGCATCAGAATACTCGGATGTCCGTTTCCCGCCACTAGAAAAATAGTCGCATCCATACCCGCCAGCGATCCGGCGTCGGCTGGTTTCAAGAAGCCCCGGCTGATCAGGGTTTGAAGGGGGACGGTGGGTTGGATGGGGGAATGGCTCTGTTGCAGGGCGCGGGTATAAGCGCGCGCGGCGGCGATGATCTTTGGCCCGTTGATGGGGTGCTCCGGCGGTCTGAGCATCAGGACCCCTGCGCAGATCACGACCAGGGCCGCCGCTGCCGTGAGCGCGATGATTATTCGTTTTTTGGGTGAATCCAGAAGGCGGGTTTGCATTGGGTTATTGTTCTTGTTTGGCCGGTTTGACGGCGGTGATGCGGACTTCTTTCATGGGTTTGAAAACATGCAGGAGGCGGCGCAGGCAGCGAAACCCGGTTTCGCCCAAATGAAGCCGGGCCGCCCAAGCGGCGGCGAAGCGGGAATAACCGAACCGGCCCGTCCCCGCTTCCGTGACTTGAAAGCCGGTTTCCTGGACGAGATTGCCGAGGGATTGGGTGTTCCACGAGTAAAGATGATGGTTCGGCTCGTCCACGACAAATTTATGATATTTTGCCTCGCGCTCCAGCGGGACGAAGAGGAGCAGTTTGCCCGTTGGCGCGAGGAGCCGGAACATTTCGAGCAACGCGGCCGGAGGGTCGGACACATGTTCCAAGGTGTGATGACACAGTACCACATCCATGGAACCGTCGGGGATTGATTTTGTTTCGGTGACGAATTCGATGCCCAGGCCATGCAGGGTCGGGGCCAAAAAATCCGCGACATCAAACCCGATTTTACGCCGGCAGGGCAGGGCGGCGAGATTCCAGCCGAGGCCGGCCCCGTATTCCAAAACGACATCGGCGGGACGGACTTGGGGAGCCAGCTTTTCGGCGCGCAACCGCGCCACCCAAGGAAGGGCGGATTCGGGGATGCCGCGCTTATGTAGTTGATAGCTGCATCCGGCTTCGCCTCGATAATGGCGTTGTGCTTGCTCCATGAGCATGGCGGGGAGTCTAGAGCCGCCCGGACAATTGGACAATCAAACTTACGGAAAAAAAAAGCCTTTCCGGCCCGCCCCATCTCCTGTTCCCGGCCAATCCTTGTTCATTTCCAATTCCTGTTGATTTGCAAAGGGCGGCGCACTTCATATGAGTCCGCACGGCGGCGGATAGGCGTTGCCAGCGGGCCGCCGGTTTTTTAAGCTGGCCCATGCCTGAATTGGGTGAGGTCGAATATTTTCGCAAGCAGTGGGGAAAAGGGTTGAATAAAAAGGTGCTTGCGGCGGAGTTGAACGCGGATAAAAAAATCTTTCGCGGCACGGATGCGCCGGCGTTGCGGGAAGCGTTGCGCGGGGCGAAATTAATCGGGTCGGAGGCGCACGGCAAACAGATGCTCTTCCGCTTTTCCAAGGGCGGCTGGCTGGGCATTCATCTGGGCATGACGGGGAAGTTGCGCGTCGGGGCCGCGGGGGCGGCGCGGCTCAAGCACGACCACCTGGTTTTGCGGCAGGAGGGGCAGAGCCTGATTTTGAGCGATCCGCGCCAGTTTGGACGGGTGTTGTTTCATCACGGGAAAGAGGCGCCGGATTGGTGGCGGGATCGTCCGGTGGAAATTCTTTCGGCACAATTCACTTTGAAAATGACGGGACAATTCCTGTTGCGCCACGGCCGCGCGCCGATCAAGGCGGTGCTGTTGTTGCAAAGCGGCTTTCCGGGCATCGGCAATTGGATGGCCGACGAAATTCTTTGGCAGGCCAAAATCCATCCGCGCCGTCCGGCGGGCGGGATGCGCCCGGAGGAGGTCAGACGGTTATTTGTCAAAACCAAACACATCTGCCGGGTCGCGCTCCGCATCGTGGGCGGACACGACGGGGATTTGCCGGAGACGTGGCTTTTTGGGCGGCGCTGGGGGCGGGGGGGACGGTGTCCGGCGGACGGCGCGGCGCTCGAACGCGCCACGGTGGGAGGCCGGACGACTTGCTGGTGTCCGTGTTGCCAAAGGGCGGGGGAGGAGTTTAATTAACAAAATGGATGCCAAGGTGAAAATCTGCGGGATTACGAATGAGGAAGACGCGCGGGCGGCGGCGACGGCCGGGGCCGACGCGGTGGGCCTGATGTTTTATCCAGGCAGCCCGCGTTGCATTTCAGTGGAGACGGCGCGGGCCATATCGGCGGGGTTGCCCGGCTATGTTCTGCGCGTGGGCGTCTTTGTCAATCCGTCGCCGGAGGAGGTTTGGGCGGCGATGGGCGGGGGGTGCCTGAATCTGCTGCAATTTCACGGGGAGGAAACGCCGGAATTTTGCCGGCAGTTCGGATTGATGACGATGAAGGCGTTCCGGGTGCGGGATGCGGAGTCGCTGGACGGGATTGCGGGCTACGAGGCGGACGCGTATTTGCTTGACAGCTATGTGGCGGGCCGGCCGGGAGGGACGGGGGAGACTTTTAATTGGGAACTGGCGGCGCAGGCGAAGCGGTTTGGGCGTCCGATTTTTCTGGCGGGCGGGTTGACGCCTGAAAATGTGGCGGAGGCGGTGCGGACGGCGCGTCCCTTTGCGGTGGATGTTTCCAGCGGGGTGGAGCGCGCGCCGGGAAAAAAGGATCATCAAAAAATGCGCGATTTCATCGCCGTCGCGCACGGCGCCGGAAAGGAATAAAACTCAGGCGGCATTGGCCGGCAGGGGGGGGCTGTCCAGGAAAGTGCGGATGAGTTCAAGCAGCGTGGAAGGACGATACGGCTTGGCCAGGAATTGCCTTTCGTCCACGTCGGCTAATTGTGTGCCCGGCACCCCGACGACATGGCCGCTGGTGTAAATGACGCGCAAATCGGGATCGTCGCTCTTGAGCCGTTTGGCAAGCTGGTATCCGGACATTCCGTCCGGAATGCTCATGTCGGTCAGGAGGAGATCAATGCGGTGTCTGCGTTCGGCCCATCGTTGCAAGGCTTGTTTGCCGGAACCGGCGCCCACCACGGTATAGCCGCGATCTTCCAGGACTTGAACGATCAAGTCCCGCAAATCCGGCTCATCCTCCACCACTAAAATGGTCTCGTCGCAAGGTTTGCGCCCTGCCGAAGTATCCGGGATGGACTCAGTTTGACTGGCAATGTTCATCGTTTTTTTCCGCAGACTGCCAGCCTGTATTGCTAATCATGCGTCACAGCGGCTCTGCTAAATAAATTACTCAATATAGAAGCATCGGCAGGCGTCTTTTTTTTCTTAACACCCGGCCTCTCCCGAAAAGTTTTCAACGCCGCCGGGGCGAAATCGAAGCTCGCCATTTTGGGCGAAAACCGGTTTGATTTGGCGGGAGATGAATGTGGACGAAGATTTGTGGCTGCCAACGCTTAAACGCAGCTTCGGGTTCAGGTCGTTCCGACCTTTGCAGCGCGAAATCATCGACGCCGCCATGGCGGGCCGCGACGTGTTTGCGCTCCTGCCCACCGGCGGCGGGAAATCGCTCTGTTTTCAATTGCCCGCCTTGCTGCGACCAGGATTGACGGTTGTCATCTCACCCCTGATTGCCCTGATGAAAGACCAGGTGGACGCGTTGCAGGCCGGGGGCATTGCGGCGACATTTCTCAATTCATCACTGACACCGGCGGAATCGCGGCGGCGCTTGCGGGGTTTGTATCAGCACGAATACAGGCTGCTCTACGTTGCGCCGGAGCGATTGATGCTGGACGGGGTTTTGAACGATTTGCCGCGCTGGAACGTGACCCGCATTGCGGTGGACGAGGCTCATTGCATTTCGGAATGGGGCCATGATTTCCGGCCGGAGTACCGGCAACTGGCGCAGTTGCGCGGGAAATTCCCGGAGATACCGTTGATGGCGCTGACCGCCACCGCGACCGGCCGGGTGCGCGAGGACATTGTCAAATCGCTTTGCCTGCGCGATCCGGCGTGTTTTGTGGCGAGTTTCAACCGTCCGAACCTGACCTATCGCGTCATTGCCAAAGCCAAGGCGGCCGCGCAAGCGGTGGCGTTTGTGCGGGCGCGGCCGCGCGAGAGCGGGATCATTTATTGTCAGAGCCGCAAGAGCGCGGAGAGTCTGGCGGGGAAATTAAATGAGCACAACATTGCGGCGCGGCCTTATCACGCGGGATTGACGGCCAGGCAGCGAACCGAGAACCAGGACTTGTTTTTGCGCGACGAAATCCGGGTCATTTGCGCGACCATCGCCTTTGGCATGGGCATCAACAAACCCAATGTGCGGTTCGTGGTGCATTACGACCTGCCGAAAAACGTAGAAGGGTATTACCAGGAAACGGGCCGGGCCGGACGCGACGGGCTGCCCGCCGAATGTCTGCTTCTTTTCAGCCCCGGCGACGTGATCAAACAGCAGCGTTTCATCGAAGAAAAAAGCCCGGACGAACAGCGTATCGCCCGCGGCCAGTTGCAGCAGATCGTGCATTACGCCGATTCCGCCGGGTGCCGGCGGGGCGAATTGCTGCGCTATTTCGGGGAGACGTATGACGCGCCGAATTGCGGCGGTTGCGACAACTGTCTCAATCCGCGCGACACGTTTGACGGCACCGTTTCCGCGCAGAAGTTTCTCTCCTGCGTTTATCGCATCCGGCAGCAGAGCGGTTTTGGGGTGGGGCTTAATCATATAGTTGACGTTCTGGCCGGGGCGGACTCGGACAAAATCCGGCGTTGGGGTCACGAGCGTCTATCCACTTTTGGCATCGGGCGCGAGCACAGCCGTCCGCAGTGGCAGGCCATCGGGCGGGAATTGGCGCGTCTGGGCTATGTGCGGCAAACCTCCGACAAATTCAGCGTGCTGGAGCTGACCGAGGAGGGCGGAAGCGTTTTGCGGGAGCGCAAGAAAATAGTTCTGACCATGCCCATGATTGCGCCCGCCCTGGCTGGAAAAGCCCCGCGCGCAGGGGAGATCGGGTGCGACGAGGAGTTGTTCGAGCGTCTGCGCCAGTTGCGCAAGAAGCTGGCTGACGAGCGCAACGTCCCGGCTTACATCGTGTTTTCGGACGTCGCTCTGCGCCAGATGTCCCGTTATTATCCGGTGACGGAGGAGCAATTGGAGCGGATCAACGGGGTGGGCGAAAAGAAATTGCAGGAGTTTGGAGCGGCTTTTCTGGCTGAGATCGGGGCGCATTTGCAGTCCAATCCCCGCCAGATTTTTGCCGACGATTCATTTTCCGCGCCGCCGCACGGGCGGTAAATCAGGGGTTGTGGCGGCGATAGACGAGGAACAGCCGGGGGCCGGTTCGTTTCATTGAGACGAGGCGAAAGCGGGCGGCGTCGATCAACCGGGCCACGCCGTCGCCGTCGGCCAGGGTCGGGGCGTTGCGTCCGCCCAGGACGATTGGACAGAGGGTGATGCACACCTCATCGACCAGCCCGGCTTGGAACAGAGCGCCGTTGACTTCGCCGCCTCCTTCGCAAAGCAGGCGTTTCACTTTCCACTTTTTCCGCAACCAGCGCAGCGCCGCCGGAAAATCAAGGCGTGTTGCGCCGCAGATTTTGACTTCGTCGGCCATGGAGCGCAGCCGGGCCAGCCTGGATTTTGGGATGCGGCCGGTGGTCAAAATAATTATGGGGGAGAAGCGGTGTTTGAAAATCGCGGCCTTGGGATCGAGGGAGCCAGTTCCGCTGACGATGATGCGCAAATTATATTCGGCCAGACCGCGCTTGAGGCGTTGACGCCGGTAGCGGGCGGGGCCGGGGCCGAGATTGACTTTGTCCAAATCCACCGTGCGCGCTCCGGACAGGACGGCATCGGCGGTGGCGCGCAGTTCCAAGAGATGCCGTTGGTCGCGTGCTCCGCCAAAAGGTTCAAAATGGCGGGTGGCGGGGGCGATCTTTCCGTCGGCCGTCATGGCGGCGTTGATGAAAACGAAGGGAAAGGCTCCGGCTTTTTTCATCGCGCTTGCGATCCGCCGGCCCAGACCGGGGGATGTCTGAGTTGGAACAACATTTCGCCGGCCTTGGGCACGAGCAAGACGCCCTGATCTTCGCGCCCGGCGAAGTCTTGGGCGCGGATGGTTTTGGGGTCGCGGTAGCCCAGGTTGATTTTCCGGCAGATTTCCTCCGGAATGGACGTGGCCAAGACGACATGGGCGCGCGGCGTTTCAACGCCGTTTTCAAATTTGCCCAGTCCGTGGACGTGGGTGCTGTGGGCCAGCACGCCCCAGGGATAATGCTTAAACCGGTCCCACTGCTGTCGAAAATAGTCGCGACAGTGGTAGCCTACTTCCAGAAGGATTTGGCCATGCATGACGCTCACTTCGGTGATGTGCGGCGCGTAAATGATCAGTTCGCCGCCGTCGGCCAGCACCGGTTCCAATTTATACATGCACTTGCCGCCGGTCCAAACGTCCTCGTACATGGCCGGGCAGCAGGAAAGAATGGTGTGGAACGGATGTTCTTTGCGGGTGATGTGCAGTTCGCGGCTCAAATCGCTTGCCGCATCCCAGGCGGCTTCGGGCGTTCCCGCGTAAAGCCCGGCCAGGCGGGGGCCGTCCACCACGAGGCAAAAGCACAGTTTTGGCACGGAGACCATGGACCCGGCCTTGTCCACCACGCGGCGCACCGGCGTCCATTTGTTGCCGATGATCATGGGGTTGGTCACCACTGCGCCGACCCAATGGAAGAAATTCAAAATGCGCGGGCCGCCAATGCCGGGGAAAAGGTATTTGTTTCCGCCTGAGCAACCCACTACTTCATGCGGGAAAACAGGTCCAATGATAATCAATTGGTCGTACTGAAAAACGAGCCGGTTGATTTCCACCGGCACATCCATGGAGAAAAGGCCCCCGGTCAATTCGTGCGTCTCTTCCGCGGTGATGACGCCGATTTCCCGGAGCGCTTCCGCATTGTTCCAAGCGTGATTATGGAAGGCGACTTTGCCATAACGCCCGCGCCGTTCCTCTAGCGAGATTTCCAACCGCTGGCAAATCGCGGCCTCGCTCATGGGGTGATGTGTGCCCTGGGCAATGATCACGTCCAACTTATCCGTCACGGCGCCCAACTGGTTGAAAATGGCTTTAAAGACCATACCAATGGGCGCGGTTCGCGTTCCGTCCGGGACGATCAACAAGACGCGTTTTCGCCGGTAAGCATCTACAGGGCAGGCTTGGGCCACGGCGCGAACCACATCGGCATCCTCGATCTGCCGATTGGCGGGTTCGCATCGGACTGGCAGGGAAACTGATTTATTCTCCATCATGGATCGTAAAACCATGATAGCGGCAACCGCTGTTGCGACCAGCTTATTGTTGTCCTCGCCGACGGGCGGGCGGGTTTAAAGATGGGCGATCAAATCTTCTTGCAGGATGGTTTGGACGACATCTTTTTCGGAATCGGACGCGTTCTGGAATTGAGCCATCAACGAACTGAAATCCAAAGCATTTGCTTCCGGAGTTGGCGGAGTTGCATTTTCATCCGATACGATATTGTCGCAGTGTTGCTTGGATTTGTCCATTGTGACCTCCCAGTTTTGGCGGCATCCAGAATCGGGGCAGTGCGTGTCTCATTTTCGCCTGCGCCCTGGGCCTGACCGCCTGTTTCTTCTCACCTTTATGATTAAGCACATGAGGTGCCACGCGCCATTTGAGAAGCGGGGCCTGTTTTACGGGGGGTGGACGGGGGCGCTCAGAACTCCCAGTGGAGTCTCATGCCAAAAATTGAAACCGGGCCGCGGGCCGCGTTGTAGGCCGGGTCGATCACGTACTGGTAGTCCGCGGTGGCATAGATATTTTTCCAGATTTGGGCTTTGTAATAGGTTTCGAGGGTCTTCTCCAATCCGTAGCTGAGCGCGCCATCTCCCGCCAGGATGCCGAGACCGCCGGCCTCGAAGTATTCTTGCTGCACATGCGAAATCCCGTTGACGACTCCGGCCAGACCCACCGCGTCGTTGGGGCGGTTCCAAAATGCGCCCTTGATGCTCAGTCCTGCCGACCCGGACTCGGTCACGTCGGCATAGTCCCAACTTTCGGACTTGCCGTCGTTCCAACCCAGGCGTGTGAAAGCTCCGATGCCCTTGATTATTTCATACTCGCCGTTGAGGCAGAAGCCGTATTTGAGACGGTAGGCGCGAGTGTCAATGATATTGGCCGGGCGCACCGGGCTGTCCATCGCCTCCGCGTAACTGCCCATGTCGGCACGGTTCAGGAAGGCGAGCAAACGCACCGCGCCTGGATGATCGTGGATGGTGAAGCGGCGTTCCAATTCCGTGACCATGCCCCAGGCGCGCAGGAAGGCGGGGTCTTCCGCCATGCCATTGGCCCGCTGCGGCTGCTGAAAGAATCCGTAGCGGGCCGTCCAGTGGGGCTGGTTTAATTCGGCGGCGAATCCGGTAATGTAGCCCA
>CAZLEE010000042.1:0-27306 GCA_964558455.1 uncultured Verrucomicrobiota bacterium | reverse complement strand
GCAACGACGCGCTGCCCCTCGCGGCCTAAATGAAGAATTATGTCTCACACCCCGCGTTCATTTACTCCGCCGATAGTGTGAACCACTTTGTATTCCCATTTAGTGGTCTGATGTGTGGTGCAACAGCCGGCTATAAACAGCGCGCTTGCTGCGCCCGGCTCAGGCGATGTTGCGACTTCCTCAAAGGGCTGCCGTTGCATTTGCCAAGTGAACATAAACTGGAACGGTTTCTGACTGGTCTTGCCAGCAACCATTTCATCGCCAGCACCCATAGTCAAGCCGTTATCCCGGATAGCCCCAATCTACCAAGAGTGGGGGGAAAACCGAAGAGGATTAGGATTAGGATTAGGATTAGGAGGGGAACAAAGGGGGCGTACCGGGCTTCGTCCATCGGTTCTCGTTCAGTTGATTTTCTCCGGGCTGAGGCTTGGGGGTGGCGCTCTTCCGGTGCCTTGTGCTGTGCAGGCCAGCAATTTGTTGAATCGTCAGCAAAAGGCTGCGGAGGACCTTTTGGCCCTTTAATTAGGGTTCGACAGAGTCTCACCCTACCAAGAGTAGGGGGCGAACTTAAGAGGATTAGGATTAGGATTACGATTAGGAGGGGGACAAAGGGGGAGGACACATTTGAAATGTCCCTTTTTGGGCGGGGGTGTGGTAAATAATGACTGGCGGCGGTTTTGCTCTTGTGGTTGATTGAGCGGGTGGGTGTTGTGAAAAAAAATTGTGAATTCATTCGTAAATAAAGATCAGCGCGGATGTGTCGGGCTTGAAGACGGGAGATGCAGCCTGGCGGCGGAAAAGGGGTGCCGGGCGGTGGATGAACTGGATTTGCTGCTCAATATTTCCTTTGTGCTGGAAAGCAGCCCCGAATTGCGCGGCGTCATCCGGCCCGTCCTCCTCAAAATGGAGGAGGTGATGGGATTTCGGTGCGGCACCATCGTCATCCTCGACCGCAAAAGCGGCGATTTTTCCACTTCCGAGGCTGTCGGGTTGCCGGACCGGCTCTCAAAGGAGGAATATCTCCAACGTTGCCGTCCGTTGATAGATAATGTGATTCGCGCCGGTCAGGCGGTGGTGGTGCCGGATATTTCGGCGGAGCCGTCGCTCAAACGGGAAAGCGCGGACGGAACGGCGGACAAGACGGCGTTCATTTGCGTGCCGGTGAAATTTGGGGAGGATGTCGTGGGATGTCTGAGCGCGGAACGTCCCTGCCAGACGGAGGCCAACCTGACGGCCGACCGCTGGCTGCTCTCGCTCGTGGCCAACATCATTGCCCAAAGCGTCCATTTCCACAGCGTCACCGAGGAACGTCTGAACGTGCTTCGTTCGGAAAATGTGCGGTTGCAGGAACAGATTCAGACGAGCCTCCGTCCGCCGAACATGATCGGCAATTCGGACGCGATGCGCTCGGTTTACCTGCACATTGAACAGGTGGCCGGCAGCGGCACCACGGTGCTGATTCGCGGCGAATCCGGGGTGGGCAAGGAACTGGTCGCCCGCGCGCTTCACGACCAGAGTCCGCGCAAGGGCAAGGCTTTCGTCAAGTTCAACTGCGCCGCGCTGCCGGAATCCATCATCGAAAGCGAATTGTTCGGCCATGAACGGGGGGCGTTCACCGGTGCGATTTCCATGCGCAAGGGCCGGTTTGAGATCGCTGACGGCGGCACGATATTTCTTGATGAAATTGGCGACCTTTCGCCCGCCACGCAGGTCAAGTTGTTGCGCGTCTTGCAGGAAAAGGAATTCGAGCGCGTCGGCAGCCAGAGTCCGATTCACTGCGACGTCCGCATCATCACCGCCACCAGCCGGAATCTTGAGGAGATGATGGAACAGGAAAAATTCCGGGCGGACTTGTACTATCGGCTCAATGTTTTTCCGATCTATGTGCCGCCGTTGCGGGAACGGAAGTCGGATATTCTCCTGCTGGCCGATCATTTTGTGGAAAAGTTCAGCAAAAACTGCGGGAAAAATGTGCGGCGCGTTTCCACGGCGGCGATTGACCTGCTGGCCAGCTATCATTGGCCCGGCAACGTGCGCGAACTGGAGAATTGCATCGAACGCGCCGTCCTGCTCTGCCAGGACAAGGCGATTGAGGCTCATCACCTCCCGCCCACGTTGCAGAAAAAGGATGCATCCGAAAAAAACTCCGGCGGCACATTGGAATCCGCCATGGCCGCGCTCGAGTACGAAATGATCGTCGCCGAGCTTAAAACGAGCGATGGCAACATGGCGGCGGCCGCGCGCAACCTTGGCCTGACCGAACGCCAGATCGGCCTGCGGGTGAAGCGCCTTGGCATTGATTTCAAACGTTTTCGGCGCGGCGACGATTCCGCCGCCGCAAACCCGGCTTCCGCGCCGCCTTCCCGCTGATTGGGTTCCGGCGTATCATCCTGTTTCGTTTACCCATTGGAGGGGGGCGGGAACGGGGTTGAGAAACCGTCCTAATGTTACAATCAGCCGCTTGACAATTACCGGCCCGAGGCCATCATAAACGCTTATGATTATTGGCGTCCCTAAAGAAATCAAACCTCAAGAACACCGCGTGGCCTTGGTGCCCTCCGCGATTTACCAGTTGGCCAAGCACGGCCATAAAGTTGTTGTCGAACGCTCAGCCGGGGCCGGTTCCGGTTTTCCCGATGCCGACTACGAAAAAGCCGGCGCACAAATGGTCTCGGACCACAAAGCTGTTTTCGACAAGGCCGACCTTATTATCAAGGTCAAGGAGCCGATGGAGTCTGAATACGGCTTGCTCCGGTCGAACCAGATTCTTTTCACCTACCTGCACTTGGCTCCCAACCGGCCGTTGACAGATGCCCTGTTGAAGTCGGGCGTGACCGGCATCGCCTACGAAACAATCGAAGTGAACCACCGCCTGCCGCTGCTCGAACCCATGAGCGAAATCGCCGGGCGCATGTCAATCCTGGTTGGCAGCTATTATCTGGCCAAACACAATGGCGGAAGCGGCATACTGCCCACCGGCGTGCCGGGCGTGCTGCCGAGCCGTGTGGCTGTGTTGGGTGGCGGAACCGCCGGCGTGAATGCCGCCCGGGTTGCCGCAGGGATGGGGTGCGAAGTGTCGATTTTGGAAGTTGATCTGGAGCGGATGCGTTTTCTGGACATGACCATGCACGGTCCCCGCACCCTTTATTCGAGCGAGGCGCACATGCTGGAGTTGCTGCCGTCGGTCGATTTGTTGATCGGCGCGGTCTTGCTGCCAGGCGCCAAGGCCCCGAAATTGATCAGCCGCGAAATGTTGCGCAGCATGCGCCCCGGCAGTGTGCTGGTGGACATTGCGATCGATCAAGGCGGATGCGCCGAGACTTCGCGCCCCACTTCGCACGATCACCCCGTTTACGTCGAAGAAGGGGTGACGCATTATTGCGTGACCAACATGCCGGGCGCATATGCCCGCACGGCGACGCAGGGATTGACCAACGCCACCTATCGCTATCTTGAATTGCTGGCCAATTTCGGTCTGGCGGGCGCGTGCAAGAAACAGCCGGCGTTGGTCGGCGGCATCAACGTCATGAAAGGCGAGATCACCTACAAGGCGGTTGCGGCGGCCCACGGTTTGAAATACGTGGCGCCCACCTTGTCCTGATTGTTTGGTTTCTGAATGTGACCGGCCTTGTCGCAGCGCAGTTCGCAACGACAAGGCCGTGTCGTTAAAAAGGACGGGGGCTATTCGATTTCCCAGGCGTCGCCGTGTTCATCGTGGTCTTCGGTGACACCCAGAAATGACTTTGTCTCCTCAATGGCTTTCTCGTAAGTGGTTGATTCCAGGCGCATTGTATTCCTGGTGCCGATAGTGGTGTCATACTCCACGGCAAAGGAATCGTCCTCTTGATCAAGGATGGTGGCGCGCTTCGTTACGATCGAAGGCGGAACCAAGGGCGTTGCGTCTGATGGGAATACATCCACACCATGCAACATACCCTATCAAAAATGGAACACAACCTTGTTGAGCAGCTTCTTCTCGACATTGCCGGGCGGCTTGGGTAAAAACGGGCGCGTGAACCAGGAGTTTCCCAGCTTATTGTTATTGATACCGGCCTACAACGAGGAACGTCGCATAGAGCCGGTCCTGCGGGATTATGCGGGGTACTTTCGCAAGAACTATGGGGGAAAATTCCAGTTGGTGGTGGTTTTAAACGGGTGCCGGGACAACACACTGGCGGTGGTGCAAAAGGTCGCCGCCGAATTTGCGGAGGTCAGCGCGGTCGTGTTCGAGGATCCCATCGGGAAAGGCGGCGCGCTGATTGAGGGATTGCGGCTCGCGCCGCTGGCGGACCTGATCGGGTATGTGGACGCCGACGGGGCGACCGGCCCGGCAGCCTTCGCCGATTTGGTGCGGCGGTCGGGCGAGGCGGATTGCGTTATCGGTTCGCGCTGGATTCCGGGGGCGGTGTTGCACCAGATGCAAACAGGCCAGCGCCAGTTCGCCAGCCGGACATTCCACTTCATCGTGCAAATGCTGTTTTGGATGAACATCAAGGACACGCAATGCGGAGCCAAAGTTGTCCGGCGCGAGGCGGCGGCGAAGATTCATTCCTCGCTCTGCATCGCGGACATGGCGTTCGACATCAATTTTCTTTACACCCTCAAGCGCGAAGGCTACAGCGTGCTGGAAGTGCCGACGGAATGGACGGACAAGGCGGGGTCGAAGGTGGCGCTGGGCCGGACATCCCTCACCATGCTTCTTTCCGTGATCCGGCTGCGCTGGATATATTCGCCGTTCAAGGGACTGCGGAGACTTTTCAGACCGGGGGAGAACTGGCTTTACAGGAAGTTACGCGCGCCGCGGCCAAATCCCGACCCGGCACGGCAGACGGCGGGACGGAGCGGCAAAACCACGCCGCCACCGCGCACAAAAGAAGACTCGCGCCCCCCAGGGTCTGAATAACCCGGATAAAGGCGTCGAACGGTTTCATGTCAATAAGAGCATGGGCCTGCCCGCAGAGGGCCGCGGCATACAGAACCGGCACCATGATGAGCCACGGAACGGCCTTGAATTGTCCGCGGGCCAGAAGGTTTTGCACCAGGACGTTTGCCGCCGTCAACGGCACCAAGGCCCAAGCATACCACGGAACCAGCGGAGCGGCATCCCACATTGCGCGTTTGCTGAAATAAATCACTTGCAGGGGCAGTTTGGGGAGAATGGTGCATCCGATTGCCGCCGCCACTCCGAAAAGGAGGGTTGCGGTCAGCGTCAGGCGGAGGGAATCAGAACGTTCGGAGCGGGCCGCATTTTTTGCGATGCGGGCGAACATGACCAGCGCCACGGGCGCGATGAATTGGATGATGGAGAAGCCAGTCAGCATGGCTGCGATGTAGAGGGCGGTTTGGGCCGCGTCTGGAAACAGCCCTTGCACAAACAAGGTGTCAATACCTTGCATCGCCAGCACCGTGCCCGATCCCAAAGTCAATGGCACTGCGGCGGCGAACCAGGGTTTCCAGCGGAATGAAACTGTCGCGCGCGTCCGCCAGATCGAGCGGGTCATCCAGGCGGTCAATCCCACAGTGATCAGTTGCCCGACCATCACGGCAAACATGGCGCTGACGGCTTTTCCGGCCATGGCCATGACCGCAACGAGCACGATGGAAAAACGCACAACGCCTTCGATGATTTGCAGCCAGCCCAACCCGCCGAAATTATGTTTGCCTTGCAACAAACCTCTGCCAATGGGAACCCACATGCCGGTTAAGGCAAGAAATGCGCTGAAATAAATGGCCACGGGATTGGAAACCTTCAGCAATCGCGCGATTGGATGGGCGCTGGTGAACAGGATGGTGGAAGTAACCATGCCCGTAAGGAAGGTGCAGCCTAATAAGACGCGGGTGGTCGCGCGCAATTGCTCCTCCTCCTCCGCAGTGGTGGCGGCGGCGGCCTGCCGCGCGAAAATGGTCTGCAACGCGGAACCGGGAATTCCCATGATAATCATCAGCCGCAGCATGGCTCCAAACGAGGAATACTCCTGCTTCCCCATTCTGGCCGTCACGGTGTGAACCAGCAGCATGCACAAGCCGCCGACGAGGGTGGCGATGACCATCCAAGTGCTCTGGCGAAAAAAGGAGTGTTTACTATTGAGGGCGCTCATTGGTTTTCAGGGAAGAGTCAAAAGGAATTTCAGGAGCAGGGCGGTGGCGGATTCGAGGGATTTTTGAGAAACCCATTCGTCGTCCGTGTGCGCTTGCGCAATGTCGCCGGGGCCAAAGACAACGCCGGGAATTCCGGCCTGGGCCAGGACGGACGCGTCGCAAAAGAAGTCCGCGCCCGCCGGTTTCTTCTGGCCGGCGACGGTCAGAAACTGCCGCACCAAGGGGAGACGGGAGTCAGTTTCCATGGGCAGGCAGGGAGCGGATTCGTTGCTGGTCATGGTGGCATGCCAGCCGCGCCGGCGCAGCCAGGCGGCTATTTCAGCGCGGACGGCGGCGTCGGTTTCGCCGGGGATGGTGCGGCGGTCCACTCCCGCCACGCAGGAGGCGGGGACGATGTTGGGTTGCGTGCCGCCCCGCATAAAACCGACATTGACCGTGGGCGGGCCGAGCAGGGGATGGGGCCGCTGGCGCAGCTTTCGGGCATATTCGGTTTCGAGGGAGTCCACGATACGGGCCATTTCGTGAACCGCATTTTTACCGAGTTGGGGGCAGGAACCGTGGGCGGCTTTGCCGCGGGTTTCGAGCCGCAGCCACAGAGTGCCTTTGTGGGCGGTGATCACTTGCAAGCGGGTCGGTTCGCCCACAATCGCCAAATCGGCCTTGATCCGGCTGGCGGCGAGGGCGCGGGAGCCGGCCTGGGCGTTTTCCTCATCCACCAGCGCGACGAAAACAATCTCGGTGACAACCGGGCGCCGCCGCTGCCGGGCGAGGCGGGACAAAGCCGTGAGCATGGCGGCGATGGAACCTTTGGTGTCACATGCGCCGCGGCCATAAATGCGACCGTGGCGGGAGACGGGGACGAATTGTTCTTCCGAAACCACATTGATGGTGTCCATGTGGGGAGCCAAAAAGATGCGCTGTTTGACTTTGCCGGAAGGAGAAAGCGCAGCCATCAAATTGGAGCGACCGGGGAGGACCCTGCGCTTTTGGACATCCAGTCCGGCGCGGGCGGCGGTGTGGGCGAGAAATTCCGCCACGCGGCCTTCGCCGGCGCGGGGATGGCGAGGGGGGAGAAAGGCCGGATTGACGCTGGGCAGCGCGATCAAGTCCCGCAACAATTTTTCTGCATCCATCATTTAAAGGCTGACTGTATGCGTTAAAGGGAAAAGTTAAAAGGCGTTAATGGGACGGGCCGGCGAAACGAATTGGGAGTGGGCGGGGTTGAATAATTGATGGCGCGGTGGGCGAAGGGCAATTCGTGAACACCATTGTCATTATTCTAAACCCGCCCTTTGCCTTGTTCACGCCGCGCTGACAAGGAACATAGTTATGAAAATTCAAATGACCCGCAAAAACGGTTTCACCCTGGTCGAAATCATGATCGTGGTGGCCATTATCGGATTGCTGGCGGCGATTGCCATTCCCAATTATGCCAACGCGCGCGAATCCGCCCGGAAAAACTCCTGCATCAGCAACTTGCGCTACATTGATGCCGCCAAGCAGCAATGGGCGCTGGAACAGCGCAAACAGGATACGGACACGCCGACGGGAAGCGATCTCCAGCCTTATTTGGGACCGACCGCCGCCGGCGAATTGCCGTCATGCCCGGCGGATACCGCCCAAACTTTTGCGACCAGTTATTCGCCGCAAAATGTGGGAAGCAAACCGCTCTGCCTGATCATTTCGGCGACGCACGTTTTGCCGTGACCGTTTAAAAGGCGGAATCGGGACAGGATGGCTGCCTCATTCTGGCGCGGTTCCGTTTTTATATTCATGGCGGAGTCTAAAATACCTTTCTTGGGCGATAAGACGCGCTGGAGCGCAACCAATGCCGGTTCAGGAAATACGAGGCCAGGATCAAGGATAGTCCCAGCAGCCACCAGAAAGCGGCCGGCCAATGCGTGTAGGGAATTATGTTGATAATAACGATCGCAAACAGATAGGCAAGAACCCAACCAAGGTCTGCTTCACCAAACGGAACGGCAAAACTTGATGCAATACATATTGCCCCCACCATCGACATCGTACAAGAGAAGACAAAAAAAACATTTAAAAATCGACCTGGAACAATCCACCACACAATGGCCAATCCGGCGAGCATTGCCAGGACGCTGGCGAGCGGCATAAGCGATAGTATTGCGGCGAGTTGCCTTGTCGAAAGCGGCAGGCTTCGCCATAACCTCAACTGGCCACCAAAAAGCGCAACGGGAAATACGCTGCCGAGGGCGAGCGCGTAAAAAAACGACAAAGCATTTCCGCTGGAGTTAAAAATCCGAGCCCATGTGGCGACTAAAAATCCCATAAGAATTCCAATCCAGATAATATTTAGAAAGACGCCGCCAAATCGCGCCACTCTGGCCGGTGGAATGTTTTTTTGCGTTTTGCCGGGAGGTTGCATGCGTTTTTCCCCGACAGGCCCCGAAACCAGTTTTTCGGCTCGCAAATACCCAAGAATCGTGAGAAACAAGCCGGTCAAACCCGCAAGATAGATAATCCAGCCGTGTTTTTTTGCGTATAAAAAAAATCTTGAGGCGAACAAGGCCATATTCATACATAAGATACAACAAAAAACCTGCGGGGAATCGTTCCGATCACGCGTTTTGTCATGAGGTGGAATAGAAGTTAAATAGCAATAAAATGATCCGACAAAAAGCAGCGATCCAAAGAGCATCACGACAGCATTTTTCAACGAGATAGCAACGGAATGAAAGAGCAAGATTTCGAGCGCAATGATCGCTGACATCAGTAATACCGGCAAAAGGACGGCAAGGCTCCAATAACTCAAGGCAATTGTTCTTCGGGAGACGGGCAATGTCGTCATGGCTTTAACCGGGCTGCGCCATAGTTCAAAAGCAAATGGTAGTACGAGAAAACAGACAAATTCAGCGCTCGTTCGCGGATCCGCTGCCGTACACAAGGTGACCAGGAAAAATAAAATCAGATAGCACCACCACCAGCGCCGCAAAAAATCGGCGATTATATTTTTCATAGGTTTGACTCCCCGGCCAGGATCACAAAAACGTCTTCCAGCGTCACGGGGGTGATGGAGATTTGCCGCGCGCCGCGCGCGGCCAGCGTTTCCGGGCTGTTTTTTTGCAAGTCCACCAAGGCCTGCCAGCGGTCGCTCTCGTGTTTTTGGACAAAGAAACCGCCGGGCGGCGTGAAGACTGCGCCATTGTTTGTGACAAAATTCACCAGTTGGTATCGCTCCAACAGATCGCTGATCGGGCCTTCCAAAAGCAGTTTCCCGTTTTTAATGATCCCGACATTGTCGGCAAAGCGTTCAAGATCGCTCAATCCGTGGGAGGAAATAATGATGGTCCACTCCTCGTTTTGCATGGCGGCGAGCAGCTCGGAGAAAATCTGTTTTTTGGAGATGGCGTCGAGTTCCGCCGTGGGTTCGTCAAGAATCATCACTTTGGGATGCCAGGAAAGGGCAAGGATCAAGCCGAGCTTGATGCGGGTTCCGAAGGAAAGGGTGGCAATCTTGTCAGCCGGATTGACTTGAAGGCTTTCAAGAAGTTGTTCGCAGTAGGCCTCATCCCAGGACGGATAAAACCCGCGCACGAAGCGGATCAATTTCCACACCTTGCCCCAGGCCCCGTAATTGGTATCCGGACTGGCGTAGCCGACCTGTTGTTTCATGGCCGCCTCGTCCCGGCGATGATCAAGGCCGAGGACGGTGATGGAACCGGCATCGGCGTCGCCCATGCCCATGATAAGGTCGAGGGTGGTGGTTTTGCCGGCGGCGTTTGGGCCGATCAAACCGTAGATGGCACCGCGCGGGACGGTCAGATCAAGCGGGCCGAGTTGGAAATGGCCGAAGGATTTTTGCAGGCCGCGAATTTCAATGGCATTGGCGTTCATTTGTTTTCCTGGTTGTTAATGCGACGGAACAAATCGGCGATTTCCTTGTCAGACAAACCGGCTTGGCGGGCTTCATGAATGGCGGCGCGGAACAACTCGCCAGCCCGCTCCGTCTTCAACTGGCGGGTGCGGTCATCCCCGTTGCGGGCGACAAAAGTGCCAAGGCCCTGGCGGCGCAGGATGATGCCTTCCCCCTCCAGTTCCTCGTAAGCATGTTTGACGGTGATGACGCTGACCAAGAGATCAGCCGCGAGTTGCCGGAAGGAAGGGAGCGCGGCCCCCTCGCGCAGGCGGCCTTCGCTGATCTCGCGCTTGAAGCCGTCCACGATCTGCTGGTAAAGCGGGCCGCCCGCCGGAGAAATCGGCGGAAGCAGAAAAGATGTATTTTTCCCGTCCACTGAGACTACTGTATCTGTTCTATAGATACAGTCAAGGGGGAATGTTTTTCAGGGTAGAGGATCGGATTGAAGCAAGGCGCGGTAGGCAACCCAGAGTTTTTGGACGAGCGGGGAGCGTTTGAGATTGAGGCCGTCGAGGGACGCGATTTCAACGATGCCGAGGGAAGACATGGTGAGGAAGGCGCCGTCGGATTGGCGGAGTTCCGGCAGGCGCGCCTTTTTCTGGCGGCACTTGATATTCATCTTGACGCACAAATCGAGCACGAGGGCGCGGGTCACGCCGGGAAGGGCGCTATCCGGCAGGGCCGGGGTGCAGACGACGTTGTTTTTTATCCAGAAGACATTGCCGGTCGTGCCCTCGGCGATGCGTCCGGCGGTGTTGAGGAAAAGGGCTTCCCTGGCGCGGGCGGCGTCGGTGGCGGCGCGAGCGACGATTTGAGGGAGTTTGTTGGCGGTTTTGAACAGAGAAAGCGGATCGTTAGCCATCAATTGAAGCGGAGCCGTGATGACAGGCCAGCGCGGCAGCGCATGAATAACGGGCGCGGGGTGGAGGGTCATGACGACGGCGGGGCGGGCGGCGTTTTGCGGGGAGTAGGTGCGCCCGGTGATGCCGCGCGATATTGTCAAGCGCAACATGCCTTCGGGCATCTTATTGCGGGCGATGAGTTGCAGGGCGAATTGCCGCAGTTGATCCCATGAATAGGGAATCGCAAGCTCTAAAAAACTTACGCCGCTTTGCAGGCGCGCCATGTGCATGTCCCAGCAAAAGGGCCGGCCGCGGGTGACAAGGAGACTTTCAAACAAGGCGTCGCCATAAAGAAAACCGCGGTCAAACACAGAAACGACGGCGCGGTTTTCGGGGACAAATTTTCCATTGAGAAAAACAATCATGGCGGCGACAGAATGGAATTTTGACGTTGGGCGGCCGGGCGCAAGGCGGCGAGAAAGCCGGCGCCCTTGGCCATGGTTTCGTCGTATTCGGCCTCGGGCAGGGATTCGGCGACGATGCCGGCGCCGACGTTAAAATGAATCGCGTCCGGCTGGCAGATGGCGGTGCGGATGGCGATATTCAACTGGCTTTCACGATTAAATCCGAGATAACCGATGGACCCGGTGTAAGGGCCGCGGGTGACCGGTTCCAATTCGTCAATGATTTCCATGGCGCGTATTTTGGGGGCGCCGGTGATGCTGCCGCCGGGGAAACAGGAGGCAAAGGCGGAAAAATGGGTTTGGTCGGCGCGCAACCGGCCGGAGACGGTCGAAACCAAATGCTGGACGTGGGAATAGCGTTCCAAGCGGACCAGCTCCGGCACCTGGACGGAGCCAAATTCGCAGACCTTGCCCAGATCGTTGCGCAGCAAGTCGGTAATCATGACCAGCTCGGACATTTCCTTGCCGCTGGTTTGCAATTCGTAGGTCAACTGGGCGTCGCGAGTGGCGTCCGCGTCCCGGGGGCGGGTGCCTTTGATCGGGCGGGTTTGAATCTGCGCGCCACTGAGGCGAAGAAATAATTCGGGCGACGAGGAGCAGACCTGAAAATCGCCGCAATCCAGATAGGCGGCGAAGGGGGCGGGGGAGACGTCGGCCAGCCGTTGGAAAAAATCCCAGCCGGACCCCGCGGCGCGGGCCGTGAGCCGGTGGGACAAATTTACTTGATAGGTGTCGCCGGCGCGGATGTATTGCAGGACACGTCCGACCTTGGCCGTGAATTCGGCGCGGGAGAGATTGGACGCGGCATCGCCAATGGCGAGCGGGGCGGCCGCCGGGGATTTTTGGGCGGCGGGCGATTTCAGCAGGCGCTCCTGCCAGAATTCGAACTGGGAGCGGGCGCGGGCCGGGCTGCGCGAGCCATCGGATTGCAGGCCGGTGGAAACGATCCAGACCTGGTCAATGCGATGATCGAAAACGACGAGGCTGTCATAAAAGCCGGTCTGGCAATCAGGCAAATCCAAATCATTGACCGCGTTGCGGGGAAGTTTTGGCTCGACGAAATTTTTCGGGTCGTATCCCCAGTAACCAAAGCAGCCGCCGAGAGGAAAGGGGAGATCAATTTCGTCCAGCAGCTCGTAGCGGGCCATGAGGGATTCGAGAACATGCCAGGGATTGCCGTAGCAGGCCTGGTGGGGGGCGTTCAATTCGCAACGGGAGCCAAAAGAACGGAAAGTCAGGAAAGGACGGGCGGCGACGAACGAATACCGCGCGGACGCCGATTCAAAGGAGCCGCTGCGGAGGAGGACGAGACCGGGTTCACCCTGGAGACAGGCGATGAGGGATTCCGGAGTGTGCGCGGTCGGAACACTTTGAAGGAGCGGGCGCATACCGGGTAGTGTCACACGGTCAGGATGGCATCCAGGTCGCGGGTGGTTTTCAGCGGGCTGACCAGAGCGAGGGCGAAACGGTCGGGCTGGAAGAAATCGCGGGCGGCGGCGCGGATTTGGGCGGCGGAAACTTCGCCCAGCCGTTTTTTGATCTGGCTGGGAGGAGTGATTTTGCCGTAATTGAGCCATTGCTCGCCGATCCACATCATCTGGTTTTCGCTGTTTTCCAGGCTGAGATCAATCTGGCCGGCGAGATAATCGGAGGCGCGGCGCAATTCGGACGGGAAAACCAGTTGTTCCCTGAGACGCTGGATTTCCCGCATAATGATGCGGAGGGTTTTCTGGAGGTTGCCGAGGTCCAGTCCGGCTGAGACAACCAGATCGCCGGTGTCGTCAAAGAAACTGTTGGCGCTGTATATCGAATAGGCAAGCCCCTCGTCCTCGCGCACCTTTTGGAAGAGGCGGGAACTCATGTTTTCGCCAAGGACGGAGTTGAGGACGCGGAGGGCGAACCGCCGCGGATCGTGGCGCGAGCAGGCGCGAATCCCCAAAGCCATCTGGGTCTGCTCGGTTTTTTTGGTATGCAGACAAATGGCCGGTTTGGAATGGGTGATGACGACCGGGGTGTAGGAAGGCCGGTGGCCGGGCGTGAAACGTTTGACGTACGGTCGCAGGGCGGCGAGCAACTGGCTGTGGGTGAGCCTTCCCGCCGCGGCGATGACCGTCGATCCTGTCACATAATTTTTTCTCTGATGCTCCACGATGTCCTGGCGTGTGATGGCGTCAACGGTTTTGACCGTGCCGGTGATGGAACGGCCCAGGGGCTGGCCGGGCCACATGGTGGCGTTGAGCAATTCCTGGACGTGCTGGTGCGGCTGGTCGAGATACATGGCCAGCTCTTCCTTGATCACTTCCCGTTCCTTGGCCATCTCGCCCGGATCAAACGCGGAGTGCAGGAACATGTCGGTCAGGACATCCAACAGGAGGGGCAGACGGTCGTGGCGGGCCTTGGCGTAAAAACAGGTGTTCTCCTCGCTGGTGAAGGCATTGAGATAACCGCCAATGCCTTCAACCGCCTGGGAAATTTCGCGGGCGGAGCGTTTTTTTGTTCCTTTGAAGAGGAGATGCTCAATGAAATGAGACACGCCGCTGATGGGCGCAGGCTCGTGCCGGCCGCCGATTCCGACCCAAATGCCAATGCTGACACTGGCCATGTGCGGCATTTCCGCCGAAACAACGGTCAATCCATTTTCGAGGCAGGTAGCTTTGTACATGGCCGATGAAGGGGTTAGCCCAGAGTGCGCGGAGTGACATCAGGCGGGCCGACTTTGTGCATGTATTCCATGATTAGCCTGACAACCTCTTTGGGGTCGTCGGTAACCGTGACCAAATCGAGGTCAGCCGGGCCGATGAGCTTGTTTTTCTGGAGAGTATTCTTCATCCAGAGCAGGAGACCCTGCCAGTATTCGCTGCCAAAAAGAATCAAGGGAAAGCCCGGAATGCGCTGGGTTTGAACGAGAGTGAGAACCTCATAAAATTCGTCAAGGGTGCCGAAGCCGCCAGGCATGTAGATAAAGCCGACGCTATATTTGACGAAGCAAACCTTGCGCGAAAAGAAGTAATGGAAGTGAAAAGGGAGATTGGCAAAGGGGTTCCCCTTTTGCTCGAACGGCAATTCGATGTTCAGACCGACGGATTTTCCGCCAGCCCCGGCCGCGCCGCGATTGGCGGCTTCCATGATGCCGGGTCCGCCGCCGGTGATGATGCCAAGATTGTTTTTGGCCAGGGCGCTGGCGATGGCGGTGGCGGCCTTGTAATATTTGGTGTCGGCCGGGATGCGGGCGGAGCCGAAAATGGTGACGGAAGGACCGACCTTGGAAAGGGTTTCAAAGGCATCAACGAACTCGGCCATGATGCGGAAAATGCGCCATGGGTCTTCCTTGGTAAACGAGGTAGTCGGGTTGTCCATGATATAAGAAGGCCGTCAAGGGACGACTGTTGCGACCGCCGCGAGTTGACCTTGTGTGCCATGAAGAATGTCGGCAGCGGCGGCATCCAACAATAAATATCGTTTCATCCGGGCCAGATTATACCAGCCGGGAAGGAGTTCAAAGGGGAAAGTATTGGGAGCAAAGCCGCGCCGCGAAGCGGTTTGCATCGTGGACAAGGCGGGGAGCGTTCTATACTCTAACTGCGCCAAATCATTAAAAAATGTCCGAACAACCCGCCATACTTCCCACTTCGCGACCTGGAAAAACGTTGGGCCGGCTGGTACTGGGCGCGCTGGTGATTATTGCGCTGGTCTGCGTGATTTACCGGCCCATCCTGCCGGGAAGTTTTTTGATGGACGACCGGCGCTTGATTGAATCGGACAACCCTTTGGTCAACGGGGAATCAGGGCCGGGATCGATTTGGTTTCGGACGGATTTTGCGTTGTCCACCTTTGGATTTTGGGCGCAGTGGCTGGCGTGGGGGAGCCATCCTGGTTGTTATCATGCCGTGAACATGGCGTTGCAGGCGGTCAGCGCGATTTTGCTGTGGCGGGTGCTGGCAGGATTAAAGGTTCCGGGCGCCTGGCTGGCGGGGGCGCTGTTCGCGGCGCATCCGGTGTGCGTCAATTCGGTGGCCCGCATCGCGGAATTCAAAAATACGCTTTCGCTGCCTTTTTTTCTGGCAGGCATCCAGCTTTATCTTCCCAACATTGTTCCCAACGGCAGAAACGATGGCGGCGACATGCCGGCATGGCGCTACGGGCTTTCGCTGCTGGCGTTCGTTTTGGCGCTATTGAGCAAGACATCGACAGTCATGCTGCCGCTCGTTTTGCTTGGCTGTGTGGCATGGCAACGGGGCCGGATCACTCGGAGGGATTTGTGGCCAGCCAGCCCTTTTTTCGTCTTGGCGCTCGGTTTTGGCCTGATGTCAGCGTGGTTTCAGAAGCACCAGGCATTGACGGGGTCCATCTTGCAGCCCGAAACGATTTGGGAACGGCTGGCCATGGCGGGGCGGATTTTTTGGTTTTATCTTGGCAAGGCGTTGCTGCCGTTGAACTTGAATCTGGTTTATCCGCAGTGGAAGGCGGATGTGACCGGAATGACGGATTATGTGCCGGATTTGCTGATTTGCGCCATGTTCGGCGTCTGTTGGAAATTCCGGCATGGGTGGGGACGCCACGTTCTGGCAGGGCTTGGCATTTTTGCACTGACGCTTTTTCCAGCGTTGGGATTCTTTGATTCGCAGTTTTTGACGAAATGGCGGGTGTCGGATCATTTGCAATATCTTCCCTTGATGGCTCCGATTGCGCTGGTTGCGGCGGCCTTGGCGGTGGCGCTGCCGAAACTGACATTCCGGGGCGTGGCGGCGGCTTTAATCGTGTTTTGGTCGATATTGACGTTTCAACGCGCGCAGGTTTTTGCCTCGGAGGAAAGTCTGTTCCGGGACACGCTGTCGAAAAATCCCGAGGCTTGGGGCATTCAGGGCGATCTCGGCGTGATATTGGCGGCCCGGCACGATTTTGCCGGGGCGGAGGAGCGGTTTAAGACATCTTTGCGCCTGCGGCCGGGGAATCCAGACGCGGAATCCAATCTTGGCCAAGTTATGGCGATGGAGGGAAAATTGCGGGAGGCCGAGGAACATTTTCAGGCAGCGTTGAGGGTCAAGCCGGATGACATTCCAACCCAGCAACGGTATGCGGGCCTGCTCATGCGGGAGAGCCGGTTTCGGGAGGCCGTGGTGCGATTGCGGGTGGTGCTGACGTTGTCGGCGAAACCTGGAATCCGGCCCCGGCTGGACTATGCGAACGTGTTGCATATGACGGGCGACTTACGCGAATCAGCCGTCCAACTTCGGCGGGTGATTGACGAGCAACCGGATTCGGTGGAGGCACTTAACAATCTGGCCTGGCTTTTGGCCACGGCGCCAGATCCGGCGTTGCGCGACGGCACCCGCGCGGTCGAATACGCGGAACGGGCTTCGCGCCTGCCAGCTCCGGGCGGAATTTGCGTGCCGGGGACGCTGGCGGCGGCTTACGCGGAAGCGGGGCGTTTTGAAGAAGCCATCGCCACGACGGAAAAGGCGATAAAAACGGAGACGGCGGCGGGAGAAAGCCGTCTGGCGTCGATCAACGGGCAACTTTTACGATATTATCGGGCGGGCAAGCCCTTCCGGGAGCCGCCGTCCGCAGGCGGTGGGACTCCGTGATGGGGGGCGCGGGCAATTTTGCCGGTTTGAGCAGCGAAATATCTTTCCTTTTCGATTGACATGTTGGCCGCGGCGTGGCGTGATAGCCTTCTATGGATCGGGTAAGGCTTTCATGGTAAAAAATTCTCGAAAAGGCGGCATCGCAACCGGTTCGGGCAATACAGCCAAGTATGATGCCCACCACAACGTTTTAGCCAGGGCCTACGGGTCACAGGCGGACTTGCGGCGGGAGTTATCCGACTCCAAGGCGGACGTGGCGGAGCGGACGGAGTTGCTCAACATGTTTGCCAATTGCGGGGACCCGCAGCGGGCCTGGCTTCTGCTGGAAGATTATTTCGAAAAGCTTTCCCTCTCCCGCAAGGATTTCGCCGGGCAGGATTGGTGGAACAAAGTAGTGGCCACCCAGGGCAAGAAGAGGCTGGAAGAGACGGCGATTCTTTTTTTACGCGCCAACCGTCCGCTGCCGACCGAATTGCAGCCGCACGCCAACTTGCGGCTTTTTGCCGAAATAGAGCAGATGGAGAAGGAAAAGCGGCTGGTCAGAGACTTGGAACACTGGCTATTTCCCACCACCCCGACGCATCTGGACGCGCCGCGGGCGAGCCTGCGAGTGGTTTGCGAGCCCAAGCCGGCAGGGGAGGATTCCGCCCTGCATGGGTTGTCGGTTGGTTTTTATATTTCACGGCACCGCACGGGGGAAAGGCTCAAGACGCTGGGAGAAGTGGTGGATTTGACCACGCGGGCGGCGCACGAGCAGGAAATGTTTTCCTTTGCCGATTGGGAATTCATCCAATGGCTGGCCCAAACCCATACGGACCCGGATGGGCTGTGGGAGTCGGTCATGTTGACCGGATTGGAATTGCTGCAATGGCTGGTGCGGTGGGGGGACAAGGGGCGGCTGCTTCTGGCCGGGACCCAGGAGGCGGCGGTATTTTACGGACGACTGGCCGAACTGGAACCGCACTTGGATAACATGGGCGGGGTATTGTCTTTTACCCACCAGATGGCGCTGCCCAACGGGGACAAGCGGCCCATTGGCGACGTCAAATTTTTCGCGGGCCGGCCTTCAATTGTGCTGGCGGAGAACGCGTTTTACCTGCTGCGCAGCGCGCCGCCGGACGATTTGTTAAGCGCCTGGGCGCAGAGAAAATCGCTGCCGGTCAGCAAACTGAGCCACCGGCTTTTGACCAATCTGCGCAAAACCCGGCCCTCGAAGGGGGTGGACTGGGAGCAATTATGCGTGGTGCATACCGCAGTTCCGCGTTTTATTTTTGAATTGGTGGATGATTCCGTGCGCCTGCGGTTGCTGGCGCGAGGCGAGGGCGATGAGCATCCATGGCACTGGAGCGGGACGGAATGGGAATGTGAAGGGTCGCAAACGCAGGCCGATGGGAAACCCAGAATTCTGGATGATCCCCGGCTGGAGAAGGCGACGCAATGGCTGCGCCGGCTGGATTGGTTTACGCCCGAACCGGGCCTGTGGGTGGGGGATGCCAATGATAATTTCCTGGGAGCGCTGGCGGCGGCGTGGCCGGACCGGCCCAATGAAGCCGAATACATGGGCAATCCGGCGTTTCACCGTTTGTTTCTGGCTTCGCGCCCATTGCGGCCCAAGCTGGCGGTCAGGGGCAGCGGGATTGATTGGTTTTCCATTTCCGCCGAATGGGAGGCGGAGGGAGTCAAACTGACGGCGGCGGATTTGCAACGACTGCAAAGCGCGACCGGGCGATTCGTGAAACTGCCCGACGCCGGCTGGCTGGAACTGGATGGCGCCGCAGTGCAGGAAGCGCATGAAGTCTTTGCCGACTTGGGGGTGGACGGGCTGATCGCCGTCCCGCAGCGGCTGGGATTGGAACAAGCCGCCCACTTGGATAGCGAAGGCATGAAACGCTTTGGCGACGGGCCGCTGGCGCAAGCCTTGCGCAAAAGCATGGCGGAATTCAGCGGCATTCCCGCCACGCCACTGCCCCCGGACATCCACGCCGAATTGCGGCCCTACCAGAAAAGCGGCTTCGATTTTCTGTGCCATCTCAGCCGGCACAAACTGGGAGGGATACTGGCGGACGACATGGGATTGGGCAAAACGCTACAGACACTGGTCTGGCTTTCGTGGCTGAAGGCGAGCCATACGCCGAGCCGTCCGGCATTGGTCATTTGTCCGGCCTCGGTGGTGCATAACTGGCGGCGGGAAGCCAACCGGTTCACTCCCTCACTGAGTGTGCTGGTCTTGGAAAGCGGCGCGGAGCGGCACAACTTGCGCCGACAAATTCCAGAGCATGATTTGATTGTGACCAATTACGCGCTGCTACGGCGCGACCTGGAGGCGCTGCAAAAATTTTCCTTTGGCGTGATCATTCTTGACGAAGCCCAGTTCATCAAGAATCCCGACGCGCAAATCACGCAGTCGGTGAAACAATTGCAAGCCGGCCAGCGCATCGCCCTGACCGGCACCCCGCTGGAAAACCGGCTGCTGGACCTATGGAGCATCGTTGATTTTATCCAGCCGGGCTACCTGGGTGGACAGCAGAAATTCCGCGAGAAATATGAACCGCGCGGCGAAACCGCAGGGGACGAGCAACGCATCGCGCGGCGGCGGCTCTCCGCCAAATTGCGTCCCCTCCTGCTGCGCCGGATCAAAAAGGAAGTGGCGCGCGATCTGCCGGATCGGATTGAAGAACGGCGCGATTGCGCGTTGAGCGAGGCGCAACGGAAACTATATCTGGCGGAATTGCGCCGCAGCCGGGAACAGGTCATGACATCCGTGGCCGAACGCGGGGTGGGCAAAAGCACGATGCATGTGCTGGCCGCGCTGACGCGGCTGCGCCAAATCTGCTGTCATCCGCAGTTGGTGGGCAATGATTCCGCCTCGGGCAAGACGGAGACGCTTTTTGAACTGCTTGAGCCGCTGACGGCGGAAAACCAGAAGGTACTTTTGTTCAGCCAATTTGTGCAAATGCTGAAAATTCTGGAGAAAGAATGCGCGGCTCGCGGCATCCCGACCCATATCCTGACCGGGGAAACCAAGGACCGCCAGTTGGTCACGCAGGAATTTCAAAACGACGAGCGCGGCCCGGTTTTTCTGCTCAGTCTGCGCGCCGCCGGAACGGGCTTGAACCTGACCACGGCCAGTTACGTCATTCTTTACGACCCGTGGTGGAATCCGGCGGTGGAAGCCCAGGCCATTGACCGTTCGCATCGCATCGGCCAGACGGAGACGGTGAACGCCTACCGTCTGATCGCCCCCGGCACGGTGGAGGAAAAAATTTGGGAATTGCAACAGCGCAAGGCGCAGACCATCGCGGATGTTTTGGGCGAGCAAGGATTCGCCTCAAACCTGACCCGGTCGGACTTGGAATACCTGTTTTCGGAAGATTGACCGGCGGTGGAATTTTCTCGAACAACCCTTTGTTTTCCATACACTGGCGAAATGTTGCGGCTTGGCACTCTTATCCTTCTCGTGGTTTTAACCGGCTGTTCCCAACAGCGCCAGCCGGAGTCTCCCGATCCTGCGCTTCGCCATGCCGCCGCACTGCGGGACGCGGGCGATTTCAAGGGGGCCGACGCCGTGTTGCAAGCCGCGCTGGGATCGCCGAAACTCGCCGCAGCCGACTACAGGGAAATGGAACGCCAGGATGATTTGTTGCGGCGAATCAAAATGGATTACTCGTTGAGCCGGGAGCATCTTTTCCATGGGTTATCGAATTCGGTCAGGAATCTGACGCCCCAGGAATTTGAGGGGTGGGTGCGGTCAGGCCGTTTTGACGGCAGGGAAATTGACGGCGAAATGCGTTTTGTCGGCACGAGTCAGAATAATCTTTTTTTCCGGAACCCTGAACTAAGGGAGCGGCGGATGGGCGGCAGGAACGATGTGCCGGAACAAAAAGGCCGCCTGCTTCTCAGCCAGGCGATCAAGAAGGCCGCGCGCGAGCAGCACACTCCCTGCGTGCTTCCCCATTATCTGCTCTGCAGTCTGTCCGTGATTGCAGACAAGTCCGCGGCCCCGCCCGGCGAATTAATCCGGGCCTGGCTGCCTGTTCCCCGGTATTATCCCTATCAGAATCAAATCAAGTTGATTGCCAGTTCGCCCCCGATGCAGAAATTGGCGCCTGAAAACAGCCCGATCCGTTCCGCTTACTTTGAGCAGACGGCCCGGAGCGGCCAGCCGACGATCTTCTCCGTGGCTTACAGCTATGCGCGCTACGGCGTTTATTTTGACATGGACCCGTCGCAGGTGAAGCCGGCCGACTTGAGCGACCCGGTTTTAAAGAAATTCACCAGCGAATCGCCACATGTGGTATTCACGCCCGAGATCAAAGAACTGTCCGCCCGGCTTGCCGGCGCGGAAACCAATCCGTATGTCGTGGCCAAGGCTTTATATGACTGGATCGGCGCCAATATCAAATACAGTTACGCCCGCGAATATTCGACGCTGACCAACCTGAGCGACTATTGTCTGCGCAATCATTACGGAGACTGCGGGCAGGAGGCGATGCTCTTCATTGCCCTTTGCCGTTCCCGCAATATTCCGGCGCGCTGGCAAACCGGCTGGGACTTGTATCCCGGTTATCACGATATTCATGATTGGACGGAAATTTACCTGGCTCCGTACGGCTGGGTTCCGGTGGATCCGTGGGCGGGCCTCTTCGCCACGCAATATTGCCCGTCGCTTACCCCCGCCCAACGCAGCGAACTGCACGATTTTTATTTTGGCGGCCTCGATTGCTACCGGATGGCGGCCAATGGCGATCACAGTCAGACGCTTGACCCGCCGAAACAGGGTCTGCGGTCGGATGACGTGGATTTTCAGCGCGGCGAATTGGAATGGGGCCAGCACGATATTTATTTTGATGATTATTCCTACACCATGAACGTCCAGGAATTTGGTTGTCCGCCGTTTGCGGCGGATCAAATCCTGAGTTTTCCGAAGCTGGTCAACCAGCTCAGCCGGCAGACCGACCCCGTGTCCGCATTTTTGTGGCAGCAATTATCTTCCGACGAGCAATCCATTTTGCTGAATCCGGACGCAACGGGGGCGGGTTTGGAGCGGGCGCAACAGGCGGTGATTCGGGGGCTGAACAAAGTCATCACGCTGGGGGAGCCGTGCATTTTCGACTCGCAACGGTTTCAGGGAATTGTCCTGAGGCCTCAAACCGTCCAACTTCTGGAATCCCACCCGGGCGGGATTGAATTGAGCCGGCTGAACCGGCTCCTGCTGGAGGATGCCTATTCCACGGAACTTACGCGGAGCGAACCTTGAAATGAAAACATCACAAATCCAAAAAGCCCTTGCCTGCGCGGCGGGGGCCGCGCGCCAGGCCGGCAGCCTGATGCGGCGCAACGACACGCTGGTCAAAAAAATCAATCTGCAAACGCAACACGACATCAAATTGGAATTGGATGTCCGCTGCCAAAAGCTGATTGAGAAAGCGCTGCTTGCCGAATTTCCAGAATCAGCGGTGTTGGGCGAGGAAGGCGAGGCGGGCCGGGCCGGGTCGGATTGCCGGTGGGTGGTGGACCCCATTGATGGCACGGTTAATTTTACCTATGGAGTGCCCCATGCGTGTGTTTCGATAGCGTTGCAAACGCGCGCCGATTCGGGGGAATTTCAAACCGTGGCGGGCGCGGTCTTTGATCCTTTTTGCAATGAGCTTTGGACCGGAGTGCGGGGCGGACCGGCAAAATTAAACGGGCGGCGCATTCACGCCAGCCGGCGCACAGAAGTCGCGCAAGCGATGGTGGCAATCGGATTTGCCAAGGACTCGGCCAGTCTGCGGGAAAATCTTCCGGTTTTTAACGCCTTAGTCAGCCGGGTGCGCAAGCTGCGCATGATGGGATCCGCCGCTCTCTCGCTCGTCTATGTGGCCAGCGGACGGTTTGACGCGTACATCGAATCCGGCATAAGCCTGTGGGACATCGCGGCAGCAGGGTTTATCCTGGAGTGCGCCGGCGGCGAATTCTGGCATGAGCAGATTGCGGGCGGTGAACATTACCGGATGCTGGCGAACAACGGGTTGTTACGCAGCAAGCTCGAACGCATCGCGCGGGCGGCCCGGAAGACGGGGTTGCGCTGATCGTTGGCGTTTTTATCCGGACGATAAATTGCTTGGTTGCCGGTGGCGGCATCTTTATACTCAACGCTTATGGTACACGTTGGCATCGGTTATGACGTTCATCCTTTGGTCGCAGGCCGCAAGCTTGTGTTGGGCGGGGTGGACATTCCGCATGCCACAGGACTGGACGGCCATTCCGATGCGGACGTCCTGATGCATGCCATCTGCGATGCCGTTTTGGGGGCGCTGGGGGAGGGGGACATTGGACAATTTTTTCCCAACACAGACCCGCGCTGGCACGGGGCGGCCAGTAAAGTTTTTTTGCAAGAGGCGGCGCGGCAGGTTATGTTCCACCATGGTAGAATCGTCAACATCGACGCCACGATCATTGCGCAAGAGCCTAAAATCATGCCCTTTGCCGCGCGCATGAAATTAAACATCGCCGGGGCGCTGGGCATTCCGGCGAAGCGAATCGGGATCAAGGCCACCACCAACGAGCACCTGGGATTTGTCGGACGCGAAGAGGGAATCGCTTCCATGGCGGTGGCGGGGATAGACCTGCCGGAAACTGACTAATGCCAAAAGCTGAAATCAGTTGGAAACGGACGTCACTCGAAGGGGAGACCCTCCAGTGCTATGCGCAGCATGTGGGCAAGCGGTGGATTTTTTACCGGCGCGAAAAGCGGTTTGACAAATGGATTGAGGTGGCCATCCCGCCATTGGAAGATTGGCTGGCGCTGCTTGATTCGGTGCAACGGCGCATCAACCGGCAATTGCTCCCCCCGGAAGTGGAGGGGCGCGTGCGAAAGATAATCATGGAACGATTTCCCGAAACGGAAAAAACGAAGCTGGAACCAGGAAGCTACCTGGGGTAGTCGCAGAGGTTTCAATCATGAAACGCAGCCCGATCATATTGGTTCTGCCCGGCACGGAAAGCAAGGGTGCGGAATTTTCCGATTTATCTGTCAGCCTTTCCAACCGATATACAGATGCGGTCATAGCGGCTGGCGGCTTGCCTTGGATTTTTCCGGCAACCACCTCCCCCTTGGTCGTTGCCGAGTCCGTGAAACGATGCGACGGCGTGCTTTTGACCGGCGGCGACGATATTGATCCGAAGCTGTATGCCGGCGAACTGCCGTTGGAACTGGCCAAAATGGTCGGACCAATCGAGCCGGACCGCGATGTTTGGGAGAAAAAGGTGATCGACGAGGCCTTGGCGCGGCGCAAGCCGTTGTTGGGCATCTGTCGCGGCCACCAAATGCTGAACGTGGCCCTGGGCGGAACGCTGGTGGTCGATATTCCGACCCAGATTTCCAACTCGCTCAATCATCGCCAGATGGAGCGGAAAGCCGAGCCGGTTCACGATATCAGTGTCGAGCCGGATTCGCTGCTGGCCCGGCTGACGGGACGGGTGGTTTTTGGGGTCAACAGCACGCATCACCAAGCCATAGGCCAGGTGGCGCCGCGGTTGCGCGCGGTGGCGAAAAGTTGCGATGGAATCATTGAAGCGCTGGAATTGAAGGAACCCGGACAAGGGCCGTTTCTGTTGACGGTGCAATTTCATCCTGAGCGTCTGATTGACAAAAATCCGGTCTTCCCGCAGCTTTTCAGCGGGTTTGTAGAAGCCTGCGCCCTTGGGCGCGAGAAAGAAATATGAAAGCTAAGATAATGGTCGTGGACGACGCCGAAGGCGTGAGGGATCTGGTGGGAACAATTTTGCAACACGCCGGTTACGAGGTCGTGCCGAAGGCCACCGCCGCGGAGTTGGTGAGCGCGTTCGGGCAGACCCAGCCGGACGTGGTCCTGCTGGATTTGGGGCTGCCGGATGGCGACGGCATGGAATTGCTTCCGCAAATCAAAAAACAATGGCCCGACACCGAGGTCATCATGTTGACCGGCAACGCGACCTACGACAAGGCGGTGGAAGCGACCAAACTGGGGGCCTACCATTTTCAAGCCAAACCGTTTAATCAAAAGATACTGTTGCTCTCCGTGGAGCGCGCCCTGGAACACCGGCTTTTAAACCAGGAAACCCGGTCGTTGCGCGACGCCTTGGTCACGACAGGGGGTGGCACCGCCCGGATATTTCAAAGTCCCGCCATGAAGACCGTGGTGCGAACCATTGAGCGGGTGGCCCCAAGCGATGTTTCCATCCTGATCACCGGCGAAAGCGGCACGGGCAAGGAGGTCATTGCCGATTTGATTCACGCTTTAAGCCCGCGCAGCAAGGGGCCGCTGATCAAGATCAATTGCGCCGCCCTGCCCAGGGAATTGATCGAGAGCGAACTGTTTGGCTCGGTCAAGGGCGCCTTCACCGGGGCGATGGCGGATCGGGAAGGCTTGTTCCGCCAGTCCGAGGGCGGCACGCTTTTGCTGGATGAGATTTCCGAGATGCCCGTTGACACGCAGAGCAAACTGTTGCGCGTCCTCCAGGAAAAGGAAGTCCGTCCCGTCGGCGGACGGAGCAGTTACAAGGCCGATTGCCGCATAATTGCGGCGACCAACCGGGAAACCGACGACGCCATCAAAAGCGGGAAGTTGCGCGAAGACCTTTTTTATCGCATCAGCGCCATCACGGTGCATCTGCCGCCCCTGCGCGACCGCCGGGAGGATATTCTTCCGCTGGCCACCGCCTTTTTGAAGCGCTTTGACGCCCAGGCCGGACGGAACATCAGCGGATTTTCCCCCACCGCCAGCGAGTTATTGCGTTCGTTTGACTGGCCCGGCAACGTCCGGCAATTGCAGAACGAGATTCAACGCGCCGTCCTCATGTGCGACAGCGACGTGGTTGGGGAAAAGGATTTGTCCATCACCACCGCGGTCGCATCGGCGGAAGTTCCCGACCTGACCTTGATGGAGGCGATGGAGCGAAACACCATTTTGCAGATGCTCAAAGACACCCACGGCAACAAACTGGAAACAGCCAAGCGACTGGGCATCGGGCGTCAGACACTTTACAACAAGATCAAAGTGTACGGCATCGAGACGCAGTCGTTCTAATTCTTCCAAAGCCGGAAGAACTGTTGCGCGTTGGCGGCGGAGTTGGTGTAGGGGCTGGTTGCGCCGGCCACGTTGCCAAAGGCGCCGTTCACAGCCGGGGCAGTCTGGAGGGAAAACGCCGCGTTGCTCCAGGTCAGGATGGCCTTACCGCCGCTCAGTCCGATTTGCAACGAAACGCTTTGATTGGGCAAACTCAGGGCAAATATGTTTCCGTATCCCGATTCATCGGTCGCCTCTGTTGTGCCGTAGAGCGCATTGCCGGCCAACGCCAGCGCGGCTTCGGGACCGGCTCCATCCACTGTGTCGCTGAACGAATAGAGGTTGGTGAAATTGCCGCCGTTGGTGTTGATTTCAAAAATCGTTTCCCAACCGTCCGCGCCCCCGCTGGACGCCGTTCCATAAAGGGCGCCGCCCGACAAAATCAAGGCTGCCGCCGGATTGGCTCCAATGGTGAAATTGAAATCGTAACTGTGGAAACTGGCGCCATTCGTGGTCACGCTGAAGACCGCGCCGTTGCCGTCGCTGCCCCCGGCGAAGGCTGTCCCATACAGAACGCCCCCGGACAGCACCAAGCCCGCCTCCGGATTGGCCCCGTCCGCGCCCCCGCTGAAATTGTAGAGGTTGCTGAAACCGCTGCCGTCGATATTCACCTTGAACACCGTGCCGTAACCTGTGCCGCCGGAATAAGGCCCGTAAGTGGTTCCATAAAGGGTGTTGCCGGACAACACCAGTTTGGATTCGGGATTGGAGCCATTCGTGCCTCCGATGAAGCTGTAAATGTTGGTGAAGGCTGTGCCATCGGTATTGACCCTGAACACCGCGCCGTCGCCGGACGCGCCGCCAACGAAGGTCGTGCCATAAAGGGTGTTGCCGCACAAAATCAGCCCGGCTTCGGGATCGGCCCCATCGCCGCCCCCGGCGAAACTGTAAACATTGCTGAAGCCGCCCCCGTTTGTATCGACCGCGAAAACCACGCCGGCGCCGGCCGGACCGCCCAGCGCGACAGTGCCGTAAAGGGTATTGCCGGACAAAACAAGATCCGACACGGGGCCGCGCCCGTCATTGCCGCCTTGGAATGAATAAATATTGGTCAGCCCGTTGCCGTCGCTATTGATCGAAAAAACGGTTCCGGCATTGGCGGCGCCCCCGGCGGAAGTCGTGCCATAGAGGGTGTTGCCGGAGACCAGCAAGCCCGCTTGCGGCGCGGCGCCGTTGTTTCCGTTGAAATTAGTCAAAACCGTGAGGGGTTGCGCGGTCACGCCGCTGGTGAAGAAGACCGGTGTTGCCAGAAGCAGGGCGAATTTAATCCTGGTTTTCATTCGATCGGCGATTCCGAATTACTGATTCTTCGGGGTGCTGAGAGGGGGTTTTTTGCCG
>CAZLEE010000041.1:0-27322 GCA_964558455.1 uncultured Verrucomicrobiota bacterium | reverse complement strand
ATTTCCAGTTGGCCGGCTTCGATCTTCGAGATGTCCAGCACGTCGTTGATGAGCGACAACAGATGCCGCGCGCTGCTCTGCACCATGCCCAGTTGTTTGGTCTGTTCGGCGTTCAACGGTCCGGCCAGCCCTTGCAGTATGATGCCGGTAAAACCGATGATGGAATTCAACGGCGTGCGCAACTCGTGCGACATGGTGGCCAGAAACGCGGATTTGAGCCGGTCTGCCAACTCGGCGCGCTCTTTGGCTTCAGCCAGTTCGGTCGTGCGCGCGCGAACACGCTCTTCCAGGCTGGCCTTGGTGGCCCGCAACTCTTCCTCGACCCGCCTGCGCGCCGTGATATCCACTCCAATGCTCAGGATCCCGGCCACCTGGCCATGCTCGTCCAGCACGACCCGGTTGGTCCAGGCAATCCAGACGTGTTCGCCGTTGCGGCGCATGTTCTCGTTTATGTTCTGCTCGAATGCCGCCGGGTCCGCGCAAATCGCATCAATCAGCGATGGCAGGTTCTGCCCGCCGCTCCCGCCTTCCGGAACGATCGTGCCGACCACATGTCGGCCGCAAATCTCGGCTTCCGTGTAACCAAAAAAACGCTGGCCAAACTCGTTCAGGAAAGTGATCCGCCCGTCGCGCGACCAGCGCAGGATGATGCTGTTGGCCAACATCACCAACTCGCGGTACTTCTGTTCGCTTTCGCGCAAGGCCCGGCCAGCCTCCCTGCGCCCCGTGACGTCGCGGGACACCACCACCACCTGGGACACCCGCCGTTGGGCGTCCCGAATCACGCTGCCCTGCGATTCGATGTACCGCACCCGATTATATTGATCCATCAGGCGGTACTCCATGCGCTGGCCGATGCCCGTGCGGACCGTCGCCCGGAAAGCCTCCTGCACCCGCGCCCGATCTTCCGGATGTATCTGTTCAAAGGAAGACGTTCCGAGCAGCTTGTCAGGCTCACCCATAACCCCCCGATAGGACGGGCTGTTGTAGAGACGGCGGCCATCCAGATCCAGCACCGCCACCAAGTCGGCCAGATTCTCCATGATCAGACGGAACTGCTCCTCGCGCCGGCGCAACGCCTCTGCCGCCTCTTTGCGTTCGGTGATGTCGGTCATGACCGCCACCCGGGCAGTCCGGCCTTTATACTCCATGTCGTGCGAACAATCCACGCTGACGATGAATGAACCGTCGCGCTTGCGGTGATGCCATTCACCCACGTTGGCGCGTCCGTGCAAGCGCGGAATCAGCGCCGTGATTTGTGCCTTTTCCTCCTCGGGATAGAGGTCGGTCAGAAGCATGGCCAGCGCCTCCTCATAACTGTAGCCGTAGTGTTGGAGGAAAGCCTCGTTCACCGCCAGTATTTGCAGTGTGCCGTGTTCGTAAATGAGCATCGGCATCGGGTTGTGCTCAAAGAGAAACCGGTGGCGAATTTCGCTCTCCCGCAAAATCTCCTCCGTCCGCTCGCGCTCGGCCAGTATCCCGGCCAGAAAAAGGGCGCAGACCAGGGTCACATCCAAAAATGAATGCAAGGACAGCAGCGATTCATCAACCGTCCCCCTCGCAAATGGACTAAGACCACGACTGGTGCCGATTGTTGCGAAAATCGCAATGACCACAGCGGCGGTTGAAGCGCCGCGCATGCCGAAACGAAATGCCGCCCACAGCAATAGCGGCATGAGACCGTAGGCGAAGGGCACATTCCGAAAGAAAATAAAAAAACAAAGCAGGAGCGTCACCCCCCCCAGCACAACCGCTTCCATGACACGCCGGAGATTCCTGTGAAAAGGATGAGGGTGATGCCACGCCAGAATAAGGGGAGCGGCCACAATAGCCCCGGCCGCGTCGCCCGCCCACCAGATGATCCAGGAGTGGACAAACCGCTCCCAGGGGATATACCCGCCCAACGACAGACCGGCCACCCCGAACGTGGGGCTGATCACACAACAACACAGCGCGCCAACCGTAACCAGCATCAACACGTTCCATCCGCTATACAGGGGGTATTCACCCTTGCAGAAACGCCGCACCAGAAATGCGCCCGTCCCCGCGCCGGTCATGGCGCCAATGCCGATAAAAGACGCGACCAGCAAGGCAGGCAAAACGGCATGGGCAGACGGCACCGTGCCATCAAAAAAAGAGATGCCGTTGGCCGCAAAAGAGCCAAGCCAGACCCCGGCCAGGGCGCGACGCCCCAGAATCAGCACGGCGGCAAGGGCTATGCCCGCGGATGGAAAAATTGGGGAAACATTGCCGGGAGGGATCGTGACCAAAAAACTCACCTTGGCCACCACGGCATACACGACGGCAACCGCCAGGATGGCAGCCGGCGCTGAATTAAAAATCCGGGGCACGGCATACCCCTTGGCGGCCGGGGAATTCATTTTCCAACACCTCCGCGAACCCGCATCGTCAGCGCGCCAAGGCCGCCCACTGTCTGCTCTGACAATGCGTCGGGCAAGCCATGTTGTTTCAGTGCTTTCACGCGCTGCACCCCTCACTTTCGTTAAAGTGATATCTTCGTGTTGGCTGAACAAAGCAACCCTGCCACACTTTCACAAAGTTGCGAGAAGAAAATGCCTCCCGCGCCAGACGCAAACTTTGTGATTGACAATATGGCGGGGGATGGACGATACTCCTGCGACAGCCAGGAGGTCTTATGAGAAAGCGCGTATGGATTTTTTTGACGGTGGTTGCCGGCTTCTGCTCCGGCGGCTGCATGACCCCGGCGTTGTGGCATGAAAGCGCTTATGTCACCCCCGCGCCGATTCCCAACCTTGCGCTGATTGACACTCCCCGCGGCATTCTGGCGCAGTATGACGCCGCGTTTGAACGCAATGGCGACCTGCGTCGTTGCGCCTACTACGTGGAGCCAAACCTCAAACAATTGTCGAAGGGCGGAAAACCGGCGTTCATCAATCCATCGAATACCCGCCCGGGCACACCTATTCCGGTGTTTTTCTCCCGGCCGATGCGGCCGCCGGATTTGTATGCGGTCTGCCCGGCGAATCATGCCTCGTTTACAATTTATCGCCGGGGCTGGGTTTTGGGGCCGTGCGACTTGCCGGTTTTTAAAGATGAAAAGGCCCTGGCGGCCAAATGGGCCTTGACGCCGCTGGCGGTGATAGGGGATGCGAGCCTGGTGGGGGGATGCGTCTGGATTTTGTTTTTTCCCCACCAACCGGCGGACCGCCCCGATCCTTAACCCCATGGATGCCATGCTGAAATTGAATCCCGGCGGGGATGCGGAAAAATATCAAAGGATTTTTCCGGCTGCGGCATCGTATCAGGTAAAGGAATGCGGCATGTGTGATCAGGACGAATCCTTGGTTGCCCGAAGTCAAAGGGGCGACCAGGCGGCTTTCGCGGATCTCGTGTGCGAGCATCAACGCATGATTCATTCGCTGACATATCGGATGACAGGGTCGGTGGCCGACGCCGAAGACCTGGCGCAGGAGACGTTTATCAACGCCTACCGCCAGATCGGCTCCTACCGGGGCGAGTGCAAATTTTCCACCTGGCTTTACCGAATCGCCATCAACGCCTGCCTGAGCTGGCGCCGGCAGGAGACGCGCCGGACGGCGGCGACGGCGGAATGGGCGAAATCGGACGGCGCGCATCCGGCGGCGGAGGAAGACCCCGGGAAGGACCAGGATTGGAGCGGACCGGTGCAGGCGGCGTTATTGAGACTGCCGGCCAGGCAGCGCGCCGCGATTATGTTGACAATGCACGACGGCTTGAATCATGCCGAGGCGGCCGCGGTCATGAACTGTTCGGAAACGACCATTTCGTGGCGCGTGTTCACAGCGCGCAGGAAATTGAAACGCTGGCTGGCGGCGGGAGGAAGGGAATGAAGGACTTCGATCTCGAATCCAGGATCAAGGCGTTGCGCGCGCCCGAACGCGATGCGGATTATTGGAAGGCGTTTCCGCAACGCGTGATGAGGGAATTACGCGCCAGCCCGGTGGAACGGACGCCAAGCCAGGCAGCCCTGCCCGGCTTTCTCTGGTTCGGGCGGCTGGCCCTGGCGTGTTTGGCCCTGACCTTTTGTCTCTGGCAAAGCCGGGCGCCCAAAGTGCTTTCCCACGCCTTGCTCCGGGATAAACAGGAATTGCGCCTTTCGATGGCGCGAATCGAGAACAACCTGGGCCGGTTCATGCAGGACGAGCATGGCTTGCACCGGTTAGTCGAGGATCAACCATGAACATTTTCCAACCAGCGGTGGTGACGGCGGACGATGCGGAGATTTCCGCGCCAAAGATCGTTGAGGATCTCATCCACCAGGCCGAAGCGGCGGCGGCGAGCGACATCCATTTGCAAATGGAACCGGACGGCGCGGTGGTCTCGTTCCGGCTCGACGGCATGATGACGCCGGCAACAAAGTATCCGTGCGACGTCGCCGAGCGCGTGTTCGGCCGCATCAAATTCCTGGCGCGGTTGAAAACGTATCAGGAATCCATGCCGCAGGACGGGCGCATTGATCAAAAATCCGTCAATGGCCGGAGCGACATCCGGGTGGCCACCTATCCGACCGTTACGGGCGAGAAAATTGTGTTGCGCCTGTTCAATCCCGTCGCGGCCAAGGGGATTGCGGAACTGGAATTTCCCGATGACGCGGTGCAGGAGCTGGGCAATTTCCTGCGTCAACCTTCCGGGATGCTGCTGCTCACCGGCCCGGCGGGGAGCGGGAAAACCACCACCATTTACGCCTGTCTGCGCTGTCTGGCGGAATCGGGCGGACGCCACATCATCACCATCGAAGACCCGGTGGAGCAGATCATCCCGGGTGTCATGCAAACGGAAGTGAACGAGGCGCGGGAACTGGATTTTGCGCGGGCCGCGCGGCACCTGCTGAGGCAGGATCCGCAGGCGTTCGTGATTGGCGAAATACGCGACGAGGAAACGGCCAATATCGCGGTGCGGGCGGCGTTGACCGGGCATTTGGTTATTTCGACTTTGCACGCCGGCTCCTGCAAAGGAGTGCTGGAACGGCTGCTCGTCCTGTGCGCGGATCACTCTGCCATTGCGGCGGCGGTCGAACTGGTGCTGAACCAGCGCCTGTTGCGCAAGGTTTGCGGAACCTGCGGCGGCAAAGGATGCGCGACGTGCCTGCACACCGGTTATCAAGGCCGCGTGCCGGTGGTGGAATGGCTGCGGACGGACGAAACGTTGCGCGCCCAAATCCGGTCGCATCAATTGGGAACGGTGTCGGCCCGGCGCGCGCTGGAGGAATCCGCGCGGGTTCTCGCGCGGCAGGGCGTCACCAACGACACGGAATATCGGCGGCTATTTGGTTTATGAAAAACGACGAATTTGCATTCTTCAATCAACAGCTTGCCGCCATGGTGCGCGACGGCATCCCGCTTGAAACCGCGTTGCGCCGCTTGTGCGCCGACATGCGACAAGGCGCGATGCGGGCCGAACTGGAAAAACTGGAAGCCCACCTCGCCAAAGGCATGCCTTTACGCGAAGCGATCCGCCAGCGTCAGTTGCCGGATTTGTACCGGCAAATGCTCGAAGTCGGCGCGCAAAGCAATGATCTGCCCGGTATGCTCACCCTGCTGGCCGATCATTACCAACGCCGCCACGTCGTGGCCACCCGGCTCAAAGGTTTGATGGTGTATCCGGCCATCGTGCTGTCCGGGGCGTTTTTGCTGTCGGTCTTTTTGGGCGTTCTCACGCATAAGCTGATAGAGAATGTGTATACTCCCGCTCTGCATGGTCCTCAAAACCCGCTCCCGGGAGCGGCGCTGATTCTCCCATGGCTGGCACCGGTCATCATTGGAATCGCGGCGATGGCTTTGTTTATTGCGCTCGGCACAGCGGGCGTGCGGCGCGTTTTGCGCTGGCGTCTGCCCGCTTTCAAGGAAGCCAGCCTGGCGCAAGTTGCCTCGGCCATGGCCATGATGCTGAAAAGCGGAGCGACGCTGAACGACGCCTTGGCCCTCATGCAACAATTGGAAAAAGGAACCCCCGCCGAAGCGGAGTTTGCCAGATGGCGGCAACGGCTGGCGGCCGGCCAGGGCAAGTTCTCCGAGATTGCGGGAGACGGCAAAATTTTCCCGCCGCTTTTTATTTGGACCGTCTCGCAATCAAACGAGGATCTGGGCGCGGGGTTTCAGCGCGCGTCGGAAATGTACCAGGCGAGGGCGGCCTACCGCACCGATGTCCTGCTCTATTCGGCAATGCCTTGCTCAATACTGGTGCTGGGCCTGGTCATCCTGACGCAAATGCAGCCCGCGCTGATAGCTTTCATCAACATGATGAATACGTTGGGCTCGAATTGACACGATCAGCCCGTTAATTATGAACTCAAATTCACACATATCAGCCGGGCGGAGGCGGGCGATTGGGATTGGAGTGCGAGGAACCATCGTTCTTGCCGCGTTGATAACCTGCTCCTTTGTGTGGCCTGAATCGCCCGCACCTCGCCTGCTGATGGGAGTCGGGGTGGCGGTGCTTGCGGCCATCGCTCTTGCCTTGCTCTGGGGCATCCTTCGTCTGGTCCATTTCTTATTGACACTGCCGATGTGGCGGGCGGAGCGGGCGCGGCTGTTTTTGGAGTTGATTGAATCCGCCCTAAACCATGGCCAACCGGTTGAGCAAACATTGATTTCCGTTGCGGAGAGCCGCGATTTGTCGATGGGGCCGCGCTTCCATCTGGTGGCAGCGTGGCTGGAACAAAACCTGCGGCTGGACGAGGCGCTGGCCAAAGTGCCAGGCTTCCTGCCCCCCCAAGTGACGGCCATGTTGCTGGCGGGCCGGAAAATCGGCGACCTGAGAAAGGTGCTTCCAGCCTGCCGCCAGTTGTTGCAAGACTCCGTTTCCAGAACGCGCGCGGCCGTTAATTATCTGGTCATCGCGACGCTCGTCATCACGCCAATCGGATGTTGGGTGGTTTACGTCTTGAAAGTTCTCGTTTTGCCAAAGTTCATCGAGTTGAGTTACGGAATCGGCATGGGCGCGCTCGGCGGGGATATTCAGTATGTTTACCGGCATTTTGGAACCCTGGTCGGGATTCAAATAGCCATGATTGTTTTGTTGTGGGCGGCGGAATTTTGTTACATCGCAGGCCCGCGCATGGTGGCGTGGTTTCCTGTTTTGGAACGGTTCCAATACCGGGTGCCGTGGCGCAGAAAACGCCTGCAACGCGATTTCTCCACCATGCTGGCGGTACTGCTGGATTCCGGCGTGTCCGAACCGGAAGCCGTCACACTGGCGGCTGATTGCACGGCCAACGGCGTCCTGCGCCGGCACGCCGCCCGCGCCGTGGATGATTTGCGCAAAGGAATGAAACTGACCGACGCCGTTCGGGCAATGGATGACTCCGGCGAATTCGGCTGGCGGCTGACCAATGCCGTTCATGGGAGCGGCGGTTTTCTCCGGGCGCTGGCCGGCTGGCACGAATCGCTGAATGCCAAAGCTTTTCAGGAGGAACAGGCCGCCGCGCACGGCATCACTTCCGCGCTGGTTTTATGGAACGGCCTCTTTGTCGGAGCCGTGGTGATTTCTGTTTTCATGTTCCTCATTTCGATCATCAACGTGGGGGTTTTATGGTGATTCAAAAGCACCCAAACTCAAAGCAACGCGGCATCGTAATGGCTGAATTGGCCGTCGCAATGGCCATAATGGTCATCGCCTTGCTCCCGCTCGCTTTTTCGATCAATTCCGACGCCAGGCTTTTCCGGGCGACTTACCAGCGCGCGGTGGCCATGGAAATTGTGGACGGTGAAATGGAAATCCTTGTTGCGGGCGCGTGGCGCGCCGCACCGGAAGGGGAACACCCTTACGCGGTTCACGCCAATGCGGCGGTCAATCTGCCGGCAGGAGAATTCAAGCTGACCCGCGCCGGGCAGCATCTCCGGCTGGAATGGTCGTCCGCAAGGAAACTGGGCATCGGACCGGTGGTGCGGGAGGTGACAGTCAAATGAACATAAACAAAACAGGCGGGAGACGCCGGCAGGCCGGGATTACGCTCATCGAGTGCGTGGTCTATATTGGCGTGTTCACCGTGGTGGCGGGACTCTCCATCAGTATTTTTCTGCAATCGTGGAGCGACAGCAACGCGTTGCGGAGAAATGCGGAGGACATTGTCAGCGCGTTGCACGCGGGCGATCAATGGCGGGCGGACGTGCGCGCGGCGACCGGCCCGATTCAACCAGCAACGGTTGATGGCGTTCAGGAGCTTCGCATCCCGGCTGCGGGAGGCAAGGTTGTTTATAGCGTTTCCAAAAGCGAGCTGCGGCGGTATGCGGCGGGCGAAACGGCTGGCCGGGTTTGGCTGGCCAATGTCAAAACGTCGCAGATGCAGCCCGATCCCCGGCAGGATGTCGCGGCCTGGCGCTGGGAACTTGAACTGAAACCGACCAGGAAAACCGCTCTTTTCAAACCCTTGTTCACCTTTGAAAGCGTAAACGGAGGCGCGAAAAACCGATGAAAACCAGACTTTCCAACAATGTTCGTCCGCGTTCCCGCCGGGGAGGGTTTGCGGTCTTGATCGTCCTGATTTTACTGGGGATGATGGTGCTGTTTGTGGTGGCCAACACGATGACCGTGAATTGGCTGAGAACGCAGGTAAAAATCGTGGATCAACATGAAATTCGCCGGCTGGCCGGGTCCGTGACCAATCAACCTTTGTCAAAATGAAATCCGCGCCTCTTTCGAAAATTGAGATGATTGAGCAATCCATGCGCTGTCTCACGCTGGGATTGTTTGGTTTGCTGCCGATCATAGGGATGCCGATGGCGGTGATGGCGATGTTCCGTTACCGGCGCGTGAAGCGCGGCCAGGGCGCCATGTGGAATCCCGCAAGCCGTTATCTGTTTTGGGGAGGGCAATGCGCGTTTATCGGGCTGTTGCCGGTCTTGGTTGTGTTCGTCTTTGCAATAGTGCAACTGTGCCTGTCCTTCCGTCCCTAGCCGGGCGCCCCATAAAAACGCAATTGGGTTTGACACCGGCGCGACTCAACCCTAATTTGTCGTTAAATAGGAATTTATGCCAGACAACGCTCCCACATCGCCCGGCGATGCTGCCAAAGTGCAGCCGAAAAAGGAAACGGTTCGCATTAACCTGCCGCCCAAACCCACGTCCGCCCCGACGATCAAGTTGCCGACGCTGGCTCCGGGCGCTCCGCCGCCCAATCTAAGCTCGACTGCTTCCGCCGCCGCCCGTCCGGCAACCAATACTCCCGGCGCGGCCGCGCCCAAAGCCGGCGCTCCGGCTTCCAAAATCGCCCATGCCGCCGCCGCCCCGTCGCGCCCCACGCCGGCGCCCGCGTTGCGCCCTGTTGCCGCCGGATTGTCCGCCTTGGACAAAGCTCTTGCCGTCATCGCCCTCATTGCCAGCATCTCTGGATTGGCCGCCGCGGTTTACCTGGCCTTTCTATTCAAGGACGCAACCTGCTCCTAAGATTTATTAATCCATTATGTCCCTCAATACCGTAAAGCTGAACCAGGCAAATTTTCAGGCTGAAGTGCTCAATGTCCCCGGTCCCGTGGTGGTTGATTTCTGGGCCGAATGGTGCGGTCCCTGCAAGATGATCGCCCCGTTGCTCGATGAATTGGCCTCCGAGTACGATTCCCGTGTGCGCATTGGCAAGGTCAACATCGACGAAGAACAAACCTTGGCCTCCCAATACGGCGTTCGCGCCATTCCCACCCTTCTCTTTTTCAAGAACGGCGAAGTGGCCGGCCAGATTGTCGGCATGTGTTCCAAGCGCGACCTCAAGTCCAACATCGACAAGCTGCTCGGAACCTGACCCCGGTCCGCCCCTTCCGGGCACGGCGCATGTCACTGATTACCACCCCCAAGGAACTGAATCAACGCGCCGAGTTGTACCACCAGCTTGGGATCATGATTGCTGCCGGCCTTTCCGTCCAGCAATCGCTCGAGCATCTCAGAACCAATCCGCCCTCCGCCGCCTTGCGCCAGCCCATCTCGCGCTGGCTGGAGGAATTGGCCCAGGGCCGCACGGTCAGCGAATCCGTCTCTCACATCGGCAAATGGATTCCCTCCTTCGACATCGCCCTCATTGACGCCTCCGAACGCAGCGGACGCCTCGACGCCTGCTTCAAGCTCCTTGCCGTTTATTATCGCGAGCGCGCCCAGATGGCGCGCCAGATGATTTCCGACATGCTCTATCCGCTCTTCATTTTTAATTTCGCCATCCTTATCTTCCCGCTCATCGACCTGGTGACAAAAGGAAACCTGCCGCGGTTCTTATGTTTGACAGTTGGCATCGCCGTCCCGCTTTACGCCCTCGTGTTCCTGGTGATTTACGCCTGCCAGGGCCGGCACGGCGAAGCCTGGCGCAGCCGGGTCGAGAATGTCCTGGGCCGCGTTCCCATCCTCAGAACCGCGCGGCAGGACCTCGCCCTCGCCCGCCTTTCCGCCGCTCTGGAAAGTCTGCTCAACGCCGGCGTGCCCATCATCACCGCCTGGGAACTGGCCGCCGCCGCCAGCGGTTCGCCCGCCTTGAACCGCACCGTGCATGCCTGGAGACCGGCCTTGGAGGAGGGATCGACCTTCTCCGAACTCGTCACCAAGTCCAACCAGTTTCCCGAACTTTTTGCCAACCTCTACCACACCGGCGAAGTCAGCGGCGCCACCGACGACACTCTCACCCGCCTTCATGGCCTTTACCAGTCCGAGGGTCTGCGCCGCATGAAAGCCCTTTCTCTGTGGACCCCCAAGATAATTTATTTTATCATCCTGCTGCTCGTTGCCTGGAAAATTGTCGCCTGGTACGCGGGCAGTGCAGCCGAGGTAAACCAAGCCATTGATTTCAGATGACTATCCAAGAAATATTGTCCAACGAAGAGTTGCGCCACCACGAATTTCCGGTCACGCGCGAAACCACTTTTCTCTCCCACGCCGCCGTTTGCGCCCTGCCCCGCCGCGTCAGCGAAGCCGTGCGCGACTACGCCCTCAAAGCCACTCTCGGCGACCAGGAGGAAACCATTCCCCTCTCCCAGATTCACCAGGCCCGCGTCCTCGCCGCCAGCCTGCTCCAGGCCCACCCGGATGAAATCGCTTTCGTCGGCCCCACTTCCCTCGCCTTGAGCTTCGTCGCCGCCGGCCTGCCCTGGCGCAGGGGCGACAACCTCCTCGTCTATTTCGATGATTACCCCTCCAACGTTTATCCGTGGATGGCCCTGGCCGAACGGGGTGTCGAAGTCCGCCTGCTCAACGTCAAGGAATACGGTCGCATCCGTGACATTGATGTCATCGGCCAGGTTGATGAACAGACCCGCCTCGTCGCGCTCGCTTCCAGCCATTTTGTGAGCGGATTCAGAATTGACATCAACGCCATCGGCAAAGCCTTGCGCGACCGGAATATTTTGTTTTGCCTGGACGGCATCCAGAGCCTCGGCGCCTTCCCCATCTCCGTCGAACACGTCGATTTCCTCGCCGCCGACGCCCACAAATGGCTGCTCGGCCCCTGCGGCGCCGGTGTGTTCTACGTCCGAAAATCAATGCAGGCCAAACTGCGCCCGGCCATCTACGGCTGGCACAACGTCCACTGCCCTGATTTTGTCGCCCAGGAACAATTGGCTTATCCCCTCGACGCCAGCCGTTACGAGGCCGGCTCCGCCAATCTTCTCGGTCTGGCCGGCTTGAACGCCGCCATCAGCCTGCTCCTCGAAATTGGCGTGGACAACATCGCCGCCCGCCTCTGGCATCTCCGCTCCCTGCTCGTGCCGGCCCTCCAGCAAAAAGGCTGGACCGTCCTGAACGCCGACGCCCCCATCCAACACGCCAGCGGCATCATCAGCTTTTACCGGCCGGAAACCGATATGACCGCCCTGCACAAAAAACTTCAGGACGCCCGCATCGAAACCGCCTTGCGCACCGACCGCGCCGGACGCCGCTACATCCGGGTCTCCCCCCATTTCTACAACACGGACGAGGAAATCCACCGCCTCCTGGAAAATCTCTGATAAGGCGGGTTCAGCATGACTGACTGGCCCGCACCAACAACAACGGCACATGCGACTTGTGCCGCACATGGTGAATGGCGCTTCCGAAAAGCAAGTCCCCGATAAACCGGTGTCCGTGCATCGTCATCGCGATCAAATCGCAATGCTCGCGCTTCGACGTCTTCAAAATCTCCGTGGACGGGTCGCCCAGGGCCAGATGAGCCGTCACCACCAAACCTGACTCGCGCAACTCTGCCGCCACCTTCTCCAGATAGGCCCGGTCATCCCTCATCTCCTCCGACTCTGTCAATTGCAACTTGTCATAATTCCGCGCCACCCAGCCATCCGCCACATGCACCAGCAGCAGCTCCGAATGGAAGGTCTTCGCCAGTTCGGCCACGTGCGGCAGCAGTGATTTGTCCGCCCGGCTGTTTTCCAATGCGACCAGGATTTTTTTATACATAACAAAAACGCCGGGCAACCATGAATCTCTATTGGAGCAAGCCCAGATAACGCAGGCTCTCCGGGATTTGCTGCTCGGAGACGGCGGATTCATCCTCGATGAAATACCACTTCACCCCGACTTTGCCGGCCGCCTTGAGAATGGCGGGCAGGTCAAGTTGTCCCGTGCCCATGGCCGCATCGTTGCTGACCGGCGAACTGCCGGTGGACAAACCGGTCGGCGTGCCTTTCCGCATGTCTTTCAGGTGCATCAACGCCCAGCGCGTCGGATACTTCTCCAGCAATTGCGGCGCATTCTGCCCCGCGTGCGCAATCCAGAAAATATCCATTTCAAACTTCACGTTCTTGGGGTTTGTTTCCCGCACCAGCAAATCGAACAACGTCCCGTTTTCGAACGGCTGAAACTCGTATCCGTGCGTATGATAAAAAAAGGTCATATGGTGTTTCGCCGCCAATTCGCCCGCCCGGTTGAAAACCGCGATGGCCTGCCGGCATACCGCTTCATCAAACACCCCCTGGTGCGGAATCCAGGCGCACCCGACATATTTCAAACCCAGGGCGGACGCCTCTGTCAGCGCGCCTTCCGGATTATCGCGCCATTCGTCATAAGAAAAATGGCCCGAAACGGCCGTCAACCCATGCTCGGCCAACTCCACCCTGAATTTTTCCGGCGGCACCTTGTAAGTCCCGGCCAGTTCGACGTGTTTGATTCCCCAGTTTCTGACCTCATCCAGCGTTGCGGACGTGTTGGTGGTCATCTGGTTGCGGACGGAATAAAGTTGCAAACCCACCGGCCCCTGGCAAACGTGACCCGGCGCGCTGGCGCAACCGGTCATCAAACCCAGGGCGCAACTTAAAAAAGCTCCAATTAAAAATCGAGAATTCATGGCGCAAATGATTGCCCTCAACCTGCCGCTTTGTCCATTAATATTGCGGTCAGGAATCCCCCAACTTCCATTTCCCGCGGAAAACACTGAAACTTGAATTTGCGGAACGCGCCCAAACGGTTAAGCTCTGCACCGAAAGATATGGCCGCCGATAACCGGTGGCTGGCAGAGAACTATGAAAGCTTCTGAACTGATCGTCAAATGCCTCGTGAACGAGGGTGTCAGCCACATCTTCGGCATCCCGGGCGAGGAAAATCTGGACGTGGTGAATGCGTTGGTAGGCTCCCCCATCCGGTTCGTCGCAACGCGCCACGAACAGGGCGCCGCCTTCATGGCCGACGTTTATGGCCGGCTGACCGGCGAAGCGGGGGTGTGTCTGGCCACGTTGGGACCGGGCGCGACCAACCTCATCACCGGCGTGGCGGACGCGAATCTGGACCGCGCCCCCCTCGTCGCCCTCACCGGCCAGGCTGGCTTGGACCACATGCACAAGGAATCCCACCAGTACGTGGACGTGGTCTCGCTTTTTCGTCCGATCACAAAATGGAACACGAGTCTGCGCATTCCGGAGGTGATTCCTGAAACCATTCGCAAGGCCTTCAAACTGGCTCAGACGGAAAAGCCGGGAGCCACGCACATTGAAATTCCCGAAGACATCGCCAGCGCGGAGATTGACGCCGTTCCGCTGCTGGCACAGGCCCCCCATCCTGGTCCGGCATCGGAAGAACAAATCGAACGGGCGGCGCATCTGCTTTCCCAGGCGCGGCGGCCGATTATTCTGGCAGGCAACGGCGCCGTCCGCGCGCGCGTCTGGGAGGCTCTGGTTCGGTTCGCGGAAAAATTAAACATCCCGGTAGCCACCACCTTCATGGGCAAAGGTATCATCTCCGACCGTCATCCGCTGGCGCAGGGCGCGATTGGTTTGCAGATGCCGGACCATATCAACCGCGCCTTTGCCCAAGCCGATCTGGTCGTTACGGTCGGTTACGATCTGGTGGAATTCGCGCCGAGCTTATGGAATCCGGCGCACAACAAAACGATCATCCATGTGGATTGCTCCCCGGCGGAAGTGGACGCCGCCTACATCGTTGCCGTCGGTGTGGTGGGGGAACTTTCAACCTCCCTGGACGGACTGGCGCGGATTTGCGGTTCGCGGCCGGAAATGCCGGTTCTGCCCGTGCGGAGACAATTGCAGGAAGAACTCGAACAACATCGCGACGACCCGTCTTTTCCGCTCAAACCGCAAAGAATCATTTCGGATTTGCGCCGGGCGTTGAAGGACGAGGACATCGTCATTTCCGATGTGGGCGCGCATAAAATCTGGGTGGCGCGGCTGTTCCCCTGCTATCAACCCAACACCTGCATCATCTCCAACGGCTTTTCCGCAATGGGCATCGCCGTCCCCGGCGCCGTCGCGGCCAAACTGGTTTATCCGAACCGGCGCGTTGTCGCCGTGACGGGCGACGGCGGCTTCATGATGAATTCGCAGGAACTGGAGACAGCCGTGCGTCTGGGCACGGGCCTGGTCGTGCTGGTGTTGAACGACCGGGCTTATGGCTTGATCAAATGGAAACAAATCAACCGTTTCGACCGTCCGGCCTTCACGGATTTTGGAAATCCCGATTTCGTCAAATATGCCGAGAGCTTTGGCGCGCAGGCCTGGCGCGTGCAGGCGGCCGGGGAATTGCTCCCCGCGCTGCAGGCCGCGCTCGACAGCGGCAAGGTGACGCTGATTGATTGCCCGGTGGATTTTGCCGAGAACCTGAAGTTAACCAAAACACTCAACGCCCTGGCCAACGCGGGGTGACGGCTCCTGATTACGGATACCAACAATCAAAACCCGGCGGCGGGCCGCGCAGTGGTGGTGGCAGGCGGGGGCGCGGCGGGCTTCTTTGCGGCCATTGCCTGCGCGGAAGCCCGTCCGGGCGTCACGGTCGCCATTCTGGAACGCGGAGCGCAGTTCCTCGGCAAAGTGCGCATTTCCGGCGGCGGACGCTGCAATGTCACCCATGCCTGCTTTGATCCGCGCCAATTCACCGCCCGATTTCCGCGCGGAGAACGCGCCCTGCTCTCGTCCTGTCAAATTTTCCAAGCCTCCGACACCGTGGCCTGGTTTGAGTCGCGCGGGGTCAAGTTGAAGACCGAAAGCGACGGACGGATGTTCCCGGCCAGCGATTCCTCCGAAACGATCATCGACTGCCTCATGCGCGCGGCCCGGGCGGCGGGGGTGAAACTGATTTCCAATTGCGGAGTGGACCGGGCGGTCCGGGCGGCGGGAGGCGGCTTTCAACTGACCTTGAGCAACGGCGAAACGATGGCCTGCGACCGTCTTCTCCTCGCCACCGGCGGATGCCGGGCGGCGTCCGGCGGCGATCTGGCCGTATCGCTCGGACACACCCTGGTCGAACCGGTCCCGTCCCTGTTCACCTTCCATATTGAAACCCCGTGGGTGCGCGCCCTGGCCGGCGTCTCGGTGGAATCGGTCCTGGCTTCGGTGCCGGAGACGAAGCTGCGCGAGCGGGGTTCTTTATTATTGACTCACTGGGGGTTAAGCGGCCCGGTCATCCTGCGGCTGTCGGCCTGGGGGGCGCGGATTTTGCATGACATGAATTATCAATTCCCGTTGCGCCTCAATTGGCTGCCCGGCCTGGACGCGGAACAAATCGCGGCCGAACTGAAGACGCGGCGCGACACCTGGCCCGCCCGCCTGATTGTCAATACTCCGATTGCCCCGCTCCCCTCCCGTCTCTGGGAGCAACTGGCCGCCGCCGCCGGCATTCCGCGCCAGACGCGCCTCGCGGACCTCTCCCGTCCGGCGCAACATGCGCTCATCCGGCAACTCAGCCGCACCGAACTGGCCGTGACGGGCAAAAGCATGAACAAGGACGAGTTTGTCACCTGCGGCGGCGTGAAACTGGGCGAAGTCGATTTCAAGACCATGCAGAGCCGGGTTTGCCCCGGATTGCACTTTGCCGGGGAATTGCTGGACATCGACGGAATCACCGGCGGCTTCAACTTTCAGGCGGCGTGGACGACCGGTTTCATCGCCGGCCGCGCCATGGCGGCCTGACCGGCGCCATCTACTTTTGGAACTCGGGATAAAACGGGTTGTGCTTTTTCTGCTCGCCCACCGTGGTCAGCGGCCCGTGTCCCGGACAAATCACGGTGTCGTCCGGCAGGCTGAAAATTTCATTGCGGTTGGTGCGCAGGGCTTCCTCATACGAAACGACTCCCCCGCCCATTGAGGCGGCAAAAAGCGCGTCCCCCGCCAGCGCGAGCCGGCGCGGCAAACCGGAAACGACATATGTGATTCCGCCCCGGGAATGCCCGCTGGTTTGGCGCGTCTCAATTTTCAAGGATCCCAGCCGGAAAATCGTGCCGGCCGCAAACAGCTGGACGCCGCGGAACGGTTCGCGCTCGCCCGCATAGGCAGGCGCGCCCGTCGCCGCGGCCAGACGTTCCAAATCCGCCACATGATCGGCATGGGTGTGAGTCAAGAATAATAACTGGATGGCCAGTCTGTTCTGTCCGGCGTAATCCAGCAGGCCCGCAACCGTGGTGCCGGTGTCAAAAACCGCCGCCTGCCTGCCCCGGGGATCAAAGACCAGATACGAATTGACCGTCATGTCCTTGTAGGAGGTGTTGAAACAAGCCAGACCGGGCGGATCGAGCGGCTGGGGATACCAGGATTGCTGTCCCAGCCCGGCCAGCGCCTCCGCCCCCAGATTCAGGGCGGCCGCGAGTTTGCGGGCCGGAACGGGATCAAACCTGCCTCCCTTGAAGCAAGCCAGATCCTCCGCCGAAATGCCGGCGCGCCGGGCCAATTCAGCGTCGGTCAGGGACAACCCGCGCTGGGCCTTGCCCGTCACATCGGCGAAATTGTCTTCCAACGGAATCGGGCCCATGAGTGTGTCAAACAAAAATAGTTTGCTTGCGCGACGGCCCCACGGAGACGATTTTCAGTTTCGCGCCGGTCAACTCGGACAGGGCGCGCAAATAGTTCCGCGCCGCAAGCGGCAGGTCCTTCCATTTGGCGCAGTGAGTGATGGGTGTCTTCCAGCCGGGAAATTCGGCATAGACGGGCACGCATTTGGCCAGCACTTCGACGTCGGCCGGCATATAACTCAATTGCTCGTTCCCGACACGATAGCCCAGGCACACCTTGATCGTGTCCAGCGTGTCCAAACCGTCAAGGCACGTCACGGCGATGTCATCAATCCCGTTGAGAATTGCGGCGTAATGGGTGGCCACGGCGTCGAACCAACCGCAACGGCGGGCGCGTCCGGTGGTCGCGCCAAATTCGCGGCCCATGCCGTGAAGCATGTCGCTGATCTCCGCGCTTTCCGTAGGCAAAGGGCCTTCGCCGACACGGGTGGTGTACGCTTTCATCACGCCAACCACGCTGTCCATTTTGTTGGGAGGGACGCCGGAGCCGGTGCAAGCGCCGCCAGCGGTCGTGTTTGAAGACGTGACAAACGGGTAGGTGCCGTGGTCAATGTCCAAAAATGTGCCTTGCGCGCCCTCGAACAGGATATGCTTGCCGCGCTGCGACGCCTCGTGCAACAACACGACCGTGTTGGTCACGAACGGCTTCAATATGTCCCCCGCCTCCCGATATTCGGCGTGGACTTTGGCAAAGGAAAGTGGCTTGGCGCCGAAGGCTTTAAGAATTTCGTTGTTCTCCTTGATTTTGGCGCGAAGCAAGGTCTCAAAGCGGGCGGGGTTGATCAGATCGATCATGCGCAGGCCGGTGCGGGCCGCCTTGTCGCCATAAGCGGGTCCAATGCCGCGCTTGGTGGTGCCGATTTTATTTTTGCCCTTGAGCACTTCGCGTTGCGTGTCCAGCTCGCGATGGTAGGGAAGCACGAGATGGGCCGATTCGCTGATGACCAGGTTTTTGATCTTCACCCCCAGTTTCTTCAGGTCGTTGATTTCCGAGACGAGACCGACCGGGTCCACCACGACGCCGTTGCCAATGACGCAAGTTACGTTGCGGCGCAGGATGCCAGAGGGGACCAGGTGAAGGATATACCGCTTATCACCGATGAAAACGGTGTGGCCGGCATTATTGCCGCCCTGGGTGCGCACAACGATGTCCGCGGTATCGGTGAGAACATCAATAATTTTTCCTTTACCCTCATCGCCCCATTGGGCGCCGACTAAAATCGTATTGGCCATAATATTCCTACAAACTCATTTTGCGTTATGCTGCGACAAAAAAAACCGGAAGGTAAATTCCGGGCGAGACGCTCAAGTCTTTACAGTCAGAGGGTAGAAAGAGGACGGGCTGGTGTCAAGGAAGCCGGAAGAGTTTTGCAATTTTGTGGCGGAAGCCTACCTTGAAGGGAATGAGAATGCCTCCTTTTTGCGGTTTGGCCCTGCTCGCCCTGTGGTTTGGCGCGATTTCCCCGTGTCTGGGGACGGCGGGGTTGACCGGGCTGGCGGCCGCCCGCGCGGGCAATCAATTCATCCCGCCCCAGGCCAAGGACGAGGTCACGGCCATTTATTCGGAAAAGACGCAGGGCGGACTGGATCCCGCGATTTGGCGCATCGATTACTTTGATCCATCCACGTCGTTCAAAACCACGGAAGTCGAGTTCACCGGCGGCAAAGTAACCAAGATCAGCCAGCCCAAACATGTGCTTCACTTGTTGGTGGGGGTGAAAAAGTTGAATTGGAGGAAGATGAAAATTGATTCCGACCAGGCCCTCGCCACCGCGCTGAAAGACCCTGTAATGAAGGGGTTCCAATTGGAAGCGGACCAATTCTGGCTAAGGCGCAGCCCGACGGACCCGATCTGGGAAATCCGTTTCTGGGCCACCCGCCTCGGCCACCCGGGGAAAACGATGAAAATCGGCCAGATCTTCATTTCGGCCAGGGACGGAATGGTCGTGAAAAACGAGCTGTTGCCCGGCGAAAAATGAGCCGTGATTGTTATTGGCCCTCGTTTTGCAGCGTCCGATTGGCGGCGGCAACGGTGGCAGGATCAGGTTTGATGATTTCCCGGTCGTAGGTCATCAGCCCGTTACATTCCGTTTCCACATCCGTGATCTGGGTGTAAACCGCCGCGCTCAGGCCGGTGGATTCCTTCAATTCCAGCGCCTTGGCCAGAAGGGTCACGTAACGCCCGGTCAACCCGTCGCGGCTGGCCATGCCTTGGTAACCCCAGGTCTTTTTGGTCCAAGTGTGCCCATCCACGCCCAGGCCCAATCCGCCAAATTCGCCCAGCACGGCAGCCCGTTTTTCCTCCGGTTGAGGCGAGGCGGGACCGGGATATTGATGTGTGTCAACCGTATCGCCGGCGTGTTCGTCCGCCCAGCCGGTGGCGTTGTTCACCAGGCGGGTGGGGTCGATTTCCTTGACCAATCCTGCCAGCCGTTTGGTGTCGAACTGGCCCCAGCCCTCGTTGAACACGACCCACATGACGATGCTGGGATGGTTGCGGTGGGTGGCGATCATTTGCCGGAGTTCATGCTCAAATTCCTGTTTGTCCGCGTCCGACTTGTTGTTGCCGTTGGGCATGTCCTGCCAGACGAGCAAGCCAAGCTGGTCGCAATCGTAATACCAGCGGTCCGGTTCGACCTTGACGTGTTTGCGCGTCATGTTGAATCCGAGTTTTTTTGTCACCTCCAGATCGTAACGCATGGCGGCGTCGGTGGGGGCGGTGTAAAGGCCGTCCGGCCAGAATCCCTGGTCCAGAGGGCCGATCTGGAAAATACATTGTCCGTTCAGCATGGGGCGCGTGATGCCCCGCGCGTCCTTGCCCAGGCTGATTTTACGCATGGCGAAATAGCTGGTCACGGAATCCAACCGGGTTTTGCCGCGGCGCAGTTCGACTTTCAAATCGTAGAGGAACGGATGATCCGGCGACCACAGTTCCGCCTGCGGAATGGGAATTTCCACGCCGGCGGACGCCGGGCCGCTGACGCGTCCAATCTCCCCGCCGTGTTTAAAGACGATGGCGGTGAGGGTTTCATCGCCGGCGGCCGCACGCACCTTGGCGGACAACCGCATGGCGCCGTGATCCACATCGGGGGTGGCCAGCAATTCGTCCAGGCTGGTGGCCGGGACGGGTTCCAGCCAGACCGTCTGCCAAATCCCGGAAGTGGAGGTGTAAAAGATGCCCTCGGGAGCGCGGGACTGCTTCCCGCGCGGCTGGCCGGCTTCGGTGGGATCAAGGACGTCCACCCGGATTTCCTGTTTCCGGCCGGGTAGCAAGGCGGCGGTGATGTCGAACGTGAACGGATCGTAGCCGCCGCAATGATGGCCCACTTCCGTATTATTGACAAATACTCTGGCATCCCAATCGACCGCGCCAAAATGCAACAGGACCGTCTGTTTTTTCCAACGCTTCGGCGTCTCAAAGGTGCGGCGATACACCAGGCGGGATTTGTCATCCAGCGGACGCATGACGCCGGAAAGGGCGGATTCAACGGGGAAAGGCACGAGGATGCGCCCTTCATAAGACGAAGGTTCGGCCGCGTTGGCGCCGACGATGGCGTAGTCCCATAGTCCATTCAAATTGAGCCAGTTCTGGCGGACCATTTGCGGACGCGGGTATTCCGGCCAGACGTTGGTGGGCGAGACATCCTTCGCCCAGCGCGTGCAGAGCGGACCTGCGGCGGGACGCCATTCATCCGACGCCGCCAAAACAGTGGAACCGCCCAGAACGGCGGCGAGAACAAAACATTGAAACAGCTTCATATATGTATGTATCAGGAAACGGACGACGGCAGTTGACATTCGTAACTGGCAATGGACAAGGCGTAAAACGCGGCGGTGTCGCTGCGCAAAACCAGCGGCCCCAAACTGACGGGGCGCGCGCCCGCGCCGCAAATGGCGTCGAGTTCGGCGTCCGTAAAATCCCCTTCCGGCCCGATCCAGAGACGAATGCTTGAGGGCATTCTGCCGGACTCGCGTTGGAAGGCGGCAAAATATTCGCGGGGATGGCGGGCATCGCCGCGCAGGGAGCCGACCAGCGACAAATCAATCTTTTCCGGGCGGCCGAGCAAGGCAGGCAGCGTCACCGGAGCCTCAACCACCGGCAGCCAGCGTTGGCCGCATTGTTTGACAGCCTCAATGGCGGTTTGCCGCCATTTTTCAGTTTTGTGAGGGACGGAATCCCCGTCCAACTGCATCACCACCCGCCCGGTCAGCAAAGGGATAATGCGGGAGGCGCCCAATTCGGTGGCTTTTTGTATAATGGTCTCGATAAGTTTGCCCTTGGGTATGGCCTGGGCCAGAGTCACGAGACAAGCCGGCGGGGGCGAGGACTGGGTTTGCCGGATTTCGAGCGCAACCGTCTTGCGATCCACCGCCCCAACCCGGCAGGAAAACTCGCGCCCCTGCCCGTCCAGAACGGCGACCGTCTCGCCCGTCTTGACGCGCAAGACGACGATGGCGTGATGCGCCTCGGCGCCGGTCAGGGCGAGAACCGGCCCCTGACACTGCGACGGCGGCAGATAAAAGCGGTGCATAAACTCAACCCGACAAACCTTCCATCAACAAAACAAACGTTTGGCCTTGTCAAAAAAACCCTTGCTGATGGGGTGGACATTCTCGTCGCACAACTTGGCGAACTCCTCAAGCTTGGCGCGCTGGGCCGAATTGAGGCGCGACGGAATTTCCACCTGCGCGCGAACCAGCAAATCGCCGTGGCCGTAGCCCTGGACGTTTCTGACGCCTCTGCCTTTGAGACGAAAGACGGAGCCGCTCTGCGTGCCGGCGGGAATCTTGATTTCGGCGGTTTTTTCCAAAGTCGGCACTTGAATCTGAGCGCCCAAGGCGGCCTGGGCAAAACTGATCGGCACCTCGCAAATCAGGTCGTCCCCGTCCCGGGTGAAAATTTCGTGTTGTTTGACATGCAGGACGACATACAAGTCGCCGGGCGGGCCGCCGCGCAGGCCGGCCTCGCCGTTGCCGGAAGAACGGAGGCGCGAACCGCCATCGACGCCGGCGGGAACCTTGATTTTAATGGAAGCGGTGCGTTCGCGCCGGCCCGTGCCGGAGCAGCGGCGGCAGGGCTTGTCCACCATGCGCCCGCGGCCTTCGCAACGGGGGCAGGTCTGGGCGACGCTAAAAATACCGCGGGACATGATGACCTGGCCGCGTCCGCCGCATTGGGGGCAGGTTTTGGTGGTGGCGCCCTCTTCCGCGCCTGTGCCTTTGCAGACCTCGCATTCGCTCATTTTCGAGACGGTAATCTCTTTTTCGCAACCCTGGGCGGCCTCTATGAAAGAGAGTTCCATGTCGTAACGAAGATCATCGCCGCGCTGCGCGCCGCCGCGTTGGCCGCCGCCGCCGCCAAAGAATTCGTCAAAAATGCCGGAATTCCCGAAAACTTCGCGAAAAATATCAGTGGGATCGTGGAATCCGGCGGAAGCGGAAGCGCGGGCGCGCGAGTCAAATGCAGCGTGGCCGTATTGGTCGTAAGCGGCGCGGGACTGGGGGTCCATTAAAATCTCATAAGCCTCGCCCAGCTCCTTGAATTTTTCCTCGCTCCCCTTGTCGTTTTGATTGCGGTCGGGATGATATTTCAGGGCCAATTTGCGGTAGGCCTTTTTGATTTCCTCTTCGTTGGCACTTCGTTCGGTTCCAAGAACTTCGTAATAATCTCTCTTAGGCATAGTTAACTCTTCAAACTGCCGGTTTTTTTGGCCACGACCACACCGGCGGGGCGGATCAAGCGGTTGCGATATTTATAGCCCTTGCGAATTTGCTGGGTCACATGGCCTTCCGGCACTTCGCTGCTTTCCTGCTGCGAGACGGCTTCATGCCAATTGGGATCAAAGACTTTGCCGCGGGCGTCAATCTCCTCCAAGCCAGCCCCGGCCAGGGTGGATTTGAGTTGGTTGAAAATCATCAACACGCCGGCTTGGAGCGATTGCGCGGCGGCATCCGAAGTGGTGTGAGCCAGAGCCATTTCGAACGTATCCAGAATGGGGATCAGCTTCTGCAACAAACCTTCATTGGCATAAGTGACCGAGTCCTGCCGTTCGCGGGTCGCCCGTTTCTTGTAATTTTCAAAATCGGCCGCCTCGCGCAACAAACGCTCCCGGTACTCATCGGCCTTGGCGGCGCGTTCCTTAAGTTGATCAATTTGCTCCGGAGTCAACGGCACGGCCACGACTGCGGGCGTCGGTTTTGCCGCGGATGCGGGCAGCGGCCCGGCCGTGGCCGCGTCTGCGGCGGGATCGGCTTTGATTTTTTTCTTATCGGTCTTACTGTCCATGGTCATAGACTAAATCATAACTGCGGTTCGTTGCAATGTCCGTCATTGCCCGACGCAACGTCCCCCAGCCGGTTTTTTCTTCTTCATAAAACCCCAAAAAACAGGGCAATCATATAGAATGGATCGGTTATTGAAAAAAAAGGGGCATTTGAACGCCAAAAAGCCCGGAAAGTTATGCACAAAGCGCGATCCCGGCCTGTTCGCAAACATCAAAAAAAGGGCGTATTTTCGGGCTAAAATGAGGGTTCCGCCGGTGAACAAATTGGAAATAATATTTTTATTCAGAATTCTCTTGCAGCCACTATATGTGGTGTTAAAGTTCGGCGCACTCCCAAGGGATGGGGCTGGATAGGCAATAATTGCCGCCTTCGATCCGTCGGGTGGGCCTGTTTTTTTTGACTTTTTAAGCTATATTTTAAACTGAAGACACGAAAGGCCTTCAAATGATTAATCCACGTGAACATGTCCGGTCTGCCACTGTGCCTGCCGCAGGGCGTTTGCCCAAGTCGTCTGGCGCCTCCGCATCCCGCAATCGCGAGACCCGGTCCGCAACCCAAAAACACACCTTGAACATCGAAAGAATTTTCAGCGATGCCGCCGTCAAACCGTTCGATCAGATCGAATGGGACAACCGCACCGCCGAAATCACCGACGATGCCGGGAAGGTAATTTTCAAGCAGGAAAAGGTGGAAGTGCCGAAATTCTGGTCGGTTTTGGCCACCAAGGTGGTGGTGTCGAAGTATTTTTACGGCGAGCAGAACACGCCGGAACGCGAGACTTCCGTCCGCCAGTTGATTCACCGCGTCTGCCGCACGATTGCGGATTGGGGCGTGAAGGACGGCTATTTTGACAAGGCCGGCGGCGAGGTTTTTTATGATGAATTGTCCTGGCTGTGCGTGAATCAATACGGCGCCTTTAATTCGCCCGTCTGGTTCAATGTCGGCCTTTACCATCAATACAACGTGGGCCGCCAATCCTCCCGCGGTAATTGGTATTTCAACCGCCAGGCCGAAGCCCCCGCCCGGGCCGGCACCCAATATGAGTATCCCCAAGGCAGCGCCTGCTTCATCCAGTCCGTCGAGGACAATATGGAAAGCATCATGCACCTGGCCTTCAGCGAAGCCATGCTCTTCAAATACGGCTCCGGCACCGGCACCGATTTAAGCCCGATCCGTTCCAGCCGCGAGAAATTGAGCGGCGGCGGACGTCCGAGCGGTCCGCTCTCTTTCCTCAAGGTCTATGACCAGGTGGCCAATGTGGTGAAATCCGGCGGCAAAACCCGCCGCGCCGCCAAGATGAACACCTTGCGCGACTGGCATGGCGACATCGAGGAATTCATCGACGCCAAGCAAAAAGAAGAAAAGAAAGCCTGGGCGCTGATCGAGGAAGGCTACGACGGCTCCTATAATGGCAACGCCTACGGCAGTGTCATGTACCAGAACGAGAACCTGTCCATCCGGGCCAGCGACGCGTTCATGCAGGCGGCTCTGGACGGCAAGGAATGGAACACCCGCACGGCGGGAGGCGTTTTCCTGGAGAAAAAAGATGCCGCCACCCTGCTGCACAAGATCGCGGCCGGCACCTGGACCTGCGGCGATCCCGGCATGCAGTACGACGGCGCCATCCAGAAATGGCACACCTGCAAGGGAACCGAGCCGATCCACTCGACCAATCCCTGTTCCGAATACGTTTTTCTCAACAACACCGCCTGCAATCTGGCCTCGCTCAACCTGATGAAATTCAAGCGCGAAGACGGCCAGTTCGACATCGAACGCTACAAGGCGGCGGTGCGCATCTTCATCACCGCGCAGGATATTCTGGTTGACAACGCCAGCTATCCCACAAGCGAGATCGCGGAAAACTCCCATATTTTCCGCACCCTGGGCCTTGGCTTCGCCAACCTCGGCTCGCTCATCATGAGCTACGGCCTGCCCTACGATTCCAACGAGGGCCGCGCCCTGGCCGGAGCCTTGACCGCGATCATGACCGGCCACGCCTACGAGCAGTCCGCCCAACTGGCCGGCATCCTGGGGCCGTTCCAGGGTTATCGCGACGCCCGTTGCGCCCATGTCAAACAACCGGTCGCCAAGGACAACGTGGCTTCCATGCTGGAAGTCATCCGGCAGCATCTCGACGCGGTCGGGCAGATTCATCCCAGCGCCGAGTTCGCCTATTTGAAGGACGAGGCGCGCCATTGCTGGAACCGCGCCCTGGAGCACGGGGAGAAAGCCGGCTATCGCAACGCCCAGGTCACGGTTCTCGCCCCCACCGGGACGATTGCCTTCCTCATGGACTGCGACACCACCGGAGTGGAGCCGGACATCGCGCTGGTCAAATACAAATTGCTGGCCGGCGGCGGCATGTTGAAGATCGTCAATCGCGGCGTGCCGGACGCGTTGCGCCGTCTGGGCTACGCGGAGAAGGAAATCACGTCCATTATTGCCCACATCGAGAAGCACGACACCATTGAGGATGTGGAGGATAAAGGCGCCATTGTGACCAGCGGTCTGAATCCGGCTCATCTGCCTGTGTTCGACTGCGCTTTCAAGGCCTACCGCGGCAAACGCAGCATCGGTTACATGGCGCATTTGAAAATGATGGGAGCCACCCAGCCCTTCATCAGCGGCGCCATATCCAAGACGGTCAATCTGCCCCACGAATGCTCGGTGGAGGACATCAAGGACGCCTACGTGCAAGCCTGGAAAATGGGGCTGAAGTGCGTGGCCATTTATCGGGACGGCTCCAAGCGCTCGCAACCGCTCAACACCAAGCGGACCAATGAAGGCGGGAACGACAACGCTGCCGTGACGGGCCGCGTCCACGAGCTTGAGGCCGAAATCGAGCGGTTGAAATGCAAGGTCGGCCAGCCGTTGCGCCGCCGTCTGCCGGACACCCGCACCGCCATCACGCACAAATTTGACGTGGCGGGGCACGAAGGTTATTTGACCGTCGGCCTTTTTGAAGACAACCAGCCGGGCGAACTTTTTATCACCATGGCCAAGGAGGGATCGACCATTGGGGGACTGATGGACAGCATCGGCACACTGACCAGCATGGCGCTGCAATACGGGGTTCCACTCGACGCGTTGCTGCGGAAGTTTGCGCATCAACGCTTCGAGCCGTCAGGTTTCACCAAGAACCCGGAAATCCGCAACGCGTCGTCAATCATTGATTACGTTTTCCGCTGGCTGGCCCTGCAATTCATTCCGGGCTATCGCGAGGCCAACGTCCCCACCCGCACCCAGCCGGAATTGGCTTTGCCGGACCTGACTGACCAAGTCAAAAAAAAAATAAACCGGCCAGTTCCTGACCTGCCCATCTCGGAGGATACGGAAATTCTCGTTCAAGCCGCGCAAGTTACCGAGGCGCAACGCGGGAACGGGAACGGGAACGGGAACGGAAATGGCCACGCCACCCGCGCCCTGCCCCGGAGCCGTTCGATCCTGAGCCAGCAATTCGATCATTTCCAGACCGACGCCCCCACTTGCCCGAACTGCGGCCACGTCGCGGTGCGCAACGGCGCCTGTTACAAATGTTTCAATTGCGGCGAGAGTCTCGGGTGCTCGTAAGGCGTGTATTCTCCTCAATGAGCTGTTCGCCGCCAAGCGAGCAGCTCATTTTGCTTTGGTCATGATGCCAGTCTGACGCAGTTCATCATTATATACGATGTGGTATTATGTATGAACGTTGATATAAAAAAGGGTATCAAAGCGCTTCGTTTGAACGGCCACCCGGTCGAAATATTTTCCACCGTATGGCTGCACATCCACGCCGTCTGGCTATCCTATTGACGCAACCTGACTCAATGGGTAGTGCTTGGTGAGCGA
>CAZLEE010000040.1:0-27339 GCA_964558455.1 uncultured Verrucomicrobiota bacterium | reverse complement strand
CGAAGAAGTCCGCGGTTCGCAGATGGTTGTCCCGTTGCTGAACGCCTGTATCCACACTCTTCACCTGAATGGTTCCACTCGCCTCCGTGATTTTGCCGTCATCAAGCACAATCACGCCAGTAAACTCCTTGAACTGGCCCTTCACGTTGCTGAGTCCCAGGTGTCTGACGGAAAACCCGATGCTCGTATGGGCCGGATCTATCTTGTAGGTGTCCGCGGCGTGCGCGAGTGAAGTCAAAAGCAGGGCCGCTGCAATCGAGGTCAGCGTTTGTTTGAGTTGCATATATGTTCTTTCTTTATGTTTTGCCAAAGGTCGCCTGTGGCTGCTTCATGCCGGTGATGCCGGTGTCATGCCGGTGTCAGTCCTCACTATTGAAACATGCCGGTGTCAGACAAGTTACTAAACAATAGCATGGGCTGTTTTCTTTCTCATTTATTTTTCCACCGCATGGCTGCGCATCCGACTATGTGGACGAGCATTTGCGCTCTTCAAAGCGCCCCAATGCGCCCGCATGCTTTACCCGCAACTTCCACGGCATGATCCGCTTGTCACTTTTTTTCACACTTTTGATCAACCCTGAAACAAACCATGCTATGGTTTGATAACTTTTTTTGGCGGCGTGCAGCCTCAGTAGCGCGAGCTCAGTATTCTAGGTAGGGCCGGACGATCGTGCGAGCTTCTCGTCGGAGTCACTAGGAACGCGGCATGCGCTTTCATAGCGGTTCACAAGATTGAACCAACTCAGCATCAAAATCAGTTTTCGCGTGTTATCGACACCCCAGCGCTTGATGGCTGCTTCCAGCAAGTCCGCTTCGAGGGTTGCGCGATCCGCGATATCGTCCGCCATCCGCGCAATCAAAACGATGTCCGGATTTATTCCGGCGACTGGGCCGTCAGCGGCGAGCGCCTCCACCTCAGTTTTTGAAAGCCCACTATTGAGCGCTATACGAGTGGAAGCATGCACGGCATAAATGCAGTTCAAACGCACGGCGGTTCGCATAATCATTGCTTCCCGCAACCTGGCGTCGGCAGCGGGACAGGCAAAGACCGCCCTCATTAACGCAACAGCGGGACCCGCGAGATCGCCCGCCGCCGCCAGCGCAATTGCCCCATTGAGCGTTTTGTCAGGATCGAAATCGTCTCCGAAAGCAGCTCGCCCTTCTTCGGCGGTTGGCATCGGCAAACAGATAGCGGTCGTACCGGTATCAGCCCTCACTATTGACACAAGTTTAGTGGTTTCGTTTTTCACGCAGCAGGTTGGAGACATAGGTCCAACTTCCCATGTGCGGTCGCATCGCAATCCATTTCAGGCTCATCGTCGTTTCCCGACGCAGCCGCCGCGCCAGCCGCACCCTGAACTTATCCCCTTTGCGCTTCCCCGGCAAATCCCCTTCTTTCCACCCTCCACGCCACAGTTCCTCCCTCACGATGCGGCCTGCCTTTTCCTCCCCGCTTTCCCGGCCGTCCGCCGCGTAATGGCTGGCTCCAACACGCTCCGCCGCCCCCGCCAGGAGTTCCTGCCGGAACTCCTCACTCCCCCCGGATACTCCATGCGCAGCTTGCGGGGCGTCGGAAAACACTGCCCACAACCGCGAAAAGTGTCAATACGCCCAAAAGTGCGCAGGGGCAGGACGCACACCGCCTTTGACACCGGCTCGCGGCTCCGGCTCCAAAAAGTGTCAATAGTGAAGGACGCGCCTTGATGGATTTATGCCGTTGCCAAAATCATTTTGGGGTGGACACCACAGGGCAATACGGCTTGCCAAAAACAAATTTTGCCGGATAGTTAAACCATGAGTGCGGCTGAAATCATTGAGCAAATCAAAGAATTGCCCGCGAACGAACAGGTGCGGGTCGCACAGTTCGTCGCAGAAAACGGCAGTTCGATGACGTGCCGCCAATTTTCTGTCGGCACGGAACGCGATGGCCTGCCTGTCATCCGCGCCAATGGCGGAACCATCACTTCGCAACTCATTCACGAGATTGAAAGCCGGACGCCGTGACCCGATTGCTTGATGTCAATCTGCTCATGGCGTTGCTTTGGGAAAATCACGAGCATCACCCCTTGGCCCGTTCTTGGTTCAAGGGCGTTTCCGCCTTTGCAACCTGCCCGGTTGTCCAGCTTGGTTTTGCGCGCGTCTCCTCGCATCCGCTGCTCGGTTACGGCCTGACGCCTGAACTGGCGTTTGGCGTTCTCCGCCAATTCATCGCCGACCCGCGCCATGAATTCATTTCCGACAACTTGAGTTGCACCGACCGCGTCGTGCGGACCGAACTGATGGCTGGCGCAAATCAGATCACCGACCGCTATCTCGTCGCGCTCGCCCGGCAACATGGATTCAGTCTGGCAACTCTCGATCAACCGCTGGCAAAAAGTTTTGCGGATGAAACGGGTCTGGTGGAACTGCTGCATTGATCGCCGCTAAAAAGCAAAAATCGCAACATTATCAAGCAAATTGCGAGCAATTGGGCTTCCCCCGATTTAGTGGTCACCCTTCCAAGGATGGTGTAGAAAATGAATCAGCCTATGACCAAACACTATGATGAAGCCTTCAAGCGGGACGCGGTGCAATTACTCGAAGAGGGCCGTCCCCTCAAGAAATTGGCCGCCGAGTTGGGCCTCTGCCCGGTCACCCTGCGCGATGAGAGCGGAATACAGTCTCGATCTGCTGTGCCGGGTCATGGATGTCAGTCGCAGTGGCTACCCTCGCTGGCTGCGCCGGAAAGCGGGGGCCGGGACTCTGGAAACCGCCCGGTTGGACCGGGACATCACCGCCGTATTTACGGACAACCGTCGCGCCTATGGCAGCCCCCGGGTGGCGGTGGAACTGCGGGCGGCAGGTTGGAAATGCGGCGACAATCGGGTGGCCAGACGAATGCGCGCCTTAAACTTGCAAGCCCGCCAACGCCGCCGCTTTGTGCCTCGCACCACGCGGAGCGATCCCCATTGTCCCATCGCGCCCAATCGCATGGGGACCCAGCCGGCTCCCACGCGCGTGCAGGTGTCATGCCGGTGTCACGTGCCGGTGTCAGTCCCCACTATTGACACTTCCCCGGCCAGTTCCCCCAGTTCGGTCCGGCGGTCAGGGCGAAGTCACGCGATAATAACATTACCCGCCCCGTCCACCGCCACACCGCAGGGGGCGTTCAATCCTGAGGCGACCAGTGTGGTCACCGGATTGGCGGCCACGTACGTTGCGCCCGCCTGCGTGACAGTCAGCGTCTGGCGGGCGATGGTCAGTGTGCCCGTGCGCGTCGTTCCGAGGTTGGCGTCAAAGGCAAACACCGCGCACCCGTTGCCGGTGCCGCTTGCAGCGGTATGCAGCCAGGAGGCATTCGCCGTGGCGGACCAGGCACCGGTCGCTGACACCACCACGCTATCGCCGCCCTCCCCTGGGCCTTCCCAACGGCTTGTGACGCCGAGCGTTTGCGACCAGGCCGGCAGAGTGAGCAGCGGCATCAGGCCGCAGACAAGGATGAAGAGTTTGGAGAGTTTCATAATCACCAAGGGGTTGGACGGCGAGGAGGCAATCGAACCAGCCGGTTCAAATAGTCGTATTGTTTCGCGGTGGTCATGCGCGTCGTGCCGTTTTGTTGGAGCGCAGCCTGCCCCGCCAGCGATGAATTGACAAGCCCCCGGCGCAATTTTGGTTTTTTTCCCCGTTCGCGCATTTCGAATATTTCGCGCTTAAAAATTCCACGCCCTGTTTTCAGCCTTGCCGCCCGGTTCGCCCCAACCCCATGCTCGACATTTTCCTTGTCATGGTAATAATCAGGTAATAATCAAGTGTTGTAATCAAATGCGAAAATGTTTTGGCTTGAATCCATTATGGCGAAAGAACATCGATTGCGAATTCCCAGTCAATGCCTGATCGCTGTCTGGATTTTCCTTTGCTGTTTTTCCCCCCGGGCTGTCGCCGCTCCCGTCACCGCTGATTCCGCCGCCCGCGCCGCTCAGGGCTGGTTGCATCGGGAACCCCGCATCTTCGGCAAGGCGTCATCCGCCCGTTTCAACCACATTGAACCAGTCACAAACGCCGCCGGCTCGACCCTTTATTTCATCGCGCGCCTGAACCCGGCCGGCTATGTCATCCTGCCTGCCGACGACCAGGCCGGCCCGATCATCGCCTTCTCCGCCACCGGCCGATTTGACCCCGCTTCCGGCAGCCCGATGGCTCTCATGATCAACCGCGACCTTCCCCGCCATGCCGCCGCCAGACAGGCCCGCCAAAGATGGCGCGCACTCATGGCTGGCTCGCCCTATCCCCCGCCCGATGCCGGGGAGGATGGCAACCTCGTCCTCCCTTCCCAAGTCTGGGTGGCTCCTTTCGTCCAGACGCTATGGAATCAAACCACCGACGTAAGCCTGCAAGATGCCTGTTACAATTACTACACCCCGCCGGGAGCACCCGGCGCTTCCAACAATTATCCCTGCGGCTGCGTCGCCACAGCCCTGGCGCAGGAATTATACTACTTCCAATATCCCAACACGCCCGTCGGCACTGGCAGCTATTGGATTACCAATAATGGCCGCCCAAAAAAAGAATCCCTGCTCGGCGGCGACGGCAACGGCGGCGTGTATCAATGGGCCGACATGCCTTTGTCACCCAACGGCCCCTCCGCCAGCCAGGCCGCCGCCATCGGCGCTTTGACCCATGACGCCGGCCTCGCCGTTAACACGAGTTACAAATCGGGCGACGCGGGCGTCTATTTCGATCTCACGCCTGGCGCCCTCATCAACACCTTCAAATTTGCCAACGCCGCCTATTACGAGGACGACAACGGCATCAGCAGCATCACTCTGGCAAACATGATTAATCCCAACCTGGACGCCCATCTCCCTGTCATCCTCGGTGTGCTGCCCAGCGGTGGCAACGGCGGCCATTGCGTGCTCTGCGACGGTTACGGCTACGACGAAGGCACTCTCTTTCACCACATCAACGCCGGTTATGCCGGGGATGACGATATTTGGTATGCCTTCCCTGACATCGACACCATCTACGACGGCAGAAATTTTCCCCTCCTGGTGGCCTGCACCTATAACATCTTCACCAACGGCTACGGCCAGATCATCAGCGGACATGTGACCGATGCCACCGGCGCGCCCGTGCCAGGCGCGGTCATTGCGGCGACGCAAATCGGAGGCGGCACTTTCACGGCCACCACGGATTCAAACGGAATCTACGCCCTCCCTCGCGTTCCTTCCGCCGCCAGCTTCACTCTGGCCGCCACTTGCGCCGGCTATTCTTCCGCCGCCGGCGGCTGTTCCACCGGGCCGTCTGACGATGCTTTCACCGGCAATGTCTGGGGCGCCAATTTCGTCCTATCCCAACCCCTCCTCCTCACCTCGTCCGGCGGCTTCGCCTCCATCGGCCCGCCCAATGGACCTTTCAGCGTGACCAGCCAGCTCTGCACATTATCGAACGCCTCCGATTCCCCGATCTCCTGGACCCTGTCAAACACCAACACCTTTTTGACCGCCGACCCCGCCGCCGGCGCCCTGGCTGCCGGAGCCGCCGCCAACTTTGCCGTTTCCCTGGCGTCTTCCGCCGCCAACCTCCCCGCCGGCGCTTATTCCGGCTCGATCCTGGCTGCCAACTCCAGCAACAGCTCCCTCCAAACCTTGACCTTTTCCCTCTCCGTCATGACGGCGGATTATCCGATCGCCGTGTCGGGCTACAACCGGGATGTCGTGGTTGAAAATGATGCGGTCGGCGGCGATTCCGCCAGTTATGCCGCCGGCTTTGACCCCCGCAGCGTCTTTTTCAAAGGCGCCGTGCCGGTCTGCTTTTACGAATCAGGGCTTGCGGCTGTCAATTTTGACAATACCCCGTCTGCTTTGGGACTGCCGCCGGGCGGTCTGGTGACCAGTGAATTGGATGCCGCCACCACCTTTCAACTCGGCCCCTACGGGAGCAGCAATGTTTTATACCTCACCCGCGCCGCCCCCTCCAGATCGCTCACCTTGAATTCGCCCGCAGCCTATCAATCACTCAGTATTCTGGCCGCTTCCGCCCAGGGCGGCGGCAACGGCATATTGGTCATTCATTTTACGGACGGAACCAGCAGCGAAGGACTCCCGTTCAATGCCGCCAATTACCTCGTCACCAACACGCCCGGATCGGGCGCCGCCCTCACCGCTTTCGGCCTGCTCGCCTCGGGCTATTTCAACGAGTTCACCAGTTGTGATGAAGATGAAGTTTTCCCAACGCTCTATCAAACATCGCTTGATCTTCATTCCCTTGGTTACGATACGAAGCCGATTGCGTTTGTGACCTTCTCCATGCCGGTCCCTTCCGGCGCGAATATGGCCACCGGCGTCTTTGCGCTGAGCGGAACCCAAACCGCCTACACCGGCCTTTGTCCGGTTGCCGTCACCGCCTCGCCCGCCGGCGCCGGGGTGTTGACCAGCGGCGGTTTGTTCGCGGCAGGCAGCACCAACACCGTGACCGCCACCGCCAAAAACGGCCGCGTCTTCGCCAATTGGACGCTGGGGGGCGTCGTGGTCAGCGCCTCGCCTTCCTACTCTTTCATCGTCAATGGCGGGGAGAATTTGGCCGCCAATTTCCTCCTCCCCAACACCGAGGGCGCGGTCAACGTCATTATTAACGGCCAGGGCGCCATTGAACCGGACCCGAGCGACCGGATTTTAACCCTCGGCCAGGTTTACACCTTGACCGCCATCCCCTGCTCTGGCAGCGTTTTTTCAAACTGGACCGGCGATGTTGTCACCAATAAAAACCCGTTCACTTTTACACTGGATTCCAACATGATCCTTCGGGCGAACTTTATCTCCAATCCGTTTCCGGCGGTGCGGGGGACCTACAACGGCCTCTTCTCCGCCTCCAACGGGGTGACGGAACAATCGGCCGGAATGGTCAGCGCCTTGACCGTGACTTCCCGCGGTTCCTACACCGGCAACCTGTTGATTAATGGCGCCAGCCAGCCGCTCAACGGTGCTTTCAACCTCGAATTCCAGGCCACCAACATTATCCCCCGCCCGGCCAGCCAGGGCGGACCTCTGACCGTCGTCATGTCCGTCGTCCAATCGAATGATTCCGCGCCCCAACTCACCGGCGTCGTCTCCAACGCCGCCTGGACCGCCAATCTGACCGCCGACATCGCCGGCAACTCTTTTCCTTCCGCCGCTTATACCATGCTCCTCCCGCCCGACGCCGCCAACGCCCCCGGCGGCGATGGTTATGCCGTCATCACCAATCACGCCGGCCCGGCGAATGGCGCCAGGATCGTCGGCGTCCTGGCCGATGGCGTCCCATTCAGTCAAACCGTGCCCGTTTCCAGCGACGGGCGTCTGCCGCTCTACGCCAATTTGTACGGCGGCGAAGGTCTGCTGCTGGGCTGGATTGATTTAGGTTTGACCAATCAATCCGGCGACGGCCTGACCTGGATTCATCCCGCGCTGTCGTCCGGTTTCTATCCAAACCCGTTTACCAACATTTTTTCCGGCAGCCAGATTCTCCTTTCACCCTGGAGCAACGCCCCGTCCATCCTTGACCGCCTGACCAACCTTTCCCTTCTCCACGCCATCACCAACTCCGCCGCCATCACCAACATTCCGGTGCGGATTTCCTCCGCCGGCCTGGTCGGCGGCCCGGGCGTGAATGGCGCCGTCAATCTCAAGACCGGTTCGTTTAAAATCACAATTGGCAGCGGCTCCTCCCGCGTTACCGGCACTGGCGCGATCCTGCTCAATTCAACCAACGGAGGCGGCGGATGCGCCCTGACCGGGACAAATATCCTGGCCATCAGGCTTACCCCGTAAAAATCATGAAACAATCCATCTACGTAGTGGACGATCAGACGAGCGTTTTGGAAATGACGGTCATGGTTCTGCGCCGCCTCGGACGCGACTGGGAAGTGACCGGTTTCAGCGACCCGCAAACCGCCTTGGCCGCCATCCGGGAAAAAGCCCCCCACGCCATCCTGACCGATCAGGTCATGCCCGGCATGGAGGGAAGCGAACTGCTGGAAAAAGTGAGGCTCATCTCGCCCTCCACCCTCCGTTTCATCATGTCCGGTTGCGTCAGCTTGAGCAAACTCACGCTCATCACCTCCGCCCATCAATACATCGCCAAACCTTTCGACCTGGCCAAAATCCAAAGCTTGTTCAAGCGCAGCTTCGCCGCCCAGCAACGCATCCAAAACCACGGCCTGGAATCCGTCGCCACCTCCCTCCGCTCCATCCCCTCCCTCCCCCAAATCCACCATTCCCTGCTCAAGGAGCTGGACGACGACCAAAGCCATTCCGAAACCATCGCCCGCCTCATCGGGGCCGACCCGGGCCTGTCAATCAAAGTACTGCAACTGGCCAACTCCAGCCTTTTCGGCCAGGGCCGCCTTATTACCGACCTGACCGACGCCATCTCCTGCCTCGGCACCGATCTCCTGACCGCCATCATCCTTTCCCAAAGCGTTTTTCACCATTACGAGGGAATCAAACACCCGGAAATCGATCTGACCCGCCTGTGGTCCCATTGCTGGGAAACCGCCTGCATCGCCCAACGGCTGTGCCGTGAAAAAAAACTGCCGAACCCGGCCGGCGAGGAAACTTTCCTGGCCGGATTGTTGCACGAGGTGGGCCGCTTCATCCTCGTGGACAACTTTCCCGACCAGTTCCAAACCGCCTGCGATAACGCGCTCCGGTCCGGCGCCCCTCTCGCCGCCAGCCTGCGCGAGGTCTTTCAATCCAGCCCCTTCCAACTGTCCGCCTACGTTCTGGAGCTTTGGGGCATGCCACCCTGTGTGGTTGATAGTGTCTCCCATTTGGACGAACCGGAAACGGACGCCTCCCCCGACTTTTCCGCCGCCTCCGCCCTTTACATTGCCCATCAAATCGCCTCCAAAACTTCCCCGGCCGATGCCTTCCCCGTCGAACCGTGGAAGAAGGATTACCTGAAATCCATTGGTTGTCTCGATCAGATCGCCCAATGGGAAAAACAATTGCCGTCCCAATCACCCCGCGCCTGACACCGACGGGCGCGCCGTGGTGGTTTGCAGGGCTTCCGCCAGACTGCACTCGGCCAGCCGCCCGTCCCGCAGCGACAGCGCCCGTCCCATGACTGCGACCGTGGCGGGACGATGCGCCACCAGCAAAGTCGTGCGTCCCTTTATCAGTTCCCGCAAACTCTGCCCGATCAATGCCTCGCTTTCCGCATCCAGCGCGCTCGCCGGCTCGTCCAGCAAAAGGATTGACGCGTCCTTCAAAAAGGCCCGGGCCAGGTGAATCCGCTGCCGCTCCCCCACGCTCAATCGCGCCGCTCCCTCCCCCACCAGCGTCTCATAACGGCCCGCCAGTTTCTGGATGAAACCGTCCGCGTTCGCCGCCCGCGCCGCCGCCTCTATCTCCTTGTCCGACGCTCCCGGTCGCCCAAACCTGATGTTCTCCGCCACCGTGCCGGGAAAAAGAACCGGCTCCTGCGACACCAATGCCACCTGCCGCCGCAAATCCTTCAACCGATAATCGCGCAAATCAACGCCATCCAATTTAATCGCGCCGGCCACGGGATCGAAAAACCGCGGCAGCAGGTGCAGCAACGTCGTTTTCCCCGCGCCGCTGGGTCCGATGATCGCGACCGATTCCCCGCTTTTGACTGTGACGCAAATCTCGCGCAATACGTCGCGCCCCTTCTCATAGCCAAAGGTCACTCCCTCAAAAGAAATCGTCCCCGCCGTCCGCCCGGCAATCGGACGCGCCTCGGGCCGGTCCTTGACTTCCTCCGGCGTATCCAGAATTTCAAAAACCCGCCGCACCCCCGCCCTCGCGCCCGCCACCGTCGCGCCCACATGGGATAGCTGGTTCAGCGGCTCGAATAGCTGCGTTAAATAGGCGAGGAAAACAAGCAGCTCCCCCACCGTCAAATGTCCCGCCGCCACCTCCACCGCCCCCAGCCAGGTGATCGCCGCCGCCCCCACCCCGAACAGGACGGCGATGGCAAACCAATAAATCAACTCCCACCCGTGCTGCGCCAGGCGCCTTCTTTGCGCCTCCGCCGTCTGCGCCGCAAACCGCCCCGCCTCGGCTTCTTCCCCTGTGAAACTTTGCGTCAGGGGCAGCAGCGCGATGCATTGCTGCACCAGCGTGGTCACCCGGCTGTCGGCCTGCTGGGCCAGCGCGGTCCGCTCCCTCATGCGCGCCCCGAATGTTTTGATGCTCAAGGCCAGCAACGGCGCCAGGGCCAGCGACATTAACGTCAAATACACATTCATCCGCGCCATCACCGCCAGCATGACCGCGAGGGAAAGGACGGCGGACACAAAAGTCATCAACCCCTGTTGAAACAGCGTCTGGATGGCGTACGTGTCCCACGAGGCGCGATAAATCAAATCACCGGCCCGCGCCCCCTGGTGATAGCGCAGCGAAAGCCGCTGCAACCACGAAAAAACCTCGTTGCGCGCCCGGGCCAGTCCGTCCAGGCCAACCCGGATGGACACATAATTCTGCGCCGCCGACAACGCGGCCTGCCCCAGATAAAGCAGCAGCAACGCAATGCACAATCCCCCCAGCAGCGCGGGTTTGCCCCAGGCGGCGCCCGGCCCGAACCAATGCGGCAGCGGCTTCGGCCCCAGCACATGATCCACGATCAGCGCAAGCGGCCAGGGTTTGAGCACATTCAAGGCCGTGCTGGCGAGCAACAGGCAAAAAGCCCCGCCGATGCGCGGGGCATCCGGCCGAAAATATTTCAACGCTCGCAACAAGTCACGCATCTGCCGCCCATCCTAACGCCAAAAACCGCCGCCGCCAAAATAATTCCCGGGCTGCGACCCAATGCTTTCCTTTTGCGGACGCCCTGCATACGATTAACGCGCAGATCACAATTACTTCTAATTTATGAAAAATACCGCTGATAATCTGAAAGACGCATTCGCCGGAGAAAGCCAGGCCAACCAAAAATACCTGGCGTTCTCCAAAAAGGCCGAAAAAGAGGGCTTTAAAAATATTGCCACCCTCTTTCGCACCACCGCCGCAGCCGAACGGATTCACGCGGAAGGACATCTCGGCGCGATGGATGGAGTCGGAACCACCGCCGAAAACCTGGCCGCGGCCATCGCCGGTGAAACGTACGAATTCACCACCATGTATCCGCCCATGCTCAAGCAGGCGGAAGCCGAGGGAAACAAAGCAAAGCGGATGTTTGCTTACGCCGTCAAGGCCGAGGCGGTTCATGCCGCGCTTTATAAAATGGCATTGGAGGCCATTCAAAAGGGGCAGGATTTGCCCGAGCCAAAAATCTACCTCTGCCCGGTCTGCGGCCACATCGAGTTCGGGACCCCGCCCGAGAGCTGTCCCATCTGCAAGACCAAAGGCTCAAGCTATGTTGAGATAAAACAATAAATCCGTCCAAGCCGGGAAGACCGCAAAAATCCGGTCTTCCCGGAGCGGAATCATCTTCTCTCCCACTCCCTGATGTCGCCGGGAACGATGCGGAACAGCGGATGCGCCTCCGGCGTCTCCACCATCCTGAAACGGCGATAAACCTCCGGGGCGCGCGTTCGGAGTTTCGTCCGCAGATGCGCCCACTCATAAAGCAACTGCCCCTTTGTTTCATCTATTTGACAGCCAGGTTTGCGCCCGGAGATTTTTGAAGTGTCAAAATGGTATCCCCGCCGCTGCGCCTCCTCCGCAATGCCGCTTAAGAAAGCCGTCATCGCCTGGGCAGGCCTCCGTTGGGAACGAAACCGCTCAAGCTGTGGATGGTGGGTATATCCCTTGGTGGCGCCCGCCAACACCTTCTGGGCGAGCAGCGCCTCCCGCCAGGCCGCCACCAACCCTTTGGCGTCCAAGTAACGTGGATGCAAAGTCCATAACCTCATATTAAGCGTCCCTTCCCGCCGTCCAACCTCGCCCCGGCCCGCCATCGGGTCAACACAATGGCCGAATTGGGCTTGACGCGCTGCCCATGGAATTATAAGGTTTTCACACACTCAAGCCAAACTGAATAAATAAAACTTATTTTGAAAACCAGGGTTTTCAACAGCATGGCGGCTGGTGTGTGCAGCCTGTTTCCGACTGTTCAATCCGGGTTTGACCAGGGCAGTCTGACGTCGTCCGACGCGCCCGAGCCGGCCGTGATATCGCTCCCGCAAATCGAGCCGCGCACGCCGGTTTCGTCCGCGAACTTCACCATCACGAACACAGGAGCAAACACCAATTCAAATCCGTGGGCGAACCTTTCGTTATAACCATCAATAAAAAGCTGATTATGAAAAAAAACATCAATATGAAAACCAGAGTTCAAATCGCTCTCGTGGTATGTATGTGCGGCCTGTTCCCCACTGTTCAATCCGGATTTGCCCAGGGCAGCCTCACCCCAACCGGAGCGCCCGGGCCGACCATGAAGACGCTCACGCAAGTCGAGCCGCGCACGCCTGTCGCCACGAACACAACGCCTGGGGATGCAAGTGATTTGTTTGTCATCACGAACAGCGGATCGTATTACCTGACGACAAACATAGCTGGCGCAAGCGGCAAAAGTGGAATTGAGATTTTAGCCAACAATGTCACGCTTGACCTGAATGGTTTCACCTTGCAGGGCGTTGCTTCCTCGATTGTTGGAATTTACATCCCGGCCGCTCAAACCAACATTACTGTGCGGAACGGCACACTAAGCGGCTGGGCAGATGCGGGCGTCTGTAGCTCGAACGTGAATTCTTTGAATTTGGTTTTGGAACGCCTAAGCGTTGACGGAAACGATTACGAAACGCAAGAAGGCATCTTTGTGCAAGGAGCCGGTGTGGTGCGCGACTGCAACTCTTGCAACAACGGCGAAAGCGGCATTTACTTGGGTTCAGGCATTGTGTCCGGCTGCAAGGCCGACGGGAATGCATTGGACGGGATCAACACCGGGAATGACGTTTTGATCACCGGCTGTACCGTGACTGGAAACGGCGGCTATGGCATAGCAACTGGCGTGGTATGCAAAGTGGCCGATTGTATTGTAGCGAACAACATGTTCGGAGGTATCGTTACAAGTGACAACTCTCAGATTACAGGCTGCCATGTGAACGGGAATTCGTTGGGCGGCATCAGTATCACCAGCTTTTCCTTGGTACGGGACAATATGGTGGATTATCAGCAGCAAACGACGAGTACGCCGGGCATTTGCGCCTCTGACAGCAGGAACCGGGTTGAGGCCAACAACATCACGCGGTGTGGCATTGGGCTGCAAGTGACCTCGTCGCAAATATCATCCTTCGCAACAGCGTCAGCGGCAGCACGGGTGTGGCTTACAGCATTGCGGCGGGCAACAGTGTGGGGGTGATCGTCCAGCCTGCCTCAAGCACAGCCATTAGCGGCAGCACTGGTGGGGGCATGGGCGGAGCTGGAGCCACAGACCCCACAGCCAACTTCGCGTATTAACCATCAATAATTAAATTATTTATGAAAATCCAACACTTTTTCCCTGCCGCTTTGGCCCTGGCTTCCTCCCTCGCGATTCTTGATTCCGCCCTGTTTCAAGCCGCCACCACCATTGATCCGGTCAACAAATACGCCTACGGCAGTAACATCGGCTGGATGGATTGGTCCGGCGGCGACGGCGAGACGGCCAGCGGCGTGGTCATCGGCGCTTATGTTTGCTCCGGTTACATTTATTCGGCCAACGTCGGCTGGATCAATCTCGGCAACGGCTCGCCCACCAACGGCATCTATTATCAAAATCTTTCGACGAACGATTTTGGCGTGAACCAGGACGGCTTGGGCAACCTGCGCGGTTACGCCTACAGGGCGAACATCGGCTGGGTCAATTTCGAAAGCACCGGCGCGCCAGCGGTCAATATGGTTACAGGCGCGATGAGCGGCTATGTCTGGAGCGCCAATTGCGGCTGGATCAGCCTGGAGAACACCTACGCTTATGTGCAGACGGACACCATCTCGCCCGGAGCGCTGGCACCCAATGGCCTGCCCATCGCGTGGCTGCTGACTTACTTTGGCGCCACCAATATCAGTGCCAACGCCGACCCAACCGGCAAAGGCATCACCATCGGGCAAGACTACCTTGAAGGGACGAATCCGACCAACCCGGCAGTATTTTGAAAATCACCTCCGGGAGCTTTTCGTCCGAAGGAACCAGCGCCACGTTGACCTGGAACAGTGTGCCGACGCGTTATTACTACGTCCAGGAAACCTTGAGCCTCAGCCCGACGAACTGGACCATCAACAGTGTGGGATTGGTATCGCCTCAAGGATCAAGCACCACGAGCAGCATCACAGATTCCAGCGCCTCAGACCGGTTCTATCGAATCCAGGCGGTGCGCCCGCTGACGCCCTGATTGAACAATGATTAACGGCCAATTGTTGCTTGTTGCGGGTGATTAATGTTATCAAGCGTTTTTCGACCGCGAGAAGGAGGGTCCAAGTGGACGGAGCGCAGCGCAAGCAGAAACTTGGAGATTAGCCAGCGGACCAAATCCACGCACAAGAGGAGGAGAAGCAGGCAGACAAAAAGAAGCACATAGTACACGGTACGCATAGTCATCCATTCGACGTGCCGGCTGGCCGTGTTTCATCATCTCTCACGATAGGAACGGTAGTCTTGGGGAGCCTGTGGGCGCAATGGGGTGTTCTCCCCATATGCCTGGCTTGGGGGCCGCCATATCCCGAAACAATTCATCTGTCCCAAGCCGGCGAAACCGCCAAAGTCCAATCCTCCCGGCTGGCGGGGCTTGCCAGAAAGGAATAAAGATCAATGCGGGGTGAGATGTTCATATATCGCCAGAAAAATTGGGAAGGCCACCGCCGAACAAACGTTGCCGATAAATGAGGCCAGCCAACATTGGGCAATTGATGGCGGGCGGAGTTCTGCTCTGATTGGGGCCATAAAACGGCAAATCAAATAAATCAAAACTCCCTCGATCAGGACAACCACGCCTTCGCCAATCGCCGCCGCAAAAGCCGGTCGCATATCCTGAAGCATCCACAGCAGGCCCAGAAACGATGGATAGGTGAAAAGATGCATGCCCGCCAACCAAAGAATGAAAAATCGCGGCCTTCCTGAGCGGCGGAGAATCAAACAAATGCAAATCACTTCCAGCAGGATGGCGGCAGCGATGGTGCAGGAGATTTCCAGCGTGAGGGGTTTTTGAGGCAATTCGATGGGGTTGGCCCGGACGGAGGAGGCGGAGAGAATTGTCGCCGCTAAAATTCCAGTCTGGCGGACGTAATCGGCGAAATTGGCGCGCGTTTTCATTTTATTCCCGCTTTTGCCGCCGCCGCCGGATCAATTTCCTTGAGTTCATTTGTCACGCTGCGGCGGACGTATTCATCGGGATCGTGCAAAAGTTTTACCAATAAAGGCGCGGCCAGTTTGCGTTGATCGGGAAATCGAGCGCCAAATTCGCCTGACAAACAGCAGGCCGCTTCATCGCGCACGTCCGGAAATTGGTTGGTCAGCCCTTTGATCAAGATGGGTATGGCGTTGGACCCGGTGCCGCACGAGGATATCATGGCGCCAATGGCGATTTGGCTGTTGGGCCCATCCATGATGGCCTGCAATTGGGGGAGCGCCCATTGGGCATCTTCGCCCAAACTGATGAATCCTTTCATGGCATCAATGTTCACCTCATAAGCGGGAAGGCCAAAGGGCGGCTTCACAAAGACAAGCCGCTTTAACAACGACGGGATGGCGTTGGTTCCCATGCGCCGGATCGCTTGCTTTGCAGCCTCGGAATATTCGCCTTCGCGATCATGCATCTTCAACCATTCCCCGAGCGGTTTCCCCTCGCAACTTGTCTCACCTGAAAATTCTGATTCCAGCGGATGCTCTTTTTCATATTTCTCCGTCAAAATCTCTTTCGCCCGTCTGGCCAGTTCAATATCCGATCCAGCGGCGACGATTTGCATCGCTGATTCAATTCTTGAATTCATCGGATAACGGCATAACAACGCAAACGCGGCGAGTCGCCGGCCTGGATTCGGAGATTTAACCCGGTCGAGAACAATAGGCAGCGCTTTTTCCGGCGCGATGTCCGCCAATGTCCGCACCGCGTCATCGACCGCCGGTCTTCCCCGCGCGATGCTGTTCGTCAAAATGGAGAACGATTCGTCGGGCGCAATGATAACCAGCGTTTTCATGGCCGCGCTGGCCGCGTTGCTGCCGCCGCCTTCAACCAAATTGCGCAAGATCGGGAAAACCTCCAGCGCATTGGTGCCGAAATTGGCCAGCGAATTCGCGGCGTCCGCGCTGACGGCGTCAGAAGAATCTTTTAGGGCCGCAACCAACAGCGGAACAGCCAATTCGGGCGCGGACGTTTGAATTCCAATGTCATCCACGGCAGTTTCCCGCACGGCAGCGGAAGGATCCTTAAGCCGGCCCTTTATTCGTGTGATATAAACCGCAACGTCATCGGTGACCGCCGCCAGACCATCAACACTCCACTTTCTGACGCGCTCATCTTGATTTGTGAGCGCCCGGCAAAGCACGGGTTCAGCCGGCTTTCCGATGCTTGACAGACATCGCATGGCGGTGAAAGAGTGATCCGCCTGGTCCAGAAGCCTTGCCAGCTCTTCAACCGCGGGTGCGGCATTCGTATTCAACACCTCAAAACCGGCAATGCCAAACTGTTGAAAATCTTCTGCGGATTTCCACGCAAAAAAATCTTCAGGCCTGCGCGCGCGTGTGCGCAATTCGTGGTTCTTGGCGATCATCCAACGACTGACCGGGTCTTCTTTGCTTTCCACCAAACTGACCAGCTTCGGCAATGCCCGTCTGGCTCCGATTGCGCGAACGGCCGCTTGAGCTTCCGCAAGGCGTTGGGTCTCCATCAGTGGCGTCTCCGCGCATTGCTGCAACCAACTCGTCAGAGACCGTCCCTCATAACGCGGGCCGGACGCAGCCAGCACAAGGATGATTCCGATCAAGATTGCAATCGAAATTAGGAAAAGAACTGCGCGTGACGCTTTCATCCGGTCTTTGCTCCGACGCCGATTGTGGCACTTGAGGCCGTCCGCTTGGCAAGCGCTATCTGATCAAAACTTTGGCCGGGGCTTGCCAGAAAAGGCAAGTGTCGCCCCTGCGATCTCTACGGATTTTTTTCCAGGCGGTCGAGCAGGCGCAGCAGGCCGTCCAGGATCGTGATGGGGGACGGCGGACAGCCGGGAATATAGAGATCAACCGGGAGGATTGAGCCGGCTCCGTTCAGTATCTGCGGGTTGCCGGCAAAGGGGCCCCCGGCTATCGCGCACGCGCCGACGGCTATGACGATTTTCGGCTCCGGCATCGCGGCCCAGGCTTTTTTCAAGGCCAATTCCATGTTCCTCGAAACGCAGCCGGTGATGAGCAGGCCGTCCGCGTGACGCGGGGAGGCGACAAATTGAATGCCGAAACGGCTGAGGTCCCATCCGATGGTGTCAAGCACGTTGGTGTCGGCTTCGCAGGCGCCGCACCCTCCGGCGCTCACCTGGCGCAGGCGGAGCGAACGGCCAAAGAGTTTGCGCAGTTTCGTGTCAAGCGCAGCGGCCAGGCGGATTTGTTCGCAACCGGGCTGGCCGAGCACGAGGTCTTCCCGGCGGCGCGCGGCCATGCGGTGATCCCCGGTTTGAATGATGGCGCCCGGCGGACAGACGCTGACGCACGCCGAGCAGAAAATACAGCGTCCCAGGTCGAGAGACACGGCCTGACCGGCGGGCCGGGTGACAGCCTCGGTTGGGCAGACGGGGACGCAGGCGTCGCAGCCTTCAACGCACTGGCTGGCATCGACTTTGAGGGCGCCGCCATGGCGATCCGGCAGGGCCGGGGCCGGCCCTTTGGGATAGGCCATGGTCGCGCAACCGCGCTTCAGACGATGGGCTATGGTGTCAAAAACGAACATAACATTTTGAGCGTCGTCACAAATCAACCCCGCAGTAAGAAAGGTTGAAGCTTTTGTTGCAAATCGGAAAATCCGAAATGGCCGTGCCGCGCAACGCAAGCGTCATTCCGGTCCAGTTGCGGAACGAAGGGTCGATGATCTTGTAGCGGCGGAAGCGTCCATGGTCATCGGTGAGCGCGACGTGGCAGACTTCGCCGCGCCACCCTTCAACCAACGCCAGCGCAAGCGTGTTGGGCACGGACGGGGCCAGTTCACTGCGAACGTCCCCCTCGGCCGGGACCATGAGTTGTTCGCGAAGGTATTGGCCGGACCGTTGAATCTCCAGCGAGCGCACGCGGGCGCGGGCAAAGATGTCGCCGCCCGGCCACACCGCCACCGGAATTTGCGCGAAACGGTGCCAGCCGGCAGGGTGATCGTAACGCACATCACGCACCAATCCGCAGGCGCGGGCGGGCGGCCCGACCAGCCCGATCTCACCGGCTTGCGCGGACGTGACGACGCCGACATTTTCAAAACGCGCCCGGAGCGATGCCGCGTCCCAGAACCACGTCATCGCCTGTTCCGCATCGGCCAGCGAAGCTGTCAAGCGTTCTGTCAACCGCGCGATGCGATCAGGTTCAAGATCGTGGCGGCAACCCCCGGGCCGCACCAAGCCGCGCCCGAAACGGTTGCCGCAAATCAGGGCGGTGAGGTTCAGAAAGTCGCCGCGAATTTTGCCGCAGGCCGAGAACGCGGGCAGAAACGCAACGTCGCCGGCCAGCGCCCCGATGTCGCCGGTATGGTTGGCCAGACGTTCCAATTCAAGCGCAACAGCCCGGAGCCATTGGGCGCGCAACGGCGCCTCGCTCCCGGCGAGGGTTTCCATGATCGTCGCGTGAGCGGTGGCGTGGGCAATGGTGCTGTCGCCGGCCACGGTTTCCATCTGGCTCATCGTGGCGCGATGCGGCCCGCCCAGAATCGCCTCCTCCACTCCCCGATGCTGATAGCCGAGCGTGATCTCCAGGTGCAACACCTCTTCGCCCGCGCATTGAAAACGAAAATGACCCGGCTCGATCACGCCCGCATGAATCGGCCCCACGGCGACTTCGTGAATTTCGCCGCCGTCCACGCGGAAAAATTCGCCGTTGGCCGGGGCGTCGCCCTTGATGCGCCGGACGGGTTTGAGCCATGGATGCCCCTCCGGCACGAGGCCGTATTGTTCCCAAACCTCGCGCTCAAATAAATGCGCCTGGGCATGCTCCGTCGTGAGCGACGGATAACCGCCGGTAAACGGCGTGCTGCGGGCGACGGCGAGGGTGTTGTCGCAATCGAAAGCCAGCACGGCGACGAGGCTGGCGCCCGCACTCTCCGGCACGCCGAACCACGCGCACAAGCGCGCGCCGCGTTTCAATTCGGCGGCGGTGGCGCGGACAAATTCCGTCACCGGCCAGGCGGGCACTTCAGCCCAGGGAAGGCTGGTGGCGTTGGCCAGGAAGGCAAAAGAATTGGAGTCGCTCATGATTGGGGAAAAAGTTGGGCGACTGCGGCCTGCCATGCGTCCCGCAATATCGCCGGGGTGAAAAGTCCCAGCCACAAGGAAAAACCCAATAGCAACAGCGGCGGCATGACGACTCCCGCCGTCTCAACAAAGCGTTTGCCGATGTGTTTCGCCGCCTGGCGCGGACGCCCGTCCACCACGGCAAAGACCACGCGGGTCATGCCGATAAAGGACAGGAGCAAACAGACGAGAAACAGGGCAATCGCGAGGCCGTGCCGGGCGGCGAGCGCGGCGCGCACCACTTGCAATTCGCTAAAGAACGGCCCAAACGGCGGGCAGGCCGTCACCGCGAGCATCCCGGCGACAAAAATCGCCGCCGAACGCGGCGTGACGAGGGACATGCCGCGCACGTCATCAATCGAAGTGGAACCGGCGGCGCGACGGATATTTCCGGCGCTCAAAAACAGTAAGCCTTTGGTCAGGGCGTTGCTCCAGACATGAAACAACGCCGCCGCCATGCCCGCCTTGCCGAGAGCCGCGCCCATGCCAAGGATGCCCATGTGTTCAACGCTCGAATAGGCCAGCATCCGTTTAAAATTTCGCGTGCCCAACAAAAACAACGCCGCCACCACCATCGAAAACAGCCCGATGGCCAGCAAAGTGCGGTCGGCGATTGCGCCCGCGCCGGCGGCGCCGATCACGGTATGCACCCGCAGAATCGCGGTAAACGCCACCGTGGTGACGCCGCCCGCCAATACCGCCCCCACAATGCCCGGCGATTCGCCGTAAGCATCGGGCTTCCAGGTATGCATCGGCGCGAGACCCATCTTCGTGCCGTAACCGACCAGCAACAACACCCACGCCGTCAAAACCCAGGGGCGCGACAAACCGGCCCCTTGCGATATCAGGGCCACCAGCGTCAGATCGCCCCGCCCGCCGCCACACAACGAGGCATAGCCCAGGCAGAAAGTCCCCAGCAACGACAGCGCGATCCCCGTGCCGCCGACGAGCAGGTACTTCCAAGTCGCCTCGAAGGCGCGCGGCGTGCCGTTAAAATGCAGCAGCGGCACGCAGGCTATCGTGACCGCTTCGGTCGCGATCCACAGCAACACCAAATGCCGGGACTGATGTCCCGCGCTCAACAATCCCAACACCGCCAAAAGCGACGCGACGAACACCCGGTTGGGCCTTTCCGGCCACAGTCGGAGATAGGACACGCCATACAGGGCGCAAATCATGAATAACAACGACACCACCGGCAAAACCGCCCGCGCCAGCGGATCGAATCCCAGCCAGGCCTCCGGCGCCACCACCGGCGGATTCACAAAAAGCCAGAACACCAGCACGACATGCGCCAGTCCGACCAACGGCAGCAGCCAGGGCCGGGTGCGATTATTCGGCCAGGCCGCCGCCAGCGCCGCCCCCGCCAGGGGCATGATAATAAGGAGGAGTGATTTCATTCCCGTAGCGCGGTCAGTTTGCGTGTGTCAAGCGAATCAAAAGCGCGCTGGATGCGATCCAGGATGATGCCGATGACAAAAACACCCACCGTAAGATCAAGCAGGAGTCCGGTTTCCACCAGCAGCGGCATCGAGTTGATGAGCAATAGACCGAACAAATAGATGCCGTTTTCCAAAATCATATAACCGCAGACCTGCGATATGGCCTTGACGCGGCCCACGAGCAGGATGAAACCGGTCAGGATCGTGGCAATGGCTCCCGGCACCAGGAGAGATCCGGTCTGTTCCGGCAGCAGCGGCAGCTTCTGCGCCATGGCCACCGCCGCAATCGCGCCGCCGGCCCCGATGAGCAGTGATGGTATGAAACCAATATACGGTTCAACCTCCCGTTCGATGCTGGTCGTCCGCATGGCCCGCCGCAGGAGACTGGGATTAACCACGCCCTTGACCATCAACGTGGCGATGGCAACGAGGCCTATCCGCCAGTCGAATTCATGCTCCATCAACAGCGGCAGCAGGCCCAACACCACTCCTTGCAGCGACATGATGCGAATGAGCGACGGCAACCGGCTGCCGCCCAGCGCAAGCAGGTTCAGCCCCATCGCCAGACCGATAAGCAAATTCAGGGTCCCGTTCATTCAACGCCCCCTTTCCACGCCATGAGCAACGCAAACATACAAAGTAAAAAAGCCATGGTCAGCAGCAACGGCACCCGCCGAAAGGCGAACCGCGCCAGCAGCGATTCGACCACCCCCACGCCAACCGTCACCGCCAAAACGCCTCCGGCCAGCGCGCCGGCGGCGGCCAGCGGCGGCAAATTCCCCACCGGCAGCACCGCCTCGGTCAGCAGCACGGCGCAAAGCAAAAGCTTGATCGACGCCCCATGCAATATCACGGCCAGCGGCGGACCGCTGTGATCCAGCACCATGGCTTCATGAATCATCGTCAGCTCCAGATGCGTATTCGGATCGTCGAACGGCACGCGACAATTCTCCGCCAGCAAAACGGTAAACAGGCCCGCCGCCAGCAACACCGCGCCGGCCCCGGTCGTCGGCGACAGCATTGTCACCAGCGTGACACTCCCGGTCTGCACGCTGAGCGACAGCACCGCCGCGATGATGGCCGCTTCCGCCAGCACCGCGTAACTCACCTCGCGCGCCGAACCCATGCCCTCAAATGCGGACCCCGTCTCCATCGCGGCCCAAGCCGTGCAAAACCTGGCCAGCGCCAGCAGGTAGATCAATAACAACACGTCGCCCCGAAAACTGAACACGGCCCCCGCCGGCCCCAGCGGCATCAACATCGCCGCCCCCATCAACGCCACCCACGCCACCGCCGGCCCGATGATAAAGCCGGGCGACGCCAATGTGCTCAGCACCACGCTTTTTTGCCACAAGCGGGCCAGGTCGTAATAAAGTTGGAACACGGGCGGCCCGCGCCGGCCCGCCACCCACGCCTTCACTTTGTTGATGATGCCCGGAAGCAGGGGCGCCAGCAGCAGCCACAGCGCAAGACGGAGTATGAAGTCGATGCCCCGGATCATTTCGTCTCCGGTTGGGATGTTTCAGTTGACAGTGCGTCTATCGCGTCCACCGCCTGAAATATCTCCTCGTCCTTCGCCCCCTTGAGAAGAAGTTCGCGCAACGGCCCCCCCGCCAGGTTGCGGCTCAGGCGCCCCAGCAAATCCAGATGCGCCCGCGGCGACGGCGCAATAAAGAAAAATAATCGCGTCACCGGATCGTCGTCCGCCGGCGCCTCGGTCAGCGTCAGTGCCTCGCGCAGCAACAACAACGCCACCGTGCCCGCTTCGTGGCCCAGGGTGATGCGCATCACGGGATGCGGCAGGGCGAAGCTGTCGCCTATGGGCGAGATCGTCACTCCGCCCGGCGCGCGCAAACGCTGGCTGAGTAATTGCCGGACAGGCGCAGTCGCCCCGGGCAGGGCGCTCACGATGCGCTCGAACATATTCGGCGCTTCCAACGCCGACACGTCCCGCCAGATGCCGCCGGCGCGCAGCAACGGCCCGATGCGCAAGTGCGGGGACAAAACCGATTTCTCCGGCGCCAGATAACCCGCGCGCGCCGCCAGACCGCGCGTCTCGGCCCATTCCGACACCTGGACCCGATCAAACAATAGGCGATTCCGGTCACGCGTGTACGGCATGCCTTCGTCGCGAATCCAGCCCTCCACGACCCTTTCCGCAACGCCAAACGATTCCGCAATTTGAATGAGATTCAAGTACATGACGACGAAATGCAGCTAACTAAGATTACAAACCTCCGCCTCTACGGCGCCCCCCCCCACAGAATTAACGCCGCCAGCCCGGCAACGCCAGCCAAGACATACAGGATATAGGACTGCACCCGCCCGTGTTGCAACCGCCGCACCATCGTGGACAAACGCAATATCAGGCCGCCGGCCGGCTCAACGATTTGTTCCAGCACCACCTCCGGGGTATGCTCCGTCGAACTCGCGCTGGCCGGGAACAATGCTTCCGGCCGCTCTTCATGCCGCGCCGGCCGTAATATCCACGAAAACCATTCGGTGATGATTCCGGCAAACGAACCCGCCGTGTATTGCATGCGGGCGGTTGGGGCAACGTAACCGCAATCCCACGTCAACGCGCGCGCCAGTCCATTCCGCCGCACGCGCCGCCAAAGCCACCAGGCCGCCAGCGCGGCAACCGCCGCCAATGCCACATGGGCCATGCCAAGCGGAAACAGCGACGCAGGCGCCGCCGTCGCAACCCACACCGGACGCCACGCCCCCATCGCCCGCGCTATCGCCGGCCAGAAAAGAATCGGGGCCAGCCCGATGACGACGCACGCACCCGCCAGCGCGATCATCGCCCCGCGCATGAAAGGCCCGCATTCATGAGCCTGGGCCGCTTGCTTCGAACGCGGGGCGCCCAGGAAAACCACGCTGCATACCTTGATGAAACAGGCCAGCGCCAAAGCTCCCGTCATTCCGAGCAGGACCGCGGCGAAAATACCGGCCCAGGCGGCGGGACCGCGCAAAATCGCGGCGTCAAACAATCCAAGATAAACCAGCCATTCGCTCACAAACCCGTTCAGCGGTGGCAGACCGGAAATCGCCGCCGCGCCCAGCGCGAACAGCCCGGCTGTCCAGGGCATCGCGCGCCACAATCCGCCCATCAGGCTCATCTCCCTCGTGCCGGTGGTGTGCAGCACCGAACCGGCCCCAAAAAACAACAACGCCTTGAACAAACCATGATTCCACACATGCAGCAGTCCGCCCGCCAGCGCCAACCGGCCCCAAACCGTGTCCCCCTGCTCCACCGCCACCAACGCGAATCCGAGTCCGATGAGTATGATGCCGATGTTTTCAACACTATGATACGCCAGCAGGCGTTTGAGATCATGTTGTCCCAGCGCAAACACCACCCCCAACACCGCGCTGATCACCCCCAGCGCCGCCACCACCCAACCCGCCCCCGCCGGCATGGGCAGCCAGCCGCTGAAACGCACTATCCCGTAAATGCCCAGCTTGATGGTCACCCCCGACAGCACGGCGGAAACATGGCTTGGCGCATTGGCATGGGCCGAAGGCAGCCAGATGTGCAAGGGAAACAACCCGGCCTTCAAACCAAAACCGAAAAGAGCCAGCCAGAACAACGGCGCCAATTCCGCGTGCTCGCGCATCGGCCCGAGTTCCCAACTGCCGGTGCGCGCCGCCAGCGTGGCAAAAAACGCAAACAAGGCCAGCGCGCCAACGTGCGACGCCGCCAGATACAGCCAGCCCGCCGCCCGCGCTTCATGCTTCTGGCGGTTAAGGGGGATCAGGAAATACGAACAGACGGCGAACAATTCCCAGGCAATAAGAAAATGCAGCCCGTTGGAAATGACAAACACCAACCCTATGCTCAACATCATGCCGCTCCACCACACCCGGCCGGTCCGGGCGGAACGCGGATGCGCCTTTTCGGACCAATACTCCCGCCCATAAACCGTGGCAGCCCCGCCGACCACGCAAAGCAAAACAAGAAAGAAAGCGCTGATCCCATCCATGCGCAAATGCGGCAACTCGCCGCCCACCGGAAACCCGCCGCGCCATTCCCAATCCGCCCCGCCCGCCAGCACCGAGATGGCCGCCGCCAGTGTCGCGCCCAGGCTCGTCAGCATGGCCGCCATCCACAGGCGCTCCGACACCCGTCCGATCAGGATGCCCGCCAAAACCCCGCAAACCGCGATAAAAAGCAAAAAGGCGACCGACACAGCTATTCCCCCCTTCCCTTCCCGCCCCCGGCCTCACCCGGCCGGCGGCGCCGGAATATTTGATTGACAGTACAAGTAAAAACCATCTAGTTGTTTACTTCCGCTCCCTTGCGGAAGCAAGCCAGTTCCCCGCCACCTTTCCCCAATTTTAGCCTACAGCCTTGTTTTGAGCCGCCCCCCACCTCTCGGGAGGGTGAGACTCAGTCGAACCCTGACTCGATTTCTGCTTTCAGCGTTTCAGCGTTTCAGTTTTTGATTTTTAGCCTTCTCTTCCTACGGCCATCGCAGTTGGTAGAACCGCACCCCGCAATTTGTCGCCGAAGAATCGCTGGCCTCGTACACGCCGGGCGAATTCTCGGTGGCTGTGCCGATCTGAGTCCAATTGCAGAGGTTGGTCGAGGTCCAAAGGCTGAACGTCGCGCCGGGCGTGTTGGTGAATTGGATTTGAAACGCGTTGGAGGACGCGAATCCAAAGTGGGCCAGGTTGAACGGCGACACCGTTGCCAAAGTCAATGTGCCATTGACCAGGGTGACCGTATAATTGGTTTCAAGGTCATTCGGGTCCACGAGATTGGGCACGATTGGATACTGGCCCGGCAGGCTGTTGGTTGTTGCGGCGGAACCGAAAGCCGCCGTGATGCTGTCCCCGTTGGTCAAACCGGCGATTGTTCCTGTCAACACCGGCATTGTTTGCCCAACGAACCAAGTCGCATTGGATGCCGTCACGGTCAGGGGAGCAGGCGACACCACCAGACTGACGCAATCGGTCACGCCGCAGTAATCAACCGTATCAGTCGGCGTGAAAACAACAGACAACGTGTTGGTGCCAGCGTCCAAAACAGCGCCGTTGGTTGGATTGTAGGCCAAGCTGCCAGGCACCCCAGCCGCCGCGTTCAATTGACTGGAACTCAAAGCCGCGCCGTAAATAATGGGAAGCGGGTTGGTCCATGTGACCACTGGAGTCATTTTTACGACTGTCAACGTGACAACGCTGCTGGTCACGCTGCCATAGGGACTGGTCACCACCACGTTATAACTACCGGCGTTACAGGTGGCGACATCCTGTAACACAAGGTTTGTCCCAGGGTAAACAACTTCGCGGATGCGGTAGTTGCCAGTATCCGCAATGTATAGGTTGCCAAACCCATCCACGGCCACGCCAGAGGGACTGGACAATTCGGCATTAGTCGCCGCGCCGCCATCGCCATAGTAGCCACTAACTCCATGCCCCGCCACTCTGGTGATAATGCCGTTAGTTCCCACCTCGCGAATTATGTCGTAGAACTGATCGGCAAAGAACAGGTTGCCAAACCCATCCACGGCCACGCTTGCCGGGTACCACAATTCGGCGTTAGTCGCCGCGCCGCCATCGCCAGAGTCGCCATTTTTACCATTACCCGCCACGGTGGTAATAATGCCGTTGGTTCCCACCTTGCGAATGCGTTGGTTCTCGTTATCCGCTGTGAACAGATTTCCAAACCCATCCACGGCTACACCCCAGGGATTGTTTAGTTCGGCATTGGTCGCCACGCCGCCGTCGCCAGAATAGCCGGCGACCCCATTACCCGCCACGGTAGTAATGATGCCATTGGTTCCCACCTCCCGAATGCGCTCGTTGCCAGCATCCGCAATATACAAGTTGCCATACCTATCCACGGTCACGCCATTAGGAGAGTGCAATTCAGCATTGGTCGCCGCGCCGCCATCGCCGGAGTAACCATTAGTCCCGTTCCCCGCCACGGTGGTGATGATGCCGTTGGTTCCCACCTCTCGAATGCGGTTGTTCCCAAAATCCGCAATATACAGGTTACCATACCCATCCACAACTACGCCTTCTGGATGGTTCAGTTCGGCATTGGTCGCCCAACCGCTGTCGCCAGAGTAGCCAGCGGTTCCATTCCCTGCCGCTGTTGTGATGATGTCATTGGTTCCCACCTCGCGAATACAATCGTTGTTGTAATCCGCAATGAACAGGTTGCCAGACCCGTCCACGGCCACGCCATTTGGGCCGCCCAGTTCGGCGTTGGTCGCCGCGCCGCCGTCGCCGGAATAGCCAAAAGTCCCATTCCCGGCCACGGTGGTAATGATACCATTGGTTCCCACCTCCCTAATGCAGTCGTTGCCAGCGTCCGCAATGTACAAGTTGCCAAACCCATCCACAGCCACGCCGCAAGGATCGTTAAACTCGGCATTGGTCGCCGCGCCGCCATCGCCAGAGGAGCCATTAGTCCCATTCCCGGCCACAGTGGTAATGATGCCGTTGGTTCCCACCTCCCGAACGCAATTGTTAGAGCCTGTTTGAAAAGTCAGTATTTCTCAGCCGAGACGTTTGAGCATAAG